>JACQWA010000212.1 GCA_016209425.1 Candidatus Rokuibacteriota bacterium
CATCCGTGGCATCGACAACCAGATCGCCCACGGCGACAGCTTCCACAACGACCGGCATCCTGACTTGAAGGCCGACTACGTGCTGGCCAATCCCCCCTTCAACGACAGCGACTGGCGTGGCGACCTGCTCCGCAACGACAAGCGCTGGGTCTACGGCACACCGCCCGCCGGCAACGCCAACTTTGCCTGGGTGCAGCACTTCATCCACCACCTCTCGCCAACGGGCATGGCCGGCTTCGTCCTGGCCAACGGCTCCATGTCCTCCAACCAGTCCGGCGAGGGCGAGATCCGCAAGGCCATCGTCGAAGCCGACCTGGTGGATTGCATGATCGCCCTGCCGGGCCAGCTCTTCTACGGATCGCCAATCCCCGCTTGCCTCTGGTTCCTCGCGCGCAACAAGAACGGCGGGAAGTTCCGCGACCGTCGGCTGGAGACCCTCTTCATTGACACCCGCAAGCTGGGGCATCTGGTGGACCGGGTTCACCGCGAGCTGACAGACGAGGAAATCGCCCGGATCGCCCGCACCTATCACGCCTGGCGCGGAAGCAATATAAAATCCCCTCGCCCCTCTCGGGGAGAGGGCCAGGGTGAGGGGGCTTATCAAGACATCCCCGGCTTCTGCAAAAGCGCAACCACCGAACAAATCGCCGCTCACGGCTACGTACTCACACCCGGCCGCTATGTCGGCGCCGAGGAGGTCGAGGCCGACGACGAACCGTTCGAGGACAAGATGAAGCGCCTCACGGCCAGGCTGGACGAGCAGTTCGCCGAAGGCGCGAAGCTGGAAATACAAATACGAAAGAACCTTAGGGAGTTGGGGTATGGGGGTTGAAGGTCTCCTGAAGGAAAAGCGAGAGGCGATTCTCGGGATCGCCGCCAAGCATGGCGCTCGAAACGTCCGGGTATTCGGATCCGTTGCCCGTGGGGAAGCGGACGACCGGAGCGACATTGACATTCTAGTGGAGATGGAGCGGGGCCGGAGCCTTTTGGACCTGGCCGGCTTATGGCGAGAACTGAACGAGCTGCTGGGTCGAAGGGTCGATGTGGTCACGGAGAAGGGATTGCGGGACTCCATCCGTGAGCAGGTCTTAAAAGAGGCCATGCCTCTATGAGGGACGATCGCGCGCGCCTTCGGCACATACTCGAAGCCATCGCGCACATTGAAAAGTATGCAGCCCGAGGAGAGAAAGCATTTCGGAGTGATGAGCTGATCCAAAACTGGATGGTGCGGCATCTCCAAATTATCGGCGAAGCCGCCCGAGCCCTCTCCAGTCAGTTCCGGGACCGTCACCCCCAAGTCCCGTGGCTGGATATCATGGATATGCGCAACGTATTGGTGCATGAGTATTTTGGGATCGACCTCGACATCGTGTGGCGGGTTGTCGAGCGCGACCTGCCGGATCTCAAGCGGAAGATCGAAGCGATCCTGAAAGAGCTGCAATAAAAGCGCCTGCAAGAAGCACCCAAGAGAATCGGGAAGGGTTGAGGTATTAGATGGGGTACGATGTTCGCGGGGAGTCAAAGGAATGGACCGGCTGATCGAGGAGAAGCGAAACGACCTGATCCCGCTCTGCGCCAAGTACCGTGTTCGGCGGCTCGAGCTCTTCGGGTCGGCACTCACGGACCGTTTCGATTCCCGGGCCAGCGATCTAGACTTCCTCGTCGAGTTCCTCCCGCTCCAGCCCGGTGAGTACCCCGACGCCTACTTTGGCCTGTTAGAGGCGGTGCGCGAGCTGTTTCAGCGGAACATCGATCTTGTCATGACCGGCGCGATCAAGAACCGGTACTTCCTCGAATCGATCAACCGCCGCCGGACGGTGCTCTATGCGGCTTGAATCCAGAAAGCTCCCGGAAGACGTGAGGCAGGCCGCCGAGCTGATCCTGAGGAGATGGCCCATATCGCCCGTACCTACCACGCCTGGCGTGGCGAACCAGGCGGGGGCGAATACAAAGACATCCCCGCCTTCTGCAAGAGCGCAACCACTGAAGACATCGCCACCCATGGCTACCTCCTGACACCTGGCCGCTACGTCGGTGCCGAAGAGGTCGAGGACGACGACGAGCCGTTCGAGGACAAGATGAAGCGAGTCACAGCCAAGTTAGAGGAGCGGTTCGCCGAGTCGGCGCGGTTGAAAAAGACAATCCGGCAGAACCTAACAGGATTGGGATATGGCGCGTGAGTGGCGAGAGCGCCCGCTGGGTCAGCTCACCGAGAACTTCGACGGACGCCGAGTTCCTGTAAAGGAGGCGGACAGGCGACCAGGCCCGTATCCCTACTACGGCGCGTCGGGCATCGTTGACTACGTCGAAAGCTACCTGTTCGATGGCGAATACTTGCTCATAGCGGAGGACGGCGAGAATCTCCGAACAAGGACCACGCCCGCTGCCTTCCTGGCGGAAGGAAAGTTCTGGGTGAACAACCATGCGCACATCGTGCGCGGAAACGACCAAGCCGATACGCGGTACTTGATGTACGCACTACAAGCTGCCGACATCAGCGGCTACTTGACCGGTTCGACGATGCCCAAACTCACACAGGGCAGCAAATGGAACAAGATCGAGCACCGAATGTTCTGCCACATCACCGAGAACTGGCGCGGCCGGCCGCTCATCAGCCACGAAGTCGTGGTGAATCTCATCGCGAACACCACCACCGAGCAGGGACTCCGCATCCGAGCGGGACTCGACACGCGGCCCTATCCCACAGGCGTCACCGTCACGCCGGCCGCGCTCAAGGCGGTTCAGCTCACGCCCGA
>JACQWA010000219.1 GCA_016209425.1 Candidatus Rokuibacteriota bacterium
CGTCTGCGGCATCGGCCCGTCGTTCGCGGCCACCACCAGGATGGCCCCGTCCAGCTGCGCCGCCCCCGTGTTCATGTTCTTGATGTAGTCCGCGTGCCCCGGACAGTCGATGTGCGCGTAGTGCCGCTGCTCCGTCTCGTACTCCACGTGCGCCACCGCGATCGTGATCCCCCGCTCCCGCTCCTCCGGCGCATTGTCGATCGAGTAGAAGTCCCGCACCGCTACCGTCGGATACTTCGTGTGCAAGACCTTCGTGATCGCGGAGGTCAGCGTCGTCTTGCCGTGATCAATGTGCCCAATCGTCCCCACGTTGACGTGCGGCTTCCTCCGCTCGTACTTCGCCTTGGCCATTGGCTCGTCCTCCGGTGCGGGGCGGCTAGTGGGAACCCACGCGCGAGGTCGGCTTGCCCGCGACTTTCGCCACGATCTCCTCGGCGATTGCCGACGGCACCTCCTCGTAGCAGGCAAACTGCATGGTATAGGTGGCGCGTCCCTGGGTCATGGAGCGCAGGTCGGTGGCGTACCCGAACATCGTGGCCAGCGGAACCGTGGCGCGAATGATGTGGGAACCGGCCCGCGCGTCCATCGACTGCACGCGGCCGCGTCGACTGTTCAGGTCTCCCACCACCGCGCCCATGTACTCCTCGGGCACCACCACCTCCACCTGCATGATGGGCTCCAGCAGCACTGGATTGGCGCGCCGGCAGGCCTCCTTGAACGCCATGGAGCCAGCAATCTTGAAGGCCATCTCGGAGGAGTCCACCTCGTGGTAACTCCCGTCGATGAGGGACACTTTCAGATCCACCATCGGGTAGCCCGCCAGCACCCCGGTTTCCGACGCTTCCCGGACGCCCTTCTCGACGGCGGGGATGAACTCCCGGGGGATCGCGCCGCCCACGATCTCGTTTTCGAAGCTGAACCCCTGGCCCGGGAGCGCCGGCTCGATTTCCAGGGACACATCGCCGTATTGCCCCCGGCCGCCAGTCTGCCGGACGAAGCGCCCGCGCGCTTCCGACTTCTTGCGGATCGTCTCGCGGTAGGCCACCTCAGGCTTTCCCACGTTGGCCTCGACCTTGAACTCCCGGAGCAGCCGGTCGACGATGATCTCCAGGTGCAGCTCCCCCATTCCGGAGATCAGCGTCTGGTTGGTTTCGGAATCCACGGTCACCTTGAAGGTTGGATCCTCCATGGCCAGCCGGCTGAGGGACAACCCCAGCTTCTCCTCGTCAGCCTTGGTCTTCGGTTCAATCGCCACGGCGATGACCGGAGCGGGAAACTCCATCGCCTCCAGCACGATCGGGCGATCCGGATCGCACAGGGTGTCTCCGGTCGTCGTGAACTTCAGCCCCACCGCCGCCGCGATGTCTCCCGCAGCGACCGCCTCGATGTCCTCCCGCTTGTTGGCGTGCATCCGGAGAAGGCGGCCGACTCGCTCCTTCCGCCCCTTCGAGGAGTTATAGACGTGAGACCCGGAGTTCAAGGTCCCCGAGTACACTCTCAGGAAGACCAGTTGCCCGACGTAGGGGTCGTTCATGATTTTGAAGGCGAGCGCTGAGAACGGTTCATCATCGCCGGGCACTCGAACCTCGTTTTCCCGCGTCTCCGGGTTGACGCCTTGCATGGGAGGGATATCCAGGGGGGAAGGCAGAAAGTCCAGCACGGCATCGAGCAGCGGCTGGACCCCCTTGTTCTTGAACGAGGCGCCGCAGAGCACCGGCACCAGCCTCATGGCGATGGTGCCCGCGCGAAGCGCGGCCCGGATTTCCTCCGGGCTGATCTTCTCGTCCCCCAGGTACTTCTCCATCAGGCTCTCGTCCACCTCGGCGAGGGCCTCCACCAACTTCTCGCGGTACTCGCGGACTTGGGTCCCGTACTCGGCCGGGACCTCCTGGCGCGTGAAGCGCTGGCCCAGACTCTCCTCGTCCCAGACGATGGCGACCTGTTCGATGAGGTCGATGACGCCGACGAAGGAATCGGCCTCGCCGATGGGGAGCTGGACCGGAACCGGCACCGCCCCCAGCCGCTCCCGGACCATGGTCACGGAACGGAAAAAATCGGCCCCCACCCGATCCATCTTGTTGACGTAGACGATGCGGGGAACCTGGTACTTGTCGGCCTGGCGCCACACCGTCTCGGTCTGGGGCTCGACCCCTGCGACGGCGTCCAGGATGGCGATGGCGCCGTCCAGGACGCGCAGCGAGCGCTCCACCTCGACGGTGAAGTCCACATGGCCGGGCGTGTCGATAATGTTGATCCGGCAGTCCCGCCAGAAGCACGTGGTCGCCGCGGAGGTGATGGTGATCCCGCGCTCCTGCTCTTGGACCATCCAGTCCATCGTTGCGGTTCCCTCGTCCACCTCGCCGATCTTGTACGAGCGGCCGGTGTAGTAGAGGATCCGCTCCGTGGTCGTGGTCTTGCCGGCATCGATATGAGCCATGATGCCGATGTTGCGCGTCTTTTCCAACGGGTACTGCCGTTCCACTTCTCTTCCCTTATCCCTTTCCAGTCCTCGACTCGCCCAAGCCGTCAGCCAACTTGGACGGAAGAAGAGGGGGGTCACCCTGCGGCCCCCCTCTTCATGATTCCTCGCTACCAGCGATAGTGCGCGAACGCCTTGTTGGCCTCCGCCATCCGGTGCGTGTCTTCCCGCTTCTTGACGGCGGTCCCCCGGTTGTTGGCCGCGTCCAGGAGCTCGCCCGCCAGCTTCTCCGGCATGCTCTTCTCTCCGCGGCGGCGGGAGGAGGCGATGAGCCACCGCATCGAAAGCGAGGTCCGCCGCTCTGGCCGCACCTCGACCGGCACCTGATACGTCGACCCTCCGACCCGGCGCGACTTCACTTCGACGGCGGGCTTCACATTATCGACCGCCTGTTTGAAGATCTTCAGCGGGTCCTGGCTGCTGCGTTCCTGAATGGCATCCAGGGCATCGTACATGATATGCTCCGCCGTCGACTTCTTGCCGCGGGTCATCATGATGTTGACGAACTTCGCCACCAGCCGGCTCCCGTACTTCGGGTCGGGCGTGATTTCTCGCCGTGCAGCCCCCGCCCGCCGCATCAGGCGGCCCCCCCACCGGCCTTACCTCGGAGGGGGGCTCCGCCCCCCTTCCGAACCGCCCCCGCTCGGGTTGCGCGGGCGAAGCCCGCGCTCTCCTCGGAGGGGGGCTCCGCCCCCCTTCCGATGCCTCCCCCCGCTCGGGTTGCGCGGGCGAAGCCCGCGCTCGAACCACAGAGCTGCATCAGGCGGCCCCCCCGCCGGCCTTCGGGGCCTTGGCGCCGTACTTGGACCGGCTCTGCTTCCGGTTGGCCACGCCGGCGGTGTCAAGAATGCCGCGGATGATGTGGTACCGGACTCCTGGGAGGTCCTTCACGCGGCCACCACGAATCAGGACGATCGAGTGCTCCTGCAAGTTATGACCGACCCCGGGGATGTACGAGGTCACCTCCAGCCCGTTCGTCAGGCGAACGCGGGCAACCTTGCGAAGCGCCGAGTTCGGCTTTTTGGGGGTCGTGGTGTAAACCCGGATACAGACCCCGCGCTTCTGGGGGCTCCCCGCCATGGCCGGCGTCTTCGACTTCTTGAGCACCGCTTCGCGGCCCTTCCGCACCAGCTGACTAATGGTCGGCATGCTCCTCCGTCACCCTCAATAGACCCAAAACTCCTACTTTATACCCGCACAGGCCTCATTTGTCAATTCACGACTAGCTCGCGGCGGCCACCGGAGCCTCGCCCTCGGCGGGCGGCTCGGTCCGAGCCGGCTCCTCCGCCGGCTTGGCCTCCTCGGCTGCTTCAGCGCTTAGCACCTCCGCCCGCGTGTAGTGCGAGAGACCGGTGCCCGCCGGGATCAGCCGGCCCACGATGACATTCTCCTTGAGCCCGCGAAGGTCGTCGACCTTGCCGCTGATGGCAGCCTCGGTAAGAACACGCGTGGTTTCCTGGAACGAAGCCGCCGAGATGAAGCTGTCGGTGGACAGCGACGCCTTCGTGATGCCGAGGAGGATGGGTTTGGCGGTGGCCGGACGCTTGCCTTGGGCCAGCACCTTGTCGTTTTCTTCTTGGAAGACGAACTTGTCCACGAGCTCTCCCACCACGAAATCGGTGTCGCCGACTTCTTCGATCCGGACTCGCCGCAGCATCTGGCGTACGATGATCTCGATGTGTTTGTCGTTGATCGTCACGCCCTGGAGCCGATAGACCTCCTGCACCTCGTTCACCAGGTACCGCTGGAGCTCCCGATCACCAAGTACTGCGAGGTAGTCATGCGGGTTCGGGGAGCCGTCCATCAGCGCCTCACCCGCCTTGACCCGGTCCCCCTCGTGCACCGAGATGTGCTTGCCACGGGGGATCAGGTACTCCTTCGTCTCCCCGTTGTCGGCGCGGATCACGATCTTGCGCATCCCTTTCACGAAACCTGCGAACTCCACGATCCCGTCGATCTCGGTAATGACCGCCAGCTCCTTGGGCTTGCGCGCCTCGAAGAGCTCCGCCACGCGGGGCAGACCGCCCGTGATGTCCTTGGTCTTGGTTGTCTCGCGCGGGATCTTGGCAATGATGTCACCGGCGAACACGTCGGACCCGTCCGTCACCAGCAGGTGCGCTCCCACCGGCATCAGGTTCTGGGCCACGGTGACCCCCTTGTCGTCCTCGATGGAGACGCGCGGCTGGAGTTTCCCCTCGACATCCTCGATGATCACCTTCCGGGCCAACCCCGTGACCTCGTCGAACTCCTCCCGGACCGTCACGCCCTCGACAATGTCCCGGTAGACCAGCTTCCCCGATACCTCGGTCAGGATCGGGGTGGTGAAGGGATCCCACTCCACCAGGGCCTGGCCGGTCTGGACGCGCTTGCCCTCCTTGACCTTGACCCGGGCCCCCGGGACCACCGGATATCGCTCCTTCTCGCGCCCCCGATCGTCCACGATCACAATCTCACCGTTTCGGTTCAGCACCACGAGGTCGCGATCCCGATTCTCGACCGTACGCATGTTATGGTACTTCACGATGCCCGCGTTCTTCGCCTCGTGCTTGGACGCCTCCACCACCCGGCTTGCCGTGCCGCCGATGTGGAACGTGCGCATAGTCAGCTGGGTGCCGGGTTCTCCAATGGACTGAGCGGCGATGATTCCCACCGCCTCCCCGAGTTCGGCCAGTCTGCCGGTCCCCAGGTTGCGCCCGTAGCACATCACGCACACACCCCGTTTCGCCTCGCAGGTGAGCGCGGAGCGGATCCGTACCTTTTCCAGGCCCGAATCCTCGATCTTGGCCGCCAGCTCCTCGGTAATCTCCGAGTTGGCCTGGACGATGATCTCCCCGCCGAAGGGGTCGCGGATGTCCTCCGCAGCCACACGCCCGAGGACCCGATCGCGAAGCGACTGGATAATGTCGCCCCCCTCCACCAAGGGGGTGGCATCGATATATTTCACGGTCCCGCAGTCGTACTCGCTCACGATGACGTCCTGGGAGACGTCCACCAGCCGGCGGGTCAGGTAGCCCGAGTCGGCCGTCTTGAGGGCCGTATCCGCCAGTCCCTTGCGCGCTCCGTGAGTGGAGGTAAAGTACTCCAGCACCGTGAGCCCCTCGCGGAAGTTGGACGTAATGGGGGTCTCGATGATCTCCCCGGAGGGCTTAGCCATGAGCCCCCGCATTCCGGCGAGCTGGCGGATCTGTTGCTTGGACCCGCGCGCGCCCGAGTCGGCCATCATGTAGATCGGGTTGAACTCGCCGCCCTGCTCGCCGCCCTCCAGCTCGCGGAACATCGCATCCGCAATCTGTTCGGTGACGTGAGCCCAGATGTCCACGACCTTGTTGTAGCGCTCGCCGTTGGTGATGACCCCGTCCTGATATTGCTGCTCAACCTCGTTGACCTGCTGTCGGGCATCATCGATGAGTCGCTCCTTGGCCGATGGAATGTGCATATCGTCGATGCCGATCGACAGCCCGGACAGGGTCGCATAGCGGAAGCCGATGTCCTTCAGGTCATCCAGGAAGGCTACCGTCACCTCATTGCCCAGCTTGTTGTAGCATTCGGCCACCAGGGCCGTGATCTCCTTCTTCTTGAGCTCACGGTTCACGAACTTGAGGGACTCGGGGACCACGTCGTTGAGGAGCACACGTCCCACCGTGGTTTCGATGACCTCCCCCCGCCAGCGGAGGCGGACCCGGGCCTGCAGGTCCACATCCTCCGCGTCGTAGGCGAGCCGGACGTCCTCAGGATCCGCGAACAGCCGCCCCTCCCCCTTCACCCCCGGTCGTTCCTTGGTGAGGTAGTAGATCCCCAACACCATGTCCTGGGTTGGCACCGCCAGGGGCGAGCCGTTGGCCGGAGACAGAATGTTGTTGGCCGACAGCATGAGGACCTGCGCCTCCAGCTGGGCCTCCATGCTCAGCGGGACGTGGACCGCCATCTGGTCGCCGTCAAAGTCGGCGTTGAA
>JACQWA010000220.1 GCA_016209425.1 Candidatus Rokuibacteriota bacterium
GGGTAAGGGGGCCAATGGACGCGAAGACCGCCGTCGCCAAGATCCTCAAGGCCGAGGGGGTGGAGCACCTCCTCTGCTTTCCGAACAACGCCCTCATCGAGGCCGCCGCCGTGGAGGGGATCCGGCCCATCTGCGCCCGGACCGAGCGCGTCGCCGTCAACATCGCCGACGGCATGAGCCGGGTGTCAAGCGGGCGCCGCATCGGCGTCTGCGCCGTGCAGTACGGTCCCGGCGCCGAGAACGCCTTCGGGGGCGTCGCTCAGGCCTATTCCGACGGGAGCCCGGTCCTGCTCCTGCCCGGCGGCGTCGAGCGACGGCGCCAGGGCGTGGCGCCTGGCTTCCAGGCGATCTACAACTACCGCGCCGTGACCAAGTGGGTGGAGGTCGTCAACGCGGCGGACCGGATCCCCCAGATGATGCGGCGCGCGTTCACGCTCCTCCGCTGCGGCAGGCCGGGCCCCGTCATGCTGGAAGTCCCGACCGACGTGATGAAGGAAGAAATTCCGGAGGAGGCCCTTCGCTACGTGCCGGTCGCCCGCGCGGTCCCCCAGGGCGACCCCGCCGACGTCCGGGAGGCGGTCCGGACCCTCCTTGAGGCGAACGCGCCGGTGATCGTGGCCGGCCAGGGCATCCTCTACGCCGAGGCGTGGGAGGAGCTCCGGGAGTTCGCCGAGCTGACCCAGGTGCCGGTGCTGACGACACTCAACGGCAAGAGCGCCTTCCCCGAGGATCACCCCCTGGCGCTCGGACCCGGCGGGCTCTCCGGCACGAAGATGGTGGACCACTTCCTCCGCAAGGCCGACTTGGTGCTCGGCCTCGGCACCAGCTTCACCCGCTCCACGTTCGTCGTCCCCATCCCCCCGGGGAAGGCCATGGTGCAGGTCACCATCGACGAGCAGGATCTCAACAAGGACTACGCGATCGCCCATGCCGTGATCGGCGACGCGAAGGCCGTCCTGGGCCAGCTCATCGAGGAAGTGAGGCGCCAGGCCGGATCGAACGCGCGCCGGGAAGACACAGCCGCCGCCAGGGAAGTCAAGGCCGTCAAGGAGGAATTCCTGAAGGAGTGGCTGCCCCGCCTGACCGCCGAGAATATTCCGATCAGCCCGTATCGGGTCATCTGGGACCTGATGCACACGGCGGATCGGAGGCGGACCATTGTCACCCACGATTCGGGCAATCCGCGGGACCAGATCGTCCCGTTCTACGAAGCGATTGCCCCGCACGGCTACATCGGGTGGGGGAAGTCCACCCAGCTCGGGAGCGGGCTCGGTTTGGCCATGGGGGCCAAGCTCGCGGCGCCCGACAAGCTTGCCGTCAACGTGATGGGCGATACGGCCTTCGGGATGGTCGGCATGGACTTTGAGACCGCCGTGCGCGCCAGGATTCCCATCCTGACGATCGTGATGAACAACGGCCTGATGGGCGGCTACGAGAAATACCTGCCGGTGTCCACCGCCCGCTACGGCCTGCGGTACCTCTCCGGCGACTACGCCAAGGTGGCCGAAGGCCTGGGCGGCTATACCGAGCGGGTCGAGAAGCCGCACGAGCTGGTGCCGGCTCTCCGGCGCGCGATCGAGGAAGTGGCGGGGGGGCGAGCCGCCCTCCTGGAAGTCATCACCCGGGAGGAGCCCGTGTATCCAAAGTACTGGTGATGGAGTTGACGATGCCATCAGACGCCGAAGAATCGATCAAGACGGATCCGGCGGTGCTCGACGAGACGCAACGGGGTACCCTGACGGAGCTTCTCGGCATTCGGTTCGTCGAAGCGAGCCGGGATCGAGTGATGGCGGAGCTCACCATCAGGGACGATCTGAGGACCGTGGGTGGCATCCTTCACGGGGGAACCATGATGGCCTTCGCGGACAGCGTGGGCGCCACGGCGACGATGCTGAATCTACCCCCCGGCGCCGGGACCACGACCATTGAATCGAAAACAAACTTCTTCGCCCCGGGACGGGACGGGAAGATCCGTGCCGAGGCCGTCCCGCTGCATCGGGGGAGGCGGACCATGGTCTGGCAGACTCGGCTGACCGACGAGTCCGGGCGCCTCCTCGCGTTGACCGTCCAGACGCAATTGGTGCTCACGTGAGGGCGGGATCGGGATAGCGCGCGTCCGGACACGCGACGCCATGGCTGACGAAAGGATCTTGCGCCGGCAGTGGACGAGCGCCGAAGGGTGGCGGGGCACGCGCGCCGGGATGTGGGCCTGGCTCCTCCAGCGCGCCGCCGCCGTCGCGCTCCTGGTTGTCATCGCCCTCCACCTGGCCAACCCCTTTCATCGCTCCATCCAGGCGGCGCTCCTGGCCCTCGCCCTCCTCCACGCCCTGTTAGGGGTGCGCGCCCTGCTCCTGGACCTCGGCCTCTCCCTCCGCTGGCACCGGGCGCTGTTCCTCCTCTCCCTGATCCTGGCCGTGGTCCTCTTCTGGACCATCTGGTCCTGGCGTTGGTACTAGCCCGGATCATTCACGAGAATACTCCGGGCTGTACGAACATCGCATGGATTTCAACATGGTCTGTTCCGTTTTCCGATCTCCGCTCAGAACCCTCTGGTTGCCATGGAAATTGTGTAAGCCCGGTGAAAACAATTCGGAGTCTTAGTTACTTCCACGCGATTTTCGGTGCCTAGCTCGAATGATGTGCATAATTCGGGCTAGGGCGCCCGTGCCTGTTCAACTCCCCGGTAGATCGCTGCAGACCCGTCTGATCTGTTGTCTCGCCGACTGCCTTCTCTGCCGGATCGTGCGCGGCGAACTCGCGGTTGAGTGCATCGTCGAGACCGACCATGTGATCGGCTTCATGAACGAAGGCGAGGCGCTGTCGCGGGGCCACTGCGTGTTCTTTCCCAGGCACCACGCCCCGCGCCTGCACGAGGCCGGCGATGCCGCGTTGGCCGAGATCCTGGTGCTGGTCAAGAAGGTCGCACGGGCCCTGGGGGTGGGAACCTACGACGTACTCCAGAACAATGGAGCCATCGCCGGCCAGACCGTCTTCCATGCCCACGTGCATCTGATCCCCAAGTGGAGCGAGAGTGAGGGCCTCGTCTACGAGCGTGGCCGCGGCCGGCACATGGATCAGAAGGAGATGGCCGAGCGGATCCGGGTCGGCCTGGCGCGACGTGGCTAGTGCGGCCTGCTGGCAGGGTCGGCTCACGCGCCTGGGGTGGCGCGGACTGAGAATAACAAGGTCCAGGCGGTGCGGGATCGGATTTGGCGCGCGGCTTTTTTCCTGGATCAGACCGATCCGGGGAGATTGTCTAGTGCATGAGATGATGTGACGAGGTTCACAAAGGACTGTATCTTTACACTTGACACCTTCTTCTCCCGCCACCTAGAGTCCCCCCTAGGCGGAGGAGGTTCGGAAGGAGGAAAGGTAAAGATAGCGGGTGATGGGGCGCCGGTCTTGGACGGCCGCGA
>JACQWA010000221.1 GCA_016209425.1 Candidatus Rokuibacteriota bacterium
ACATCGAACAGGACCCCCTCGAGCAAGGGTATGAGCCGCACTCCTTTGACCTGATCCTCGCGTCGGACGTGCTGCACGCCACCGCCAGCCTGCGCGACACGCTCGGACGCTGCCTGAGGCTTCTGTCTTCAGAAGGGTTGCTGATCCTCGTGGAAGGCGAAAGAGAACTGCCCAGTAACGATCTGGTGTTCGGCTTGCTTGAAGGCTGGTGGCGATTCCGCGACTACGATCTCCGGCCGGATCACCCGCTGGTCAGGCGAGCCACGTGGAAAAGGGTCCTCGAGGAGGTCGGGTTCACTGACGTCGCCGATGTCTCCCTCCCCCAGGAGAGCGAGGAATGTATCCACGTCGTGATGCTGGCACGCGGCCCACGGATCCGGGAGCGGGCGGAGGGCGTCGTCCCGCCGCTGGCGGTCCAGGCTCCCGCGGGCGAGAAGGGCAGGTGGTTGATTTTTGCCGATGGCGGTGGCGTGGCAGAAAAGCTGGTGGAGCTCCTGGCGTTTCACGGTGAGGCCTGCCTTCGGGCGAGGCCGGGAGGAGGCTTTCGGCGCATCGATGACGAGGACTTCGAGGTATGTCCGGATGACCGCGGAGACATGGAACGACTGCTCGAGGTTGCCGTGGCCTCGCGTCCCGGCACTGCCTGGCGCGGAGCCATCCACCTGTGGAGCCTCGATACCCCTCCGCCTGACGAGACCTCACTCGGCGCGCTCCAGCGGGCAGAAGTCCTGGGCTGTCACTCTGTCATGCACTTTCTTCAAGCGTTGCACCGGATCGAGAGAGTCACCGACTCTCCGCGTCTTCTCCTGGTGACCAGGGGCGCACAGCCTGTCGGAGAGGCGACCGAGCCCGTGGCGATCGCCCAGTCGGCTTTACTCGGGTTGGGGCGAGTCATCATCAACGAGCATCCCGACATTCGCTGCAAGCTCGTGGACCTCGGTCCGTGCGATGACCCGGAGGAGATCCAGTCCCTCCTGGCGGAGCTCGAGACGGATGACCCGGAAGAGGAGGTCGCCCTCCGGTGTGACGCCCGCTTTGTGCCGCGGGTGGCGCGGGCGGAACCCGAAAGAGCGCCCGCAAGGCGGATAACGTCGGCAGGCGAGGAAACCGCGGCGTTTCGGCTGGAGCTGTCGACGCCCGGAGTTATCGACAGCCTGACGCTCTCCCAGGCCGAGCGTCGACGGCCCGGCCGGGGACAGGTCGAGATCGAGGTCTGTGCGGCGGCCCTGAACTTTCGTGACATCATGAAAGTGCTACGCCTTTATCCGGCAGACGACGGGGATGAGATGCTGCTTGGTGACGAGTGCGCCGGGAGGATTGTCGCGCTCGGCGAAGGCGTGGAGGGCCTCCACATCGGCGACGAAGTCATCGCGATGACCCCCGGCAGTTTCGGCTCCCATGTCACGGCGCCAGCCGGGCTGGTGATGCGGAAGCCTGAGCGCCTGACGTTCGAAGAGGCGGTAACCATGCCTGCCGCCTTTCTGACAGCCTCTTACGCCCTGCATCACCTGGCGCGGCTGCGCCGGGGAGAACGGGTGCTGATCCACGCAGCCACCGGCGGCGTCGGGCTCGCTGCCTTGCAGATCGCCCGGCACCTGGGTGCGGAGATCTTCGCCACGGCGGGGAGCCCGGAAAAGCGAGAGCTGCTGAGACTCCTGGGAGTGCAGCATGTGATGGACTCCCGGTCGCTGGCGTTTGCCGATCAGGTCATGGAGATCACCGGCGGTCGGGGCGTCGATGTGGTGCTCAATTCCCTGGCGGGCCAGGCGCTGGCGAAGGGCGTGTCGTGCCTGGCGCCTTTCGGGCGCTTCCTGGAACTCGGGAAGCGGGACCTCTACCAGAACAGCAAGCTGGGGCTCTGGGGGCTCCGGAAGGGGGCGTCATTCTTTGCGGTCGACGTAAGCCTCTTCGCGGAAGCGGAAGACCACGCGGTCGCCAGGTCGCTGCTCGACGAGCTGTCCCGGCACATCCAGGAGGGAACGTTTCACCCGCTGCCGCATCGAGTCGTCCCGGTTTCTCGGGCCGTCGACGCCTTCCGGCACATGGCTCAGGCCAGGCACGTGGGAAAAGTGGTGATCTCCATGCAGGAAGGGGACGCCCTGGTCAGAGAGGTGAACGAGAAGACCATCGCGTTTCGTCCCGATAGGACGTACCTGATCACCGGCGGATTTGGGGGGCTCGGCCTGACCGTGGCCGGGTGGATTATCGACCATGGCGGGCGGAACGTGGTGCTCATGAGCAGAGGCGGGGCCGCGTCTCCGGAAGCGAGGAAGGCCCTGGAGCGCTTGCGGGAGGCGGGCGCGCGGGTCGTCGCCGTCGCAGGGGACGTGAGCAGCGAGAGGCAGGTTGCAGACGCGCTCGCCGCCATCGACGGCAGCATGCCGCCCTTGGGAGGGATCTTCCACGCGGCGATGGTGCTGGACGACGGTGTCTTGCTCCAGTTAGATCGGGAGCGGTTCAGGAAAGTGATGGCGCCCAAGGCGGACGGGGCCTGGAACTTGCACGCGCAGACTCTGGACAGGCCGTTGGATCACTTCGTGCTGTTCAGCTCGTTCACCGGGCTGGTCGGAAATCCGGGGCAGGGAAATTACGTCGCTGCCAGCGCCTTCCTCGACGCGTTTGCGCATTACCGCCGGTCTCTCGGCCGGCCGGCCATCACCATCAACTGGGGCGCCGTGGCAGAGGCGGGATATGTCGCGCGGCACGCGGAGATATCCCGGCTGATGGAGCGCCGGGGAATCACGGCGCTCTCCCTGGAGCAGGCGATGGAGGCTCTGGGGTGTATCCTCAGGAAAAACCCGGCCCAGCTGGGCGTGATACGAACGAACTGGCAACAGGGGGCCGGGTTCGCGAAAGTCCCCCGGCGCCTGTCAGCTCTCTTGGGAGCGGCTAGGATCGATGAACACAGGGGAGAAGAGGGAAGCGGGATACGGGACGCCCTCGCGCAGGGGAACCCGGAGGAACGTGAGGCGATCGCGCGGACCTACGTTCGCGAACAGGTGGCAAGAGTCCTGGGGGCCTCCCCGGGAACGCTCGAGGTCGACCGGCCGCTCGGCGAGCTGGGGCTGGATTCCCTCAGGGGGGTGGAGTTGAGAAACCGGGTCGAGAGCGACCTGGCTCTGTCCCTGTCAGTGCGCGAGCTCATGCAGAACCCGACGATCAATAGCCTCGCAAGGGCTCTGGTCGAGCGCCTTGCAGGCCGTGATGCGGCTTCTGCCGGCACGCCCACAACGGAAACGTCTCAGCCCGGGCGACGCCAGCGCGGCCCGTCGATGAGCGGCCTGGTGCCCCTGCGTGCTCAGGGAATGCGCCCGCCTCTCTTCTGCATTCACCCGGCCGGCGGCCAGGTCAGCATCTACAAGCATCTCGTGGAGATGCTCCCTACGGATCAGCCTGTCTACGGTATCCAGTCCCGTCTTAATGCGGGTTTCGATGAGGAGCACGATTCCATCGAGGACATGGCGATCGAGTATGCCCGGGTGATACGTCAACAGCAGGCGAGCGGGGGCGTTCATCTCCTCGGCTTTTCGGTGGGCGGCTTCATCGCGATGGCGGTCGCGAACGTTTTGGAGCGCCAGGGCCAACACCTTGGATTCGTGGGGCTGGTGGATTGTGATTTCGCCTGGGCGCATCCCTCGTACCCGAAGCGTCAGGTCCTGCAGAACATCATCATGGAGACGTACGGTCTGCTCGAGAGAGAGCTCGGCGTGTTGCGACCGCTCCCAGCCGAGCGGTTGAGCGACGAGGCGAGAGAGGTCTCCGAAGCCATCCTGCTCTGCGGCATGGATGAACGAGTCGAGGCCGTCATCACGTGGCTGACCGAGCAGAAGCACATAGAGGAAGATATTCCCTACGGCACCATGACCCAGTACCTGTCCGGCTTTTTCAGGCGGTTTGAGATCCATACGAGCTTGATCTCGAAGTTTGAGCCTCGGATGATCCGAGCTCCTGTCTCCATATGGTGGGCCCGGGAAGGCCTGTCGGGCACCAGACAAGCCGAGAGACACTGGGGGATGTATACCAGCGGGGGGGTTGTGGAGGGCACGATTGAAGGGAGTCACTACGCGGTCATGTACCCACCCGCGGTCTCCACTCTGGCGGCAGAACTGGATAAGAGCCTGCGAGGTGTCCAGGGTTGATGGACCAGGTTTCTGAGATCGCTCCTGTTCCGTGACGGGGAGTGGACGTTCCTGACCCGGGCGCCGACGAGCCCCGCCGGGCGAGCCATGGGTGACGGATCGCGCTCCCGGCTGCCCTGGGCGCGACCCTTTCTCTGTTTCCTCCTGGCGTCAGCGGTGGCCTGGGTTCCCGGAGCGGCGTGGCCGCAGTCGGGCCGCGACATCATGCGCAAGCAGCGGGAGCTGCAGCGCCCGCGCGACGAGCAGGCCACCGCCCTGATGCGGCTCGTCAACAAGGACGGGGCCGTCAAGGAGCGGCGGGTGGTCAGCTACACGCTCACCGGTCCCGGGGACCTCAGCAAGATCCTCATCCGCTTCCTGGCCCCCCGCGACGTGGAGAACACGGGCCTCCTGACCTGGGAGGCGAAGGATGGCAACGACGATCAGTGGCTGTATCTGCCGGCGACGCGGAAGGTCAAGCGGATCGCCGCCAGCAGCAAGAAGAACCGTTTCATGGGGACGGACTTCGCCTACGAGGACCTGCGCCCGGAGAACCTCTCGCTGCACCGGTACACCCTTGTCGGCTCCGAGACGATGGACGGGCGGGAGTGCTACGTGGTGGAGGCCGTCCCGGCGACGGAGCGACAGGCCGCCGACAGCGGGTACAGCCGGCGAAGGCTCTGGATCCGGAAGGACATCTACTACACCGTCAAGCAGGAGTACTACGACAAGAAGGGTGCCCTCGCGAAGATCGCGGTCCATGGCGGCCTCGTGCCCGTCCAAGGGACGATCTGGAGGGCCGACGACATCGACATGCAGGACGTCCAGGCCGGGACGCGGACGGTCTTCAAGGTCGAGCACCGCGCTGTGGACCGGGGGTTGAACGAGAGCCTGTTTACCGAAGCCGGGCTCACGCGGACCGGCTCCTGAGGTGTTTCCCCACTCGCCTCGTCCTGTCCGATGACTCGGCTGCTGCTCTGGGTCGTTGACCATCCGCTGCTTGCCGGCGGGCTGGTGGCGATGCTCACCACCCTGTTCGCGCTCCAGCTCCCGCGGCTCGAGATCGATGCCTCCGCCGAAGGCCTGATGGTCGAGAGGGACCCCGCCCGCCAGTACTTCGAGGAGGTGAAGCGGAAGTTCGGCAGCGACAGCCTGACCGTGATCCTCGTGAAGGCGGACAACGTCTTTGCGGCGCCCATCCTCGGGGTCATCCAGCGGATTTCGGACGCCCTCGCCCGCGTGGAAGGGGTCACGCGGGTCGAGAGCCTGACAACTGTCCGGAATCTCCGGGGCGACGGCGACTGGCTGAGCACGGACGCGCTCGTTCCGGAAGCGGTCCCGGAGGCCGCCTCTGAGCGGGAGCGGATCCGGAGGGACGCCCTCGCCAACCGGATCTTCGTCGGCAGCATCGTGTCGGGCGACGGCCGCGCGGCAGCCATCAACCTCTTCACGGAGGCCCGGGTCAAGGACAAGGAGTTCAGCCGGCGGGTCTCGGACGAGGTGGATGCCCTGATCGCGCGGGAGGCGGCCGGCGGAGTCACCATGTATCAGGTCGGGAGACCCCTGACCAAGGTAACGCTGGCCGGGTACCTGCGGCAAGACCTGTTCCAGCTCATCCCCATCGCGGGCGGGGTGCTCGTCCTGATGCTCTCCGTGACCTTCCGGATGGTTCAGGGCGTGGTGGTTCCGCTGGCGACGTCCCTGGTCAGCGTCGTCTGGGCTCTCGGGCTGATGACGCTCTTCGGCCTCCCGGTCAACGTCCTCACCGGCGTCATCCCCGCACTCCTCATCGCCGTCGGGTTTACCGAGGACGTCCACATGCTCAGCGAGTACCACCAGCGGCTCGAGCGGGGGGAGGCTAAGGACTCGGCCCTCCGCGGCATGGCCCGGGAGACGGGGCTGCCCATTCTGGTGACGACTGCGACGACCGTGGTGGGGTTTGGGAGCCTGGTGACCAGCGATGTCACGATGCTGATCCAGTTCGGCTTGGCCTCATCCCTGGCCCTGACCTCGAACTTCGTCGTGACCGTGCTGGGGTTGCCGGCCATGCTCAGGCTCTGGCCGCTTCCGCGGCGCTTCCGCGCCGGCGTCGGCAGCGCCCCATCGGGCGAACGCGCTCTGCCTCGGATGATGGACCGGCTCGGAGAGTTTAACCTGCGCCACCGGATACCGATCGCTCTGGTGTCGGCGCTTGTCGTGGCCTGGTCGCTGGTGGGCTGGGCCCGCCTCCGCGTCGACGCCGACTTCATGAGCTTCTTCCCGGAGCGGTCGCTCATCCGGGAACGGTTCGGCGACCTGCGGGCGTCCATGGCCAGCGGATTGACCTTCTACCTCGTGGTGGAGACCGGACGGGAGGACGGCGTGAAGGATCCCGAGCTCCTGAGGAGGGTGGCCGGCCTCCAGGCGTTTGTCGAGGGCATCACCGGGATCGACAAGACCGTCTCCGTCACCGACTACCTCAGAAAGATGCACCGGGAGATGAACGGGGGGGACCCGGCTTTCGAGGTGCTCCCCGGGACCCGCGAGGAGATCGCGCAGTACCTGCTGGCTCTGGAGGGCGGGGAGCTCGCGAAGTACGTCGACTTCGCCGCCGCGACGCTCAACATCCTGGTGCGCCACGACGTCACGAGCTCCTGGGACCTCTCGAGCGTCCTCAAGCGGATCGACTCGTACGTGGCGGAAGCGTTTCCCAAGGGCGTCAGGGTCCGGCCGACGGGGGAGGCGATCCTGACCCGAAACGCGGCGGACTATATGGCCGTGAACGAGCTGACCAGCTTTTCGTTCACCTTTGTCGTCATCGGAGCCATCCATGCGCTCCTCTTCAAATCCCTCTGGGCCGGGTTCCTGTCGCTGATCCCCAACGTGATCCCCATCCTCTCGAACTTCGGGCTCATGGGGCTCGTGGGGATTCCCCTCAATGTCGGGACCGCCCTCGTCGCGACCATCGCGATCGGCATCGCGGTGGACGACACGGTCCACCACATGGTGAGATACAGCCGGGAGCTCAAACGGTATCGTGACAGGAAGGCGGCCATGCTGGCGACGCTGAGGGCCGAGGGCCGGCCGATCCTTTACGTCTCGATGACCCTGGCGGCGGGGTTCCTCGTCCTGGCGTATTCGAACTTCGTGCCGACGTACCAGTTCGGCCTGCTGTCGTCGCTCGTCATGCTCGTCGCCATGGTCGGCGAGCTGGTGCTGACGCCGATCCTGATGTACTCGACGCGGATCGGCGCGCCGGGAGAGCCGGGCGCCGGGACGAGGCGCTCCTCTCCCGTCAGGCCTTGACCAGTTTGACCTGGGTGTCGTAGAAGACTGCGCTGCCTCCCGTGAGGTCGGAGAGGCAGGTGTTGCCCAGGACCGGATCCACGCGCATGGCGGCGTTGGCGTGGAGCCCCTTGCCCCGCCGCGGGTCTCCCTTGATCACCTTGCCATCCACGCGGACGTCCGCCGAGCCGTAGGCCCAGTGGCCGTGGCCGAGGGAGAAGGCCACGACGCCTGGGCGAATCCCCTGGATCACCCTGAGCTTGCCGGCGATGGGGCGCTTCCGGCCGTTGCCGAGGTCCCAGACCCCTTCAGGGTTCGTGGCGGAGACGATCTTCACGGTCTGGCCGTCGGTGAGGCCCAGGCGCTTGGCGTCAAGCTCGTTGAGGATCACGGCGTTCTCCGGCAGGAGGTGGAGCAGCCAGTAGTCGGCTGCGGTTCGGGACTTGGTGTGGCTGATCTCCCTGAAGGTGATGAGGCGGAGGTCGTAACCCGGATCGGCGACGGGGCGCCCGAGGCTGTCGAGGGGAGCCGGGAGGTAGGTGGCGAGGCCAGGGAACGGCTTGCCGGTCATCGCGTTCCGGGTCTTGGCGGTCTTCTCCTGGTAGAGGTTGATGAGGGTGCCGTACCGGTTGGCGACCTTTTCGCCGTCATAGGCCTTGTCGTGATCCTGGAAGCGTCCGCCCCGGTTCAGCACGTAGACCGCCTTCCGCCACCACTCGCCCCCGGTGATTCGCTCCCAGCGCGCGGGGTCGAAGACGGTCTTCGGCAGATGGCGCCGGGAGGTGAGAAAGAGCTTCACCTCCTCGTCGGTGGCGAAGATCCTCCCGCATCCGGGTCAGCTCTTCTCCTCGCGTGGACATCGGCGTCGCAGTGATCATCCCGTTCCTCCGGTCAGAGTGCAGACCTGTGGCGTTTGGCAGTTAATGGCGAGCAAGGACGGTGCCGTTCCCAGCCCCTACGGGATCTTTCGGTGCGCGCCCGACGGGTTTGGCTTGAGCCGGCGCGAAGATAGTGAACGCGAGCCAGGGTTCCTTCGGAAGACCGGCTAGGTCGGATGCCTTAGATCAAATGGCGAGGGAAATCGGATCGGGCCGGGGCGCCGGCACCCCAGTGTGGCGGCACCCCCCCACCGTCAGGGGGAAGGCTTTGGATCGGCGAGCCAGCCGCGAAGCCGGGCGAAGATCTCGTCGCGTGTCCGGCGGAACGTCCCCACGCGCTGCTCCTCGTTTCCCCCCGCCTGCGAGGGGTCGTCGATGCTCCAGTGGATCCGCGTAGTCCGCGCCGGGAAGGCCGGGCACCGCTCGTTGGCGCTGTCGCAGACCGTGATCACGTAGTCCCACGGCTGGCCGAGGAACTGGTCGAGGGTCTTCGAGGTGTGGCCGCGGAGATCGACCCCCACCTCGTCCATCACCCGGATGGCCAGGGGGTGGACGCGTGTGGCTTCGGTGCCCGCGCTGGCGACCTCGAAGCGGTCCCCGGCGAGGGCGCGGAGGAACCCTTCGGCCATCTGGCTCCGGGCCGAGTTATGGGTGCACAGGAAGAGGACGCGGGATTTGGTCATCAACGGTCTCCGGTGTGCACTGTACCGCAGGCCGGACCGCCTTGACAGCCCCCTCGACCCTGCCTAAACTCCCGCCAAGGTCGACCCCACGGCGGGCACCTCGCCGTGAGTGGTCCTGAAGTGTGGAGGAGGCGACGATGACGCTCGAAGAGCTCTTGAGCCAGCGCGTGGCGCGCTTCATCGACCGGGTTCCCGACTGGGATGCGTTCGCCGACGCGCGCCTCGAGGGCTTCCGGCGCGCGCAGCAC
>JACQWA010000222.1 GCA_016209425.1 Candidatus Rokuibacteriota bacterium
AGGTGCGGACTCCCGGCATCTACGTGGACCGGCTGGTCGTCGTGGGGTATTCATGGGACGTCCATTGACCCGCGATGCGATCGTCCGCCGCGCGGCTCGCGAGCTCCCGGATGGCGGCTTCGTCAACCTGGGCATCGGGCTGCCGACGCTGATCCTCGAGCACATCCCCCCCGGTCGAACCGTGTTCTTCCAGTCGGAGAACGGGATCCTCGGGATGGGGCCGCCGCCCCCGGCCGGACAGGAAGATCGTGACATCATCGACGCCGGGAAGCGGCCAGTCACCTTGCTGCCGGGCGCCTCGATCTTCCCCAGCGTCGAGTCGTTCGCGATGTTCCGGGGAGGCCACCTCGACCTGGCGATCCTCGGCGGGTTACAGGTCTCATCCAGCGGCGACCTGGCCAACTGGAAGGTGCCGGACCGCGCCTTGGGGGGTGTGGGAGGCGCAATGGACCTTGCCGCTGGGGCCAAGCGGGTGGTGGTCGTCATGGAGCACACGACCAAGAGTGGCGAGGCGAAGCTGGTGGAACGCTGCACCTATCCGTTGACGGCCAGACGCTGCGTCTCCCTGGTCATCACTGACCTGGCGGTCATCGAGATCGCCCATGGCGAGTTCGTCCTCAGGGAGATCGCGCCCGGCTTCACCGTCGAGGAGATCCAGGAGCGAACGCAAGCAAAGATTCGCACTGGGGGATCCATCTGCGAGATGGACGTGTGAGGCGCTCAGCGGACCGAAGACGGAGCACTGGGTGCTCCAGGTTCGGCGAGCACTGGGACAAGTCCGCCGAATACCTGATCATCGAAGCCTTCACCGAGTGCATCCAGGACGCCGGGATCGGACGAGACGAGATCGAGGCGTTTCGTGAGCGCAAGATCGTCGGGCCGGCGCCCAGCTCGGTGCTTGGCCCAAGGTCGACCTTCTCCCTGATCCAGCGCCAAGAGGGAGCTTCCGATGCCGGCTGAAGGGCGTCCTCTCGATTTCGTCGACGTGACGCTTCGCGACGGTCATCAGTGCCTGTGGGCCACACGGATGCCGACGTCGATGATGGTTCCCGTGGCTCGCCGGATGGACATGCTGGGTTTCAAGGCTATCGACCTCATGGGGGCTCTCCAGTTCGAGGTCTGCGTCCGCTACCTGCGGGAGAATCCCTGGGACCGGATCCGGCTGATGCGGGACTCGATCCGCCGCACACCCCTCAACGGGTTCGTCCGGAGCAAGAGCTTGATCAGCTTCAATCTGGTGCCGGACGAAGTGATCGAGCTCTGGATCCGGCGGCTCGCGGCGAACGGAATCGACCGCCTTACGCTTTTCGACGCCCTCTTCGATCTGGACAACCTCGCCCGGTCGATCCGGATCGCCAGCGAGGTCGGAATGTACACGGTTGGGGCTCTCGTCTACTCGTTGAGCCCGGTCCACACCGACGAGTTGTTCGCGCGAAAGGCGCAGGAGTTCGTGGCCCTGGGTGTCGACGCGGTTCTGCTGAAGGACCCGAGTGGTCTGCTGACACCTGAGCGCGTGCGGACCGTTGTCCCCGCCATCCAGAGTACGCTCGCTGGGCGCGCTCTCGAGATCCACTCGCACTGCACGACGGGGCTTGCACCGATCGCCTATGTCGAGGCGATCCGGCTCGGGGTCGACGCTGTCCAGACCGCCATCTCTCCGCTCGCGAATGGCCACTCTCTGCCCCCCACGGAGCGGATTGCCGCATTCGCCAATCGGCTCAATCGGCCCGTGAACCTGGACGGTGCAGGCCTCGAGGAGATGGCGGTGTACTTCGAGCGTGCTGCCGTCGCTGCCGGCAAGCCGCTCGGCAAGCCGCTCGAGTACGATCCGCGTCAGTACGAGCATCAGATTCCGGGTGGGATGATGGCCAACCTCCGAGCCCAGCTCAGCCAGATCGGTCTCGAGCACAAGCTCGACGAGATCCTCGAGGAGGCGGCGCGGGTCCGAGAAGAGCTCGGCTACATCAACATGGTCACGCCGACCTCACAGCTGGTGGGGACCCAGGCGGTGATCAACGTCGTGCAGGGAGAACGGTACCGGACGATGCCCGACGAGGTGATCCGGTACGCGCTGGGGCATTACGGGAAACCGCTCGCGCCCCTTGCGCCGGACGTCCTCGACCGGATCCACCAGACGCCAGCCGCACGGCTGTACACCAGTCGGGAGCCCGAAAAGTCGGTCATCGAACGAGTGCGTGCAAGGTTCGGCGGGAAAATCTCCGACGAGGACGTTCTCCTGCGGATCATGATCCCCGAGGAGCACGTCGAGGCGATGCTGGCCGCGCCACCCCTCGCCGGACACCCCCCCTCGGTCGCCACGCCGCTCGTCGACCTGGTTCGCGCCCTGGTCACGGAGCGGCGGTTCGCCTCGGTGCGGCTCGAGACGCCGGAGGTCCAGGTGACCGCGCGCGCCCGGCGCGCCTGATGCCCTTGACAGGCAATCCCGACGCGAGTAGAGGTACAGGACACGATATACGGATAGTTGTTCCGATATCCGGACCGATGGCAGTGGCGCGCGACACCGATCAGGCCCTGACAGTC
>JACQWA010000206.1 GCA_016209425.1 Candidatus Rokuibacteriota bacterium
CGGACTACCTTCTTCATGGAGCGGCCTCCTTTCGGTGTGGTGTTGATGATCTCCACTTCGCTTCACCTCACCACAGGGAGCGCCGCTTCGTCAATTTCAACTAATGATGGCATACCCTCAGACCGAAAGTGTAAGTGTGTTCGCGGCCCCACGGCTCTTGGATTACCAGATCCTCCTTGAAGTTTTCACCGAGGTGATAGCGACGCGAGTCGTCAATGAGAAGCAGTCGCGCTTCATTATCGGGCGCTTTGGAGGTACTCTGGCTGTTCTTAGCGCACGCGGCGACTCCAAGAATGAGGACAAAGAATAGCCCAAGCGTTGGCATCCTACGGAGCATTTTAGGCAACCTAGGAACTGCTTGCGTAGTCTTCCGGCAGCTTCATCCAGTCAGAGGCACAAATGGCGCTCGCACCAGTTTCCGCTATGCACGATTCTACATCGGTCATCATGGCAGTCGTCAGTCCAAAGCTGAGCACCACGATGGGAACTGCGCACCAGGTCTTTTGCTGCCGGTTAATACCTCGGCCGACACCTCAAAACCGGCCATAGATGGACAGGCCAAAACCGGCCATAGGGGCAGGCGCTCAAGGCTGGATGTGTTGTAGCGCGTTCCTGCCGGGAGATCAAGCCGCGTGACGATCGCGGTGGTCGCGGACGCGATGGCCGAGGCGGTGAGAGGCGTCGGCGATCATCGGCCCGCCAGCCGCGGGTTGGGGGGATACCAGGATAGCGCCCCCCTTCGAGATCGTCGCTCCTGAGGCAAATGCGGCGCTGAGGTGTCACGGCCTCTCGACTCATGACCGGCTATGGTCGCCCTGGAGCCGTGTGCGCCAGCTCTTCGGGCCACACGTGAGGACGTGGGCGTGATGGAGGAGGCGGTCCAGCAGCGCGGTGACCGCGGCCGTGTCGCCGAGGAGCTTACCCCAATCTTCCACGGGGCGATTCGAAGTGATCAGCGTTGACGCTCTTTCGTAGCGACGCATGACGATCTCCAGGAGATCCTCGGCCGCGGTGTGCGGGAGCCGCTTCATCCCCAGGTCGTCGATGACCAGGAGCGGGACCGTGGTGACGTGCGCGAGGTAGGGCTTGCGCGTCCCGGCGAGCTGCGCATCGGCGAGCTCGTCGAGGAGCACGTGGGCCTCGCGGTAGAGAACGCGGTGGCCTTGCTGGATCGCGGCGAAGCCGATCGCCTGGGCCAAGTGGCTCTTGCCCGTGCCGGGCCGCCCCAAGAACAGGCCGTCCTCGTGCTGGGCGACGAAGCGCCCGGTGGCGAGCTCAAAGACCAGCCGGCGATTCATCTTCGGGTTGAAGTCGAAGTCGAAGGTGTCGAGGGTCTTGCCGCGGTCACGGAAGCCAGCCTGCTTGATCCGGCGGTCGAGGAGCCGGTCCTGGCGGCGGAGGAGCTCGTCCTGGACGAGCGTGGAGAGGAAGTCGATAGGGGCCTGCCGCTCGGTCTGGGCCTGGAGCACCCGGGTTTCGAGGCCGGCGGCCATGCCAGAACAGCGGAGCTGGCGGAGGGCGCGTTGCAGTTCGATGAGGTTCATGTCGGGATCTCCTCCTGGGTTTTCCGCGCGATGACGTCGCGGTAGTGCGTGAGGTCGCGGATGAGTGGGTCGACTTGGCGGAGCGTGAGGGGCGTCGCCGGGTGCCGCTCGAGGTAGTGTCGGACGAAGCGGTAGTCGGCGACCTGGAACTCCAGCGCTGCAGCGCAGGCATCCTCGACCGCCGCGGGGCCGTGCTTCTTGACCAGCCCGAGGACGCCCAAGATGCGGCGGACGCCGAGTTGGCCATCTCGGCGATGGATCGTATCGCAGAGCGTGCCGATGTGGGCGCCCGCGCGGGCGGCGTGCGCGAGCAGCGTGAGCGTGGTCGGTGGGGTGCGCGTCGGTCGATCCCCGGGGTGGATCGCGTGGCGCCCGGGTGCGTGGCGGCGATGCTCGCGCAGGAGTGCGCCGGTGGCGGGGTCGAGGAGGCGGACATGCACGCCGTCCCATTGGACCGAAACGTCGCGGCCGATCCAGCCTGGCGGCGGAGCGTAGTAGGCATACTCGACCTCGACGCAACCGTCGAGATGGACCGTGCGCGTGCCGAACTGGTAGTAGCGAAACGGCTCGACCGGGAGCGGCCGGAGCGCCGGTCGCTCCTCGGCGAACATGGTGGCGACCTGACGCTTCGTGGTGCCGTGGATGCGGGTGTCAGCCCAGCGAGCGTCCCAGCGATCGAGGTACGCTTGCGCGTCTTCAAGCAGCTCAAAGCGCAGGCCTCTGAGCGCCGCCTGGGTGTGGCTGATCGCCGACTCGACTTTCCCCTTCCGATCAGGATCCCCGACGCGACAGGGCAGCGCGACGGCGCCGTAGTGCGTGAGCAGGTCGCGGTAGAGTGGGTTCAACGTGGCATCGTAGATGTCTGGCTTCAGCACGCCCTCGCGCAAGTTGTCGAGCACGACGACCCGCACGGCTCCTCCCAGCCGGCGAAACGTCTCCTCGTGCAGCTCGGCCCAGCGCCGGGTGCTCGACGTGAAGGTCAGCAGCCGGACGCTCTTGCGGCTGTAGCCCAGCGTGAAGACGAACAGCCGCGTGCGGCGGTACTTCCGCGTGTCCGGATGCCGGACCATCGGGCCGTCCCCGTAATCGACCTGGCCTTCCTCCCCGGGAGCGGTCACGATCACCGGGTGGGCCTCGGCGGGCCGCTGGCCGCGGAGCGCGATCACCAAGCGGCGGACGCTCGCATACTGGCCGGGGAAGCCGTGATCATCGACCACGTCGCGCCAGATCGCCATGGCGTCGCGACCGCGGGCGAGGGCCATCTCAATCAACTCGCGATACGGTTCGCAGGCGCTGGCCGCCGGCGCGCGCCCCGGTGGGGGAGGCGCGCTCGCCGGACTGGTGATCCCCGGCGGAAGGGCTCCAGGGTCGGTGGACACCTCTTTGGCCGGATTTGCCGGGCGGTGGCCCCACCGCCCAGGGGGCCGCACGGCGAGCCCGGCGGCCTTCAGGTAGGCGCTGGCCGTCTCGCGCCGCACGCCCGTCGCC
>JACQWA010000207.1 GCA_016209425.1 Candidatus Rokuibacteriota bacterium
CTCCCGAGGGGGGCCGGGTGGGGCTGGCGGCTTCACGGACGAGCGGGGAGGCGCGTTTCGCGGTATGGGATACGGGAATCGGCATCAAGCCCGAGGATCAGGCGCGAATTTTCGAAGAGTTCCACCAGGTAGAGTCCACCGCGGCCAAACAGTACGAGGGAACAGGACTGGGACTGACGCTGGCCAAGAAATTTGTCGAGCTCCACGGAGGACGCATCTCGGTCGAAAGCGAGCCGGGGAAAGGGAGCACTTTTACCTTCACCCTCCCTCTTATCGAAGAGCCGGAAGTGTCCGTCGAAGGGAGGTCCGAACCGGAGGAGATGGGCCGGCCCCTCGTCCTCGTGGTGGAGGACGATCCGAAAACCGTCGAACTGCTCCGCTTCTCCCTCTCCCGGGAGGGCTTTCGAGTTGAGGAGGCGCCGGACGGGGAGCAGGCTCTGGCGAAGGCCCGAGCCCTCCAACCGTTCCTCGTCACCTTGGATATCCTCTTGCCCAAGAAGGACGGGTGGGAAGTCTTGAAGGAACTCAAGGGGGATCCCACCACGAGGGACATCCCGGTACTGATCGTCTCCATCGTGGATGAGCGCGAGCGAGGGTTTAGCCTGGGGGCGGTGGATTACATCCTCAAGCCCTTCGATCGCGATGATTTCCTCCGACGATTGGGGCGCCACAGCTTTACGACCAAGGTCCAAGTCCAGCCAGTCAAGATCCTGATCATTGATGATGATCCCCTCGCTGTGGAGATGCTGGCAGGGATGTTGGAGCCGCAGGGCTTTGGGATCCTCAAGGCCTATGGGGGGCAAGATGGGCTGGAGGTGGCCACAGAGCACCTGCCGGATCTGATCGTGCTGGATCTCCTGATGCCCGGCGTCAGCGGCTTCGAGGTCGCGCAGCGCTTGAAGGAACGGCCTCAGACGAAGGAAATTCCCATCTTCGTCGTGACCGCCAAGGACCTGACCATAGAGGATAAGCGGAAGCTCAACAGCCTGGTGGCGGCCGTCATGCCAAAAGGAGCCTTCCCCAAGGAGGAGTTCGTCGAGGAGATCCACAAACTCATGCGTCTCAAAACTGCCCGGGAGAGGAGAGAGTAACATGGCGGGCGAACGGATTCTACTGGTCGAAGATAACCCGCAGAACCGACGGTTGGCCCAGTTCCTACTAAAATCCCGCGGCTATGTCGTCTACGAGGCAGCCACGGGCGAGGAGGCTCTGGAGCTGGCCACGACCCACCGGCCAGACCTGATCCTGATGGACCTCCAGCTCCCCGGCCTGGACGGCTTCGCGGTGACGAGGAGGTTGAAGAAGAACAGCGTCACCATGGACATCCCGGTCATAGCTATGACGGCCTACGCAATGAAGGGAGATCGCGAGAGGGCGATGGAGGCAGGCTGCGATGGCTACCTCACCAAACCCATCGACACCAAAGAATTCCCTTTGGCTGTAGGCCGGTACTTGACGTCTGCCAGGGAGAAAGGGGCGTTCGACCATGGAGCAGGCAGCTAAGATTCTCGTCGTGGACGATAACGAGCAGACCCTCACACTCGTCCGGACGATCCTCCGGAGGCACGGCTACCAGCCGTTCTTCGCCCGCAGTGGCGAGGAGGCGTTGCGTCACGTTTCCCGAGACCGGCCGGACCTCATCCTCCTGGACGTCATGATGCCGGGCATGGACGGAATCGAGGTCTGCCGGCGGCTGAAGGACAACGACGAGACCCGTCTGATCCCCATCGTCTTCATGACCATGCTGGATCAGCCCGAGGACAAGATCCGGGGAATCGAAGTTGGGGCCGACGATTTCTTGACGAAGCCCGTGAACCATCGGGAGCTGATGGCCAGGGTGAGCACAGCGCTCAAGTTGAAAAGGACCGTCGACCGAAAGGTCGGAGCGCTCTTGAATATCCAGGAGTACCTGTCCAGGTTCGTGCCCCTCGCCGTACGCAGGGTCGTCGAGGAACACCCTGAGGCCCCGCAGCTGGAAAACCAGGAGCAGGACGTTTCGGTCCTCTTCGTGGATTTGAGCGGGTATACGAAGCTCAGCCTGATGATGAGTCCGGACAAAGTGAACAGCATCGTGGAGCGATACTTCTCCCATTTCCTGGACTGCATCCACGAGCAGGGTGGGGATATCACCGACACGACCGGCGACGGCATGATGGTAGTCTTTCAGACCGACGACCGTTTCGAACATCCGAAGAACGGAGCCATGGCCGGGCTCAAAATCCTGGAGGTCACCGATCAGCTCAACCGGGCCCCCGACGAAGTCGGCGATCCCATCGCTGTTCACATCGGTTTGAACTCAGGCACCGCCCTGGTCGGATCCAGCCGTTTCGAGGGGCTGCGGGGGACGCGTTGGACATTCACGGCGAATGGCCCGGTCACGAACCTGGCCGCCAGGCTGGGGGCTGCAGCCTCGCCAGGGACCATCTTCGTGGGACCCGAAACAGCGAAGCGAATTGCCGGCAACTTCGTCCTGCACCCTCTGGGTCCACAGGCGTTCAAGAACCTGGAGGCGGTGGAAGTGTACCAGCTGATGGGGGAGAAGAGGGGCTCAGGAGGACCGCCATGAGGTTCACCGGCTTTCCTGCTTCGGATTTCAGAGTCTTCGACATCAAGGGGTTTCAGCCCCGGATGAGCGCGATCCGGGGGCAGATCAGGCCCAAGCTCGAAGCCCTCGGAGAGGCGCTGCTCCCGGACATCGCCCGTGTCACCGGCGGCGAGGCCTTCGCCCACGTGGCCAGGCACGCGCGGCGGACCGTGAACCCGCCCGACGACACCTGGGTCGCCTTCGGGCCCGACCGGCGGGGCTACAAGAAGCACTGCCACTTCAAGGTGGCCGTCTCCCGCCGCTGCGTGCGCTTTTTGTTCGAGGCCGGCCCCGAGTACGCCGACAAGAACAAGTGGGCCGTCGCCTGGAAGAAGAACGCCCGGCGCCTGGCTCCCGCCCTGAAGAAGGCCAAGGGGCTCGCCTGGTTCAAGAACGAGCATGACGAGGAGCCGGCCGCGATCCTGGCCGACCTCGCGAGCGACGAGATCGCCCGTCTCGGCGACGAGCTGGTGCGGACGCGCGACGGCCAGCTCGTCCTGGGTCGGCTGGTCTCGGAATCCGACGCCGCGACGTGGGGGCTGGACGAGTACCGGAAGGCCGCCGTGGCCACCTTCGAGGCGCTCGCTCCCCTCTCCCGGCTTCGCTAATATGGCTCGTTCGCACAACTGCGGCAGAGATGAGTCAGCTATTCGGAACACACCCTCCACGGCCGTGGCGAGAACCGAGCAGCCCTAGGACGCAGGGAGGAGCCGACCGCAGCGTACGCGGTTGTACGTGAGGATCGGCGACGACCGAGGACGCCGGGATGCGAAGGTTATCGGCACGGCCCTGACCCGATGCGCGCCATGCTCCTCCGGGCACCTGCCCCGGTGGAGACCGATCCCCTGGAGGCAGCCTTCCTCCCGGAGCCGACGCCGGGGGCCGGCCAGGTCCGCCTCGAGGTCAGCGCCTGCGGGCTCTGCCACACCGACCTTCACGAGGTCGAAGGCGATCTCCCCCTTCCCAAGCGTCCCGTCATCCCGGGACACCAGATCGTCGGGAGGGTGGACGCGCTGGGAGAGGGCGCGCGCAGATTCCGCCTGGGCGAGCGGCTGGGAGTTCCCTGGCTCCACTCCACGTGCGGCGCGTGCCCGGCGTGCCGGCGCGGGGAGGAGAACCTGTGCGATCACGCCCGCTTCACCGGCTACGACGTGGACGGCGGCTACGCGACCCACGCGGTGGTCCCCGAGGCGTTCGCCTGCCGACTCCCTGAGGCGCTCCCCGACGCCGCGGCCGCCCCGCTCCTCTGCGCCGGGATCATCGGCTACCGGGCCCTGCGCCTCTCCGACGTGAAGCCCGGCGAGCGGCTCGGCCTCTTCGGCTTCGGCGCCTCCGCCCACATCGCCATCCAGATCTCGCGCTTCTGGCAGTGCGAGGTCTGGGTCTTCACCCGAACCCCGGAGCATCGCGCCCTCGCCACGGCGCTCGGCGCCTCCTGGGTCGGCGGCGCCGAGGAGGAGCCGCCCGGCCAGCTGGACCGGGCCATCTCGTTTGCGCCGGCGGGCTCCCTGATCCCCCGCGCGCTCGCCAAGCTCCGGAAAGGCGGGACGCTGGCGCTGGCGGGGATCCACCTCGACAGGATCCCCGAGATGCCCTACAGCCTCCTCTACGGCGAGCGCACCCTTCGTTCGGTCACCGCCAGCACCCGGCGCGATGCCGAGGAGCTGCTGGCCCTGGCCGAGCGGATCCCGATCAAGACCGAGGTGGAGGTGTTCCCGCTCGCGGACGCCAACGCCGCCCTCCAGCGCCTCAAGGCGAGCCGGATCAGCGGCGCGGGGGTCCTGCAGGTTGAAGGATGACTGACGAAACTCCCAGCCCCGTGAACGAGCCCGCCTTCTGGCAGGGGCTCTATGAGCGCCGCGAGGATGGCTGGGAGCTCGCCGGACCGGCGCCCCCGCTTGTCGATCACCTGGAGCGGATCCCGCCTCCGCGCGGCAGGGTGGCGGTGCTCGGCTGCGGCCGCGGCCACGACTGCCGCCTGTTCGCCAAAGCGGGCTATCAGGTGTGGGGCTTCGACTTCGCGCCCGAGGCGATCCGCGTGGCCCGAGCCCTGGCGAACCTCGATTCCCTCGAGATCGTCTTGGAAGAGCGGGACATCTTCGATCTGCTCCCGGACTACCGGGGATTCTTCGACGGGATCTGGGAGTATACCTGCTTCTGCGCCATTGACCCGACGCGCCGGAACGAATACGTGAGGCTCGTTCGGGAGATCCTCAAGCCCGAAGGGTGGCTCCTCGCCTGCTTCTACCCGCTCCGCGAGGGGACCGACGGCCCTCCATTTCCGACCAGCGAGGACCAGATCCGCCGGCTCTTCGCGCCCCACTTCGCCTTCGTCGAAGCCTACGCGCCTCGAGCCTCCGTGGAGAAGCGGACGGGCCTCGAGTGGATGGTCCTGGCTCGGGTCAAGAGCGAGGGCGCCGGCGCCGCTTCCACCCCGCCCTGATCTGGCCCCGGTGCGCCGGCTCCTCGGCCCACGCAAATTCGGAAAGCCAGCCCGCCACCGCGACCTCGTGAGAGGGATCGCGCAGGGCACGGAGCGGCAGACGCCGAAGGGTTCCACCAGATCTCACGGGACCACCCCAGGTTTCCGTGGCGGACTCCTTCCGGGCGCGATATACTGCGATGGAGGTGATCAGGATATGGCGATCGGGGTCAAAGCCAGGCTCGACTACGACGACTACCGCGCCATCCCTCCGGACGGCAAGCGGTATGAGTTGTTAGACGGCGAGGTCCACGTGACCCCAGCTCCGAGCCCCTTTCATCAGCGGTTAGTTCTGCGCCTGGCTCAACTGTTCCAGACGCACTTCCACTCTCCGGCTGAAGTGTTTATTTCTCCCATCGACGTGATCCTCACCCCTCACGATGTCGTCCAACCTGACTTGGTCGTGGTTGCGAACCCCTCGCAGATTTCCAGGCGCGGGATCGAGGGGCCGCCATGGATCGTCGTCGAGGTGCTTTCTCCCACGACCGTCGTCTATGACCGTACGGCCAAAGCCCAGCGGTACGCCGCGCTCGGCATTCCCCACTACTGGATCGTGGATCCTGAAACCCGCACACTGGAGTGCTTCCGCCGTCAGGACGCGACGTACCAGCCCGCCGGCGCCTTCGGTCCAGACCAGGCGCTCACTCACCCCGACTTCCCCGGCCTGAACCTCGGCCTCGCTCCCCTCTGGCAGTAGCCCCGCGCTCCCTCCCGCGATCGGTCACCGTTTGCAGCCGCACGAGACCGCATGAGAGAAGTGTTCAGCCCCAACGGTCGGCCCGAGCGGCTTACTGGAGGGGGCGGAACGGCGCTCTATTCGCCCGTCGGCCTCGCCGCGTCGGCCGGCGCAGCCGCTGACGGGCCGGAAGCCCGCCGCGCTGTTTCTGGCCTCGGCCGCCGTCCGGGAAGACGACGCGCGCTGCCGGCCCGCGTCAGAAACGTGGGCGCGCACCACCCGGAACCCCAGATTGTCGTTAAAGTTCGTCGGGTGGTTCCTGTTCCGGTAGGCGGCGCGGCAGTTCCTGCGATTGTTGTTCCACGCGCCGCCGCGCACCATCGGCGGATCCCGTAGCTTCGAGCTTCTTCTGCCAGCCGCCGAGGAGCCGGCCGATCTCGGCCAGCCGCTCGGCAGCGTGCTCGTACTGTCGGAGCGTGAGCAGGCCGAGCTCCTGGCAGAGTCGCAGCGTCTGCCGGAGCTGGGCGAGCTGGGTGTCGGCCTCGCGCAGCCGCACGGCCCGCCAGTTTCCCCGTTCGAGCCCCGCGGCGACCAGCGTTTCCTGGAAGTCGAGCGCCCGCCGCTGCACGCGCTCGGCCAGGGTGAACCGGTACGCTCGCGGGAACTTGATTGCCTGCGGCAGCAGCCACGCCACGAAGTCGTAGGTCCGTGAGTAGATCGGCGACTCGTTCATGCCGCGATCCCCGCCCACCCGAGGATCGCCCGCCGCAGCCCGTACGTATTCCCGTAGCGCGCGTGGTTGACCCACCCGCGCACCACGGCGCCTACCTCGGCCGCGGTTACCTCGCGCCGCCTGAGGCCGGCCAGCAGCGCCCTGAAGCGGCGCCGGAACTTGAGACCGTTGCGCCGCTTGAGCCGCCGATGGCCCGGGTACACACGAAACCCCAGAAAGGGAATGCCGTTCGTCACGGGGCTAACCTGCGCCCGGCCTTCGTGCAGGCGCAATCGGAGACCGGCCAGGTAGTCGATGACCTCGGCTCGCCACGCGCGGAGGTGGGCCTTGTCGTCGCCGAACAGGAGGAAGTCGTCCACGTAGCGCAGGTACCCCTCGCATTTCAGCTCGCGCTTGACGAAGTGGTCGAAGCGGTTGAGGTACACGTTAGCCCAGAACTGGGACGTGAGGTTGCCGATGGGGAGCCCGCGCGGCCTGAGCGCCGCCAGCAGGTTGCGTACAACTCCGCCGGCTCCCACGGCAGCTCACCACCGAAATAGTCCACGAACCAGAGGGTCGTGACCATGAGCGGGGTCGTGGCGAGGCTCTTGACCCGCTCGGCGCTCCGTTCGATGCTCCGGCACAAGTTCTCGGCCCGCCGGCAGGCCTCATCCGGCGTGCCGGCAAGGACCGACCTGTACCACGCGCGGATGAGGGGATCCCGCTGTTCCTTCGTCAGGGGCAGCACTTCGCACTTCGGGAAGCCCGTGGCTTCGGTCGTCCCGACGTACACCTGAGAGCGGCAGGTGATGAGGTACCGGTTGCGCGGGCTGTTGCGGTACTGGCCCACGAGGCCGTCGATCGCTTCCCGCATTACCTCGCGGTCGGCGGGGTCAACCTCGTCGACGCCGTCGAACATGAGCAGGCAACCACGCTGGAGCTGCCGCTGAAAAAAGTTTTGACTGAGACCGAGTGGGGAATTACCGCTGGCGATCCAGTCAGCGAGGCAGTCGAGCAGCGTGACGGCGGTGGCATCGCGCCTTGCATCCTTCTTCTTGCGAATCAGGTTAACTTCTGCCAGGGGCACGAGCACGGGGGTCAGGCGTCCACTGCCGAGGGCCGCGACAAAAGCCTCCTGTTCGTCGGACAGGCGCCTTCCAAGGCAGGCGGACGCGGCGGCCAGTCCCGCCCATTGGAGCAGCGTGCTCTTGCCCGCACCGGCCGCACCGATGATGGCGAGGCGGGGCGATTGCCTGACCGCGGCCGTCAGGTCAATCGGCTTGACTTCCTCGGGCGCGAGACGACGCTCGCGGAGGTCGTCCTTGCTCCGCAGTGTTTGCGGTGCCTCGCCGGCGGCCCTCGGCGCCATCCGGAGCGAAATGTACGCCTGGCTGATACGGGGTGGGTCACCCGGCAATACCGTGTTGCCCAGCCTCCCGAAGGAGAGCCGGCTGAAACGGTTCTCTGCCCACTCGAGGTAGTCACGACGCTCGGGTCTGGCCACGGTAAGGCGCGCGAACCATTTGCCGGCGGCGCCGAGCGCCGGTCCCGAGTACCTGCGGAGCACGGCGTAAAGCAGCGCGATGCCGACGGCAATGGCGACCAGCCGCCACCCACCGGACCACGCCCACGCGAGGCATTCGCCCACTTCCCGGCCAAGGCAGGCCTTGATCAGGCTCGGTATGAGCGCTGCGGGCGTGGGTGTGGTGGGTTGGGCCTGCGCCGCCGGAGCGAGCAGGGTCAGGAGCGAGACGGCGAGGGCAAACGGGAAGGGCCGGGATCCCCCGAGGGCTTTCTCGTAGGTCACCGAGCTCTTGAGGCGGTCCTCGGGGATCGCGTAGTAGGCGCGGAGTACCGCTTTGGGGTCGGGGGAGAGCCGGTAGCCCGCTTTCTCCAGGGCTGCCCGCGCCTTGTAGTTGCCCCGGTAGGTCCCCACGATGATCCGGGCGACCCCGCTCACCTGCCGCTCCAGATGCTCACGCAGGCGCGAGCCGACGCCGCGGCGCTGATGCTCGGGCAGGATGTAGGCGTGGCGGAGGAGGGCCGCGTCCCGCGCATACTCGAGCCCCATCACCCCCACCAGGGCCCCCTCGACGAAGGCCCCGTACCAGGTCATGCGCCGGGCCTCGGCCTCGAACTGCTCCCGCGTCATTTCCGGGTCGTGGACCTCCTCGGGCGGGAGGAAGTCCCGGTACCAGCGCGCGGCCGCATTGATCACGGACAGCGCAGCCTGGGCATCGCCCGGAGCTAGTGCCCGAATGGTGGGAACGGCCACGGCGTCATTGTAGCTCAGACCGGACTTTTGCTCCCGGCTCGGAGCCCCGGCATAATAGGGGCTCGCCGGGTCCCGGCGGAGGAGGGCTACCATGGCCAGGTGGGCGATTTATCCGGACAAGGAGCCGTCGAGGCAGGCAGTGACGCTGGCCGAGCAGGTGGAGCGCGACGGGGGGCACCCGCTGGCGATCTACCAGGACCCGGTGGGAGAGCACTGGCAGATCTTCTGCCTCCTCCCCATGGACAAGGTGACGCCGACCCCCTACCAGCGCGACCTTTCCCCCACCCACGTCAAGCGTCTGCACGAAGTGGTGAAGAAGATCGACCGCTTCGTGGACCCGATCGTGGCCATGTCGCCCAAGCCCGGGCTGTACTGGACCCCCAACGGCAACCACCGGCGGGCCGTCCTGGAAAAGCTCAAGGCGAAGTTCGTCCCGGCCATCCTGGTCCCGGAGCACGAGGTCGCCTTCCAGATCCTGGCGCTGAACACCGAAAAGGCCCATAACCTGAAGGAGAAATCGCTGGAGGTCATCCGGATGTACCGGGGGCTCCTCAAGGACGAGCCGCGAAGCTCCGAGGAGGACTACGCCTTTCAGTTCGAGTCGCCCCACTTCATCACGCTCGGGCTTCTCTACGAGAAGAACGCCCGCTTCGCCGGGGGCGCCTTCGCCCCGATCCTCAGGCGGGTGGACAAGTTCCTCAAGGGGACCCTGCCCAAGACGCTCGACGAGCGCCAGGAGCGCGCCCAGATGGTCCGCGAGGCCGACGAGGCGCTCTCGGATCTCGTCCAGAAGCTCAAGAAGCGCGGGATCCGCCACCCGTACGTGAAGAACTTCGTCCTGGCCCGCACCACGCCGCTCACGCGGGCCCGGAAGATCCTCCCCTCGTTCGAGGTCACCTTCACGAAGCTCCTGGAGAACCTGGAAGGCTTCGACGTGGCGAAGATCCGGTACGAGGAGATCGCCCGCTCGGCCCTCATGGCCGCTCCTGCGTCGTAGGGAGAGCGTCATGGCGGCGCCGAGGACGCTCAGCGAGCCGGAAATCGCCGCCGGGCTGGCGACGCTGCCCGGCTGGACCCTCCGGAATGGGAAGCTCCACAAGACGTTTCAGTTCGCCGACTTCGTGGAGGCGTTCGGCTTCATGACGCGCGTCGCCCTCGCCGCCGAGGCGATGGGGCATCACCCGGAATGGTTCAACGTCTGGAACACGGTGACCGTCGACCTGGTCACCCACGAGTCCAACGGGATCACCGAGCGGGACCTGATGCTGGCGAGGAAGATGGAGGCGCTGGCCGGATAGTATGGGGCTCACCTTGACAGTCCTGGGGGGCGCTCCTACACTACCGTCACCCTGCCGTCGGGCGCTCTGGAGGTGAAGGACACTTTGGTGAGACGCGCGGTGATTCCCCAGGACCTGCTGGGCATTCGGTTCGTCAGCGACCCTCAGATTTCGCCCGACGGGCGGCGTGTGGCCTTCGTGGTGACAACGCTCTCCGACGAGAAGGACGAGTATCTCTCCAGCGTCTGGGTGATGGACACCGCCGGCGGCGAGCCTCGCCCCTTCACCACGGGCCCCCGGCGCGACACCGCCCCACGGTGGTCGCCTGACGGCATGCGCCTGGCCTTCGTTTCGGATCGCGAGGCGAAGACGAAGGCCCAGCTCTACGTCATGCCGAGCGACGGCGGTGAGCCCATGCGGCTCACGGACATGAAGAACGGCGTGTCCGGCCCCGTCTGGTCGCCGGACGGGACGCGGCTGGCCTTCGTGTCCCGGGTGGGCGGGTGGCAGGAACCCGAAAGGGAGGAAGAGCGCGGAAAGTCCAGGCCGGCCCGCGTGATCACCTCGCTGAAGTACAAGTTCGACGGGGAAGGGTTCACCTACGACCGTCGACCGCACGTCTTCGTCATCCCGGCGGATGGCGGGCAGGCACGGCAGCTGACGGACGGTGACTTCCCCGACGCCTGGCCGGTCTGGTCGCCGGACGGGAGGCTGATCGCCTTCGCCGCGGAGCGGCATGAGACCCGGGATGAGGACTGGGCCGACGATATCTACGTCGTGCCGGCCGATGGCGGCGACCTTCACCGCCTGACCGAGACCGCCGGCCCCGTGTGGTTCCCGATCTTCTCCCCGGACGGAGGCTCGATCGCCTACTTCAGCTCCCCCTACCCGAAGGACGACGGTCGCAACGCCCGGGTGTTCTCGGTCTCCCTCAACGGAGACAAGCCCGCGTGCCTCACCGAAGACCTCGACCGGCCCGCGTGGATCGTCATGCCGCCCGCGTGGTCGGCAGACGGCGAGTGGATCCTCTTCGTCATCCGAGACCGGGGCAACCATCCGATCTACCGCGTCCGCGCGAAGGGCGGCGAGAGCCCGGCGCTGTTCATCGCCGGCGACCGAACCGTGACCGGGCTGTCGGTCGCGCGGGGCGGAGGCCGGGTGGCATTCACCGCGACCGACTCGGTTTCACCCGCCGAGGTCTTCGTCTGCAATGCCGACGGGACGGGCGAGCGGCAGCTCACGGACCTCAATCGCGCGTGGAAGGCCGAAGTGTCGCTCGCCACGCCCGAACGGTTCGGGTACCATCGCGCCGGCTTCGAGATCGACGGCTGGGTGATGAAGCCTGTCGGGTTTCACCCCGGCAAGCGCTCCCCGGCCCTGCTCTGGATCCACGGCGGTCCCCATGGAGAGTTCGGCAACTACTTCTCCCACGAGTTCCAGGTATACGCCGGCACCGGATACGCGGTGATTTACACGAATCCCCGTGGCAGCCAGGGTTACGGCGAGGCTTTCAGTCGCGCGGTGGTCGGCGACTGGGGCGGCGGCGACTTCGCCGACATCATGGCGGGACTGGAGGAAGCGCTGCGCCGGTATCCCTTCATCGATGCGGGCCGGCTGGGAGTCATCGGCATCAGCTACGGCGGCTACATGACGAGCTGGGCCATCGGCCACACGAATCGCTTCAAGGCCGCATGCTCGGAGGCCGCGATCAACAACATCCACACGCAGTTCGGGACCAGCGACATCGGGCACATCTGGAACGTCGGGGAAAGCGGCTTCCTCCCCTGGGAAAACATGCAGTGGTACCTCGACCGGTCGCCATTGACCTACGCGAAGGAGATCGACACGCCCCTGCTCATCGTCCACAGCGAGAACGACTTGCGCTGCCCGGTCGAGCAGGGCGAGCAGCTCTTCGTGGTGCTGAAGAAGCTGCGCAAGGACGTGACGTTCGTCCGCTTTCCGGACGAGAGCCACGGCCTGGCGGTCCTGGGCACGCCGCGCCATCGGCTCGAGCGCTTCCGCCTCATTCTCGAGTGGTTCGCGAAGTACCTCACGCCCGAGCCGGGGGCTGCCTCCTGACCTCACCCGAACGGACCGAGGCGAGCGCGAGAGTGGAAGCCATACGGTTTCCCGCCGGGGGGAGAGCTGAGGGGGGTGGGGACCTCCCTCAGGGGAGGTCAGGGCGGCAGACGGAGCGGAAGTTGCACCAGCGGCAGATGCGCAGGTCTTCGGTCTTTTCGAAGTTGTCCATCGCCGCCCGATTGGCGGCCGGGTCCTGGAGGTAGGCCTTCATCGAGCGAATCGAGAGCTGGAGGTGGCTGCGGATCTCCTCGAGTTTTCCGCCGTCCCACGGGTGCGCCTGCACGCGTGAGTCCCGCAGGTTGACCTCGAGCAGTTCCACCCGACCCGGATCCACGCGCAGCACCTCCCGGGCGTACAGGGCGTAACATCCCAGCTGAAGCGCGCTCGAGTCCGGATCAGGAGCCCCGGTCTTCCAGTCCACGAGGGCGAGCCGATCCGAGTCCGTCCAGTAGGCGAAGTCCGGCGCGCCGTAGACCGGCGTCTCCTCGAAGTCGAAGGCGCGGATCTCTTCGATCAGGACCCAGCGCTCCCGGGGCGTCTTCCTGATGTCGGCCAGCAGGGGGAGCCTGTAAAAGTTCCGCAAGCACCGGACCACATGGTCGCGGAGCAGTTGCCAGTCCTCGGGCTTCACCGGGATCCGATGCTCGTGCTCGAAGAGGCCACCGCTCTTGGGGGTGGTCCAGTACTGGCGATCGTTGGAAGCCTTCCACTCCCGGCGCATGCGGCGGATGGTCTCGTCCACGAGCCACGCCTCCGGCAGGTCCCGCCCCTCATAGAGCGCCCGGAGCACCCATTCGATCCCCTCGTGGACCACCTTGCCGGCCCACTGCTGGCGCGAAGAGAGCTGCTTGAGCACGTAGAGGGCGCGGGCTTCTTCGGGAGCGTCGGCCTCCCAGCCGCCCCACGCGCCGTAGTAGTGGTAGAAGTACTTCCGACGGCACTCCTGGAAGAGGCCGTCCCGGCTCCGCGACCACGAGAACTCGTTCACGAGGTCCGGCATTGCCCCCAGGATATCACCGACGGCCGGCCCGGGTCACACCTCTTGACACGCGCCGCGTAACTATGCGGGACGATTAGCTCAGTTGGCAGAGCGCTGGCCTCATGCTGGCGCGCGAACTCGAACCCGTTGGCAAGTCGCGAACTTGCCGGCGGGTTTTTCTTTCCCTCATTGGCTCGCGGGGGGTGATTGGGGGTGGGTTCCAGCCCCTCGCGGGCACATTCTCGGCCACACCACGGACCAGGCTCGCATACACGCTCAGCGCACGCAGGTAAGGGAAGCCCGAGCCACAAACTCGTCGCCTTCTCCAAATGGGAGTGAACCGGTATACTCTGCGTGTATGAGGGCGATATGGCTGCACGGTCCGTCCGCGGATGAAGGACAGGGGCGAAACGGATTGGCGACCATGATGGCGCTGTCAACCAGGCTGACGGGGAATCCGCTGCTGGCCATGAGGCCAGCCCGTTGAGAATCCGCTATGCGGACCATCTCCGGCAGCGGCTTGCGCTACGGGAGATCTCGCCAGAGCTGGTGGAGGCCGTCTACCGGGAAGCCACCGAACGCTTTCGGGATGCGGCGACAGGTTACCTCGTCGCAGCCGATCGCCGCCTCATCCCGCGCCCTCAGCCGAGAGGGCTGTCCCGGCCATCACCGAGGGAGGGTGGATGATGACGATGCAGAAACCGAGCACCCAGGAGGAAGAGTACTTCGTACGGTTGGAGTTCGAGCGGCGGCGGAAGGAGGCGGAGGCCAGACGGGCGGAAGAGATAGAGGAGATCCATCGACGGGTCGTGAGGCTCGGCGTCATGCTATGCCCATCATCAGTCGGAGACCCCGAGGTACGCGGCGGGGACCCGGAGGTCGAGCTGGCGGGGGGGCGCGGCCTTTTACGCCAGTGCGCCTCCAGGAAAGTACCCAGCGGGCCC
>JACQWA010000233.1 GCA_016209425.1 Candidatus Rokuibacteriota bacterium
ATCGCATGGATTTCAACATGGTCTGTTCCGTGTTCCGATCTCCGCTCCGAACCCTCTGGTTGCCATGGAAATTGTGTGAGCCCGGTGAAAACACTTCGGAGTCTTAGGTACTTCCATGCGATTTTCGGTGCCTAGCCCGAATTATGTGCATAATTCGGGCTGAGAGACGAGACCGGGATCGTCGAGCAGCCGGACGCGCCCGAAAATGAGGACAGGCGCTGTCGCCGCGGGAGGAAGGCTGCCGGTGACCCGGCTCCCCGATGGAAAGGGGGGACCCGCATGCCGAAGATCCCTGTCAAGCTGATCGAGGATACGGCCCGCGAGCTGATGGCTCGCGCCGCCATCGACATCCCGCCGGACTACCGGGAAGGCGTGCGCGCGGCGCGCGATCGGGAGACAAACAGGCTGGCCCGCTTCGTGCTCACCGAGATGCTCGAGAACTGGGACATTGCGACGGCCGACCGCCGTCCCATGTGCGCCGATACGGGGTTGCCACGCTACTACGTCAAGATCGGCAACGAGGCGGCGGCGGAGGGGGGCCTGGTGGCGCTCGAGCGGGCGCTCAGGAAGGCGACCGCCGACGCCACCGCTTCCATACCGCTCCGGCCGAATCGCGTGCACCCGCTGACGCGCGTGGATCACAACACCAACGTGGGACTGCACGCGCCGGAGGTGACCTACACCGTCGAGCCGGATGCCGACTGGATCGACGTGACCACCGTCCACAAGGGTGGCCTGTTCGGGACCGACTGGCGCATGCTCTTTCCGGCGGACGGCATCCCCGGGATCAAGCGGTTTTTCATCGACACGCTGGTCGAGTCCGGGAAGCGGGGGCTCGCGTGTCAGCCCGCCATCGTCGGCGTCGGGATCGGCGGCTCGAAGGACACCTCTATGCGGCTCGGCAAGGAGGCGGCGTGTCTCAGAGCGGTCGGCAGCCGCAACCCCGATCCCGTGGCGGCCCGGCTGGAGGACGAACTGACCGCGCTCGGCAACTACATCGGCATCGGCGCCATGGGCTTCACCGGCACTTCCATGGTCGTGGCGACCCATGTGGAGCTGGCCTACACCCACACCGGAGGCCTGCCCGCGGCGATCCACCAGTTCTGCCTCTCGTCGCGGCGCGCAACCGCCAGAATCTATGCCACGGGCCGGGTGGAGTTCAGGACGGACCCCCAGTGGTTCACCGACTACTACCGCCGGGAAGGGATCGAGTGATGGCCATCGAGCGCCTCGACGACGTCGCGATGGACGAGGTGTCCCTCACCACGCCGGTCCCCGAGAGCGCCATCAAGGCGCTGAAGCTCGGGGACGTGGTCTACATCAGCGGGACGCTCTACACGGCGCGTGAGGGCGTGTATCGCCAGGTTGTGGAACAGGGGTTGCCGCTCCCTCCAGGGCTCCGGGAGCTCTCGAACGTCAACTTCCACTGCTCGCCGGCGGCCGCCGTGCGCCCCGATGGCACCTACGCCGTCCAGGCCGTCACCGCGACGGCCAGCTTTCGCTTCGGCAAGTCCATGGCCCAATGGTTCGAGCGGTCGGGCGCCAGGGTGATCGTCGGGAAAGCGGGGATGACCGAGCGCGCCTACCGTGAATGGTTCGTGCCTCACGGGGCGGTGTATCTGACGACGGTCGGATACGGATTGGGCGCGGCGTACGGGCGCTCAATCAAGCGCGTCGTCGCCGTGCATTGGTTGAAGGAGCTCGGCATCGCCCAGGCGCTCTGGGTGCTGGAGGTCGAAAAGATCGGGCCCTTCCTGGTCGAGGGTGACGCGGAGGGCCGGAGCCTCTTCGCGCTCGCGAACCGGGAAATCAACCTGAGGCTTGACGAGGTCTACCGCGCCTTGCCACCACCGGTGATGGGCCGCTTCGGCGAGACCGTCTCCCGAAAAGACGAGGTGGTGTAGCACCCGGCGGGGGCGAGGGTCCATGCTCGGGAAGGCGCGTGGAGCCGGCAAGGAGATCGTGATGGGGTTCATGGACCTGCGCCAGTGGATCGCCCTCCTCGAACGCGAGGGGGAGCTGCGTCGGATCGCCGCGCCGGTGGAGTGGGACCGCGAGATCGGGGCCATCACGCGGAAGGTCCTCGAAAAGAAGGGGCCGGCCCTGCTCTTCGAGCACATCCGGGGGTACGAGCGGGGGCGCTGCACCCGGCTCTTCACGAACGGGTTCGGAACCCGGGAGCGGTTGGCCCTGGCGCTGGGCTTTCCCACGGCCGCGTCCAACCGCGAGCTGGTCCAGTACGTGATGAAGAAGAACCGGGAGACGATCAAGCCCGTGGTGGTGCCGAGCGGGCCGGTCAAGGAGCACGTCGTCAAGGGGGCCGACGTGGACCTCGCCGAATTCCCCGTCCCCAGGTGGCACTACCTGGAAGGGGGGCGGTACATCAACACCTTCGCCGGCATCGTGACCCGGGACCCCGAGACCGGCGTGCAGAACGTCGGGATCTACCGCGGCATGATCGGAAAGCGGAACACCATCCCCTCCCTCCTGATCAGGGGGGGCCAGCACTGGGGCCAGCACTTTCTGAAGTATGCGAACCGGGGCCAGCCCATGCCGGTGGCGTGCGTGATCGGCTGGGATCCGATTCTGGGCTTCCTCGCCGGGAGCCCGATCCCTGCCGGGGTGTGCGAGTACGACGTGATGGGCGCCTACCGGGGCGAGCCCGCCGAGCTGGTCCGGTGCGAGACCGTGGACCTGGAAGTGCCGGCCACCGCCGAGATCGTCATCGAAGGGCTGATCGCCGACGATCCGTCGACCTACGAGATCGAGGGGCCGTTCGGCGAGTTCACCGGCTACGTCTCTGACATTCCCACGCCGCGCCCCACGATCCAGGTCACCTGCGTCACCCACCGGAGCGACCCGATTTTCCGCGGGACCCTGGAGGGGACGCTCCCGGGGTCGTTCAGCGAAAACAGCGTCATGTCCTCGGTCCAGCGGGCGGCGATTGCCTGGAACATCCTGGCGGGGGCGGGGATCCCGGGAATCCGGGACGTCTTCATTCACCCGATCACCAACGGGACCAACGTCTGCATCCAGATCCGAAAGCACTACCAGGGTCAGCCCAAGCAGATCGCCGCGGCTCTCTGGGGGAGCGGCGCGGCCCAGTACCGCTACAAGAACGTGATCGTGGTCGAGGAGGACATCGACGTCTCGTCCTACGAGCAGCTCGACTGGGCCATCGCCTATCGGGTCAATGCCGGGCGGGGCGACCTGGTGGTTTTTCCGGGGATCTTCGGCTCCCCCATCGACCCGAGCACGCCCATGGAGGAGCGCGACGTGAGGCGCCTGGGCACCGGCCTCTGGAACCGGATGCTGGTGGACGCCACCCGGAGCTGGGAGTTCGAGCCGCGGCCCGAGTGGGGAGGCGAGCGGTTCCCGCCCACGGTGAAGCCCGCGCCCGAAGACGAGCGACGGGTTCTCGACCGCTGGACGGAGTACGGCCTGGACGTGTGAACCCCTCTCCCCCAGCGGGGGAGAGGATTACGGTGAGGGGGGGAAGGAGAGGGGACCGCCGATGGATTTGGGACTGCATGAGCGGGTGGCCCTGGTGACCGGGGCGAGCAAGGGGATCGGCCGTGCCGTCGCGCTCGCGTTGGGAACCGAGGGGGCCCGCGTCGCGATGTGCGCCCGGGATCTGGCAACGCTCGATGCCGCGGCGGCCGATATCCGGGCCAAGAGTGGGGCGGAAGTGTTCACGGTGGCGGCCGATCTGAGCACGCTGGAGGGGACCGTGCACGTCACGGAGCGGACGCGCGAGCGCTTCGAGCGGATCGACATCCTGGTGAACAACGCCGGGGCGATCCGCGGGGGTGATTTCCTGAGCCTCCCTGACGCGCAGTGGATCACCGACTGGAACCTCAAGCTGCTGGGGTACATCCGGATGGCCCGCGCCGTCTTTCCGATCATGCAGGCCCAGGGCGGGGGCCGGATCGTGAATGTCATCGGGGCGGCGGCGCGGAACCCGACCGCCACATACCTGACGGGAGGCGCCGCAAATGCCGCGCTGGTGAACTTCACCAAAGGGCTTGCCGATCTCGGGGCGAAGTCCAACATCCTCGTGACCGCCGTCTCCCCCGCGGCGACCCGGACGGAGCGCTGGGAGTCGCTCCTGGCGGGCGAGGCTCAAGCGACGGGCAAGCCGGTCGAGCAGCTGCGCCTCGAGAAGGAGGGGGCCTATCCGCTCGGCCGCATCGTGCTGCCCGAGGAGATCGCGGATCTCGTGTGCTTTCTGGCCTCCGCGCGCGCATCGTTCCTGACGGGCATCTGTATCACCGTTGACGGCGGGTCGACCCGCGGCGTCTACCCGTGAGTGCGCTGGAAGGGAGGAGAGCCATGCTCGGCGACATCGTCGAACTCTCGGTGGTCGTTCGGAATCTTGACGCGGCGGTCGAACGGTTCACGCGACTCTTCGGGTTGCACGTCCATCGCCGGGGAGCCTCGGAGGAATTCGGGTTCAAGAACGCCATCCTGCCAACCGGGATCGGTCACATCGAGCTCCTCGAGCCGACAGACCCGACGAAGCCCGTGGGCCGTTTCCTGGAGCGGCACGGCGAAGGCGTGTACCTCGTAGGGTTCGAGGTTCAGGATATCCCCGGCAGCGTGTCCCAGTTGCGAGCCCACGGCGTCCGAGTGGATTCCCGGCGGCCGAACGTGGCGTGGATTCATCCGCAGGATGCCCACGGCGTGTTCGTCGAGCTCCGCAAGCGCGAGGAATATCTGACGGCTTAACAGCCGCGAGGTGTGGGGACAGGATCCGCGCACACAGGGGAATCCGGGACGTCTTCATTCACCCGATCACCAACGCGACGCGGAGCTGGGAGTTCGAGCCGCGGCCCGAATGGGACGGCGAGCGCTTCCCGCCTACGGTCCGGCCCTCGCCGGAGGACGAGCGACGGGTGCTCGACCGCTGGACGGAGTACGGCCTGGACGGGATATGAGAGAGCGGCTCACCGTGGACGGCGGCGCCACCCCCGGGGTTTGCTGCTGATGGAGCAACCGAACTGCTGAAGCGGCCCTCACTCCTCATCAGCTTCCTGGCCGTCTTCCTGATCTCCCTGGCGACGACGGGCGGCGCCGTCATGTCGGCCTTCCGGCCCCCGATCCAGCGCTATGCCACAGAGAGGATCTTTGCCGCCCGGGAGATTCATTACCTCTCCGGCGCGCGCGACTACGACCTCGAGATCGTCAGCGAGATCGTGTTCACGGTGGAAGCCGGGCTCTCCTTCTTCCACACCCACGGGATGGGGATGGGAGTGATTCTCCTCTTTGCCTCGACGGCGGTCTCCACGCTGGTCGCCCGTCGGTGGCTCAGATCCGGCCTGAACGCGCTCATCGGGCTGTCGTTCCTCTTTCCGATCGGCTACCTCGCCTACAGCGCGTTCATCCTCCTGTACGGCAAGGATGCGGGAATCGCCCTGGCCGAGCAGTGGCTGCTGATCCCGTTCGGCTCGTCCGCGATCCTGGGGCTGGTGTTGGCGTCGGGCGCCGCCGCGGTCGCCTTTGTCAACGAGCGCCGTGTGCGGCGAAGGGCCACGCCCCGCCCCGAAGAAGAGGGCGAAGGCTGGCGGCGGCCCCCGCTGGCGGTCGTCTTTGCCTCGGCCCTGCTCATCTTCGTGGCCGAGATCGGTGGCGCCTCCATGGGACGGTGGACGCGGGAGATCAACGCCCTGGCGAGGACGTGGGTCCTGGGCGCTGCCCCGGCCCACGGGCTGGTCGGGCTCCGCGACGTGGACGAGGAGATCATCGACGAGGCCCTGGTGAAGCTGGACGGGGGGCTTCGCCTCTTCCACCTGCACGCCGAGGGGATGGGGCTGGTGATCTTTGCCGGCGCATTGGTGATCAGCACGTTCGTGGCGTCACCCCGGCTGAGGAGGGCCCTCTACGGCCTCCTGACAGTGGGGGGGTTCGGGTTCCCCTTCGGCTACCTGCTTTGGAGCCGGGTGATCCCTCCCCTGGGCGTCGATCGGGCGCGGGCGGTGGCCGAGACGGCCGTGCTGATCCCCTTCGGTTCCGCTGCGCTCGCGGCGCTCTGGCTCCTGACGCTGCTCCTCGCGCGGGATCTCTTCCGTGCCTGGCGTCGTAGGGTGGGAAGCCGGTCCCCCAGCGAGGGCGCGGAGCCGGCGCCCGAGCGGGGGTGGGCCGCCCTTCCTCCCGTCGGCCTCGTCCTCACGTCGATGCTCCTCCTCGTGCTGGCCGAGGTGGGCGGAGCCGCCATGGTGAAGCTCAAGATCCCGATCGAGCGGATCAACCGCCAGCAGATCGAGGCGCGGCCCCAGGTTCACGGGCTGGTCGGGGTCCGGCAGGTTGACGGGGAGATCGTGGATCGCACGCTGGCTCGCGCGGACTTCGCGCTCCGCCTCTTCCACCTCCACGCGGAGGGGATGGGGCTGGTGATCTTCGCGGGGGGGATGACGATTCGGACCTTCCTGGCCTCCCGGTGGCTCCGCATGGCCCTCTATGCTATGCTCGCCGTCGGCGGGTTCTTTTATCCTTTCGGATACCTGGCGTGGAGCCTGTTGATTCCCCGCTTGGGCGTGGAGCGGAGCAAGGAGGTGGCCGAATACGTGGCCTGGATCCCCTTTGGCGGCGCCGCCCTGGCGGCCGTGGGAGTCCTGGCGGTTGTGCTGGCCCTGAGACTTGTCAGGGCTCGGCGGCTCGCTGTGGCGCGGCTCTTCGCGCCCCTCTGGGCGATCGCGCTGGCGGCCGCCTCGGCGGGTCCCGCCCGGGCGCATCATGTCGGGGTGTTCGTCCCGAAGGACACTGACATCACCATCAACTTCAAGCAGATCAAGGCCTCCGCCCAGGCGGGGCGGTTCGATGTCGCCGTCAAGTCCTTTGACGACGGAATCCTTCACGACACCATGGAACAATACGAGAAAGTCCTGCCCCGGGGCCTCGAAGACGGGCTCCGGGCGGCCCTCAAGTCCAAGGATCTTCCGGGGGCGGAGCTGCGGCTCTCAATCTTCCTCGCGTTCCTGACCAAGGAACGGGTCCGCGACGCCGTGAAGAGGCTGAAGGATCCGGGTCTGTCGCCCGAGGAACGGTGGGGGCAGGCTCGAAAGATTCTGAACGCGGCGTGGCGCTACTATAATCTCGCCGACTTCGTGATCATGCAGCGGGACGCGAAGGCCTCCGCGGTGATCCGGATGGGCTTCGAGGACGCGCAGAGCTACCTCGGCGGCATGATGGTGGACCCGATGTGGGCCGCCGGGTCGCAACCCTGCAATCCCAGACCGGCGAAGCTGCCCGGCGAGGCGGCGGGTGCGCCCCCGTCGAACGTCAGGCCGGTGGTTCCCGATGAGCGGAAGGCCCGGGCGGCGCTCGCCCTCATGGAGCGCACCCTCGAGGAAGCCATCCGGGAGGGGGCGCTGGTGGCGCGGAAGGGGGGGGCGAAGGAGTTTCTCCCCAGCCGCTAGCAATCGAAAAGGCTTCGCTTCAAGCGGGCCGAAAGGAGGAGGTTATGGTTTTGAAACGGTATGTCGGGGTGTTGCTGGCCATCGTCCTCGGCTTCGGGGTGGCCCCCGCGTTGGCCCAGGAGACCATCAAGATCGGGGACCTCGGCTCCAAGGTGGGAGTCTTCGAAGGCTACGGCCGCTGGCAGACCTACGGGGTCGTGATGGCTGTGGAGGAGATCAACGCCAAGGGCGGTCTGCTGGGGAAGAAGCTCGAGGTGATCTCCGAGGATGACGACACCAAGCCGGGGCCGGCGGTGCGGAAGGCCGAGAAGCTGATCCTCCAGGACGGCGTGAAGCTCCTCGTGGGGGCCATCTCGAGCGGCTCGACCATGGCGGTCATGGACGTCACCAAGAAGCACAAGACGCTTCACTGGAACGCGGTGTCGTGCGCGGAGTTCATGCGGACCACGAAGTTCCACCCTTACTACTTCGCCAACCAGCCCGACTCCCGCATGCAGGCCAACGGCATGGCGAAGTACATCCTCGACAAGATGGGCAAGAAGGTCTATCTCTTCTACACCGACTACGCCATGGGGCAATCCGACGGCCGCCAGTTCAAGACGGCCATCGAGCGGCTGGGCGGCGAGGTCGTCGGCGTGGCGGGAGCCCCGCTGGACACCAAGGACTTCACCCCCTGGTTCGGCGCCATCAAGGCCTCCAACCCCGAGGTGCTCTTCCTTGCCTTCGCCGGGACCGACTCGCTCCGCCTCATGACCCAGCTCCACAGCTTCGGGATGACCAAGCAGTACAAGCTGGCGGGGATCGACTGCTTCCTCCTCCAGCAGGACCTGCCGGCCATCGCGGAGCCCATGGAGGGGTTTGTCCAGCTCAACCACTTCTCCCCCTACAACCCGGACAAGGACATGCAGGCCTTCGTCACGCGCTTCAAGAAGCGGTGGGGGGTTGACCCCAACATCGCGGCGGGCGCCTACGATGGCGTGATCTTCTGGGCGGAGGCCGTCAAGAAGGCCGGCAGCTTCGACGCCGACAAGGTCTCCAAGGCGCTGGAGGGGATGTGCATGGACAACACGCACATCGGCCGCCAGTGCATCCGGGCTGAAGACCACCAGATGGTGATGGACATGCACCTCTACCGGGTGGAGAAGGGCAAGAACGTTCCCATCGCCCGGATCGCCGGGAAAGACTCCATCGGCGAGCCGATGGTGGGGAAGGACCCGGTGGCGGGGTTCACCTGGGAGATCAAGAAGAAGTAGCGAGCCGCCAGAGGAAGGGTGAGGGGAGCGATTTCCCCTCACCCGTCTTTTTTGGGGAGGAGAATCATGAGACCCAGACGTTTCCTTCCGCTCGCCCTGGTGGTCTCGCTGTTGTTGCTCCCGGGGCCCACGGTCGCCCAGACGCCCAGGATCGTCACCGAGACCCTCATGGTTCCGGCGCGCGATCCCGGCATTCAGCTTCACGTGCGCAACAAGCGCCCCGACGCTGTCGCGAAGTTCGGGTCCGACCGGATCGTGCTCTTCGTCCACGGCGCGACCTACAACGCGGAATCGGGCTTTGACGTCCCGTTCGGCGGCCTGTCGTGGATGGATTTCGTCGCCCAGCGTGGTTGGGATGTCTACATCATGGATGTGCGTGGGTACGGCCGCTCCACGCGCCCGCCCGAGATGAGCCAGCCGCCGGCCGAGAATACGCCGATCGTGAATACCGACGTCGCGGTCAAGGACGTCGGGGCGGTCGTCGACCACATCCTCGCCCGGCGCGGCGTGTCGAAGCTCAACCTGGTGGGCTGGTCCTGGGGCACCACCATCATGGGCGCCTACGCGGCGCAGAACAACGCCAAGGTCGAGCGCCTCGTGCTGTACGCCCCGCTGTGGCTGCTGAAAGATCCCCCGCCGATCGGCGGGCAGGGACCGCTCGGTGCTTACCGGACGGTGACGAAGGAGGCGACGCGGCAGCGGATTGCCCGGGGGGTCCCCCCAGCCAAGGTGAAGGAACTGCTGCCCGACGAGTGGTTCGACGCGTGGTGGGCGGCGGCCGTCGGGACCGATCCGGTCGGCGCCGGGCAGAACCCGCCGGTCGTGCGCGCGCCCAACGGGATCATCGAGGACCTCCGGAAGTACTGGATGGCCGGCAAGCCGTACTACGAGCCGGCGAATATCACCGTGCCAACGCTGCTGATCCTGGCCGAGTGGGACGCCGACACGCCGCCGTACATGGCGCAGGCCGTCTTCGCCGGCCTCAAGAACGCGCCCGTGAAGCGGATGGTGATGATCGGCGAAGGCACACACGCGGTGTCGCTGGAGAAGAATCGCCTGCAGCTCTTGCGCGAGGTCCAGCTTTTCCTGGAGGAGCCGCGCTAGCGTCCCCGGCGGTGATGAGCCTGGACCACCCGATCCGGGGGCGCTCCGTTCGTGAGGGCGGCGCGTCCCTGTCCTCTCTCTTGTTAAGCATGGGAATGAAGGGCTTCAGGCGAGCTAAGAAAACGGTCGATGTGTCGGTTGGGGAGTCCGTCCGCGTCATCCGCGAGCTCCAGGGTTTGAGCCAGAACCAGCTTTCCAGGATGACGGGGATTCCGCAGTCGACCCTATCCGCGATCGAGAACGACCGAGTTAATCTCGGGGTGGAGCGTGCCAAGGTTCTCGCTCGTGCGCTCAGGTGCTACCCTGCGGTCCTTGTGTTCCCCGGGTGGGAGGTCGACAAGGAATCAGCAGCCTAACTCCTGATGGGGCTACTCCCGCTCCGGTCATCTGACGGCGAGCGGGAAGATCAGGATTTCCGAATCAGGTGCCAGAAGCCACGGGGATCGACGATTTTGAGGGGTGCTTTCGACGCGACATCCAGCAGGTCTCGGTCGCCAGTTACCAAGACCTCAGCCTCACCGGCGATAGCGGAGGCCAAGACCCATCGGTCATCCTCGTCACGGACAGGCAGGGCCGAAGGGGCGACCGGCCTGGGAGCAACGTCGTGCTCCCGCAAGAACGCCTCAATCTCGTCTACGATTCGGCCGGGCAGTCGGATGTGGGCTCGAAGGGCGCGCGTGAGCTCGCCCATTACAACCTCGCTCGTGACGAGTGTATGCTCAGCCAGCACAACCCTGAGAACATCGGCAGAGACTCCACGAGTGGCGAACGCGCTGACCAGGACGTTCGTGTCAAGGAAGACCCTCACGAGACATCCCGGGCAACGTCCTCATCCGTCAAGTATCCGCGCGCCTCGGCGAACGGTAGGGTCTGGCGCCGCAGCCGCTCGAATCTCAGGAGGCTCAGTTGGCGCCGCAGGGCGTCGCGCACCAGGTCGCTTCGCGTCCGGCCGGTTTGCCTACAGGTCCGGTCGAGCAGCTTCGCGAGGTCGGGGTCGAGGCGTATCGTGATGGCGCTTTTCATGTCAGACAATGTACTACAATCGGCCGGTGAGTTCAAGGCGCCGTTTCGAGGAGGAACTCGGGCCCGCATGGCGGAGGGAGGCGCGGCCCAGCTTCGATAATATGGACTATATCGTCGCCATCCTGCTCCCGCAGATGCTCCACGGTCTCGTCTTCGGGGCCACCCTCGGTCTGCTCGCCCTGGGGCTCACGGTGATCTTCGGCCTCCTCGGCGTGATGAACATCGCCCACGGTGAACTCTTCATGCTGGGCGCCTACTTCGGAATCGCCGTCATCGGGCTCACCCAGTCGTTCTGGGTCGCGGTGATCCTGGCCCCCCTCCACGTCGGGGTCGTCGGCGCCCTGATGGAGGTCCTCACGCTGCGCCCCCTCTACAGGCGGGAGCCGCTCTACGGTCTCATCCTGACCTTCGGCCTCGCCCTGGCGCTCCGAGAGATCGTCCGGGAGATCTGGGGCGGGGACATGCGCCGGATTATGGAGCCGATCACCGGGTCGGTCCCGCTGCTGGGGATGATCTATCCGCGGTACCGCCTCTTCCTGCTCGCCGCCTCGCTGCTCCTGCTGCTGGCGATCTGGCTCTTCTTCACCAAGACCCGCGCGGGGATCATCGTGCGCGCGGCCGTCCAGGACGCCGAGATGCTGGACGGCCTCGGCGTCAACGTCCCGCGGGTCTTCACCCTGACCTTCGCCGGCAGCGCGGCGCTGGCCGCGCTGGCGGGGCTGCTCCTCGCTCCCATCTTCACCGTGGTCCCCACCATGGGGGTCGAGATGATCCTCCTGGCATTCATCGTGGTGATCCTGGGCGGCATGGGGTCGCTGGGCGGCTCGGTGCTCGCCGCCCTGGTCATCGGGGAGGCCCAGAGCCTCTTCTCGCTCTGGATGAACCCCCAGCGCGTGGCCATCGCGATCTTCGCCATCATGATCTTCGTGCTGATCGTCAGGCCGCGGGGCTTCTTCGGCCGCGAGGGAGTCCTGGAATGACGGGCCGGTTCGGCTGGCGGATGTGGGCGGTGTTCGCCGCCCTCGCGGTCCTTCCCACGTTTCCCTTCATGACAGGGTACCGCCTCAACCTGGCCTTCGACGCCCTCCTCTTCGGGATCGTGGCCATGAGCCTGGACCTCTTGATGGGGTACACGGGGCTGGTCTCCTTCGGTCACGCGGCGTTCCTGGGCCTCGGCGCCTATTCCACGGCGATCCTGCTGGAGCGGGGAGTGCGCTCGCTGTGGCTCTGCCTGGGGGCGGCCGTCCTCGTGGTGGGGCTCTACGCGCTGCTCGTGGGCTACTTCGCCACCACCCGCCGGGGGATCTACTTCGCGCTCCTCACCCTCATCTTCGCTGAGGTGGTGTACACCTTCTTCCGTTACACGATGGCCTTCGGGGGATCGGACGGGATCCAGGGGCTGGAGGCGGCCTGGGTGCTGCCGGGCGTCCCGGCCTCGGCCATCGACAGCCCGCTGAAGAATTACTACCTCGTCCTGGCCGTGCTGTTCCTTACGTACCTCGCCTGCCGCACCCTGGTGGACTCTCACTTCGGCAAGGTGCTGATCGCCATCCGGGAGAACGAGGACCGCGCCCGCTTCCTGGGCTACAACGTGCGGCGCTACAAGCTGGCCGTCTGCGTGATCTCGGGGCTCCTGGCGGGGCTGGCCGGCGCCATCTACCCGATCCGGCTGGCCAACGCCACGCCGGATCTGCTCCTCTGGACGGTCTCCGGCGAGGCGATCGTGATGGTCATGATCGGGGGGATCGGCACCCTGGTGGGCCCGATCGTCGGGGGCGCCTTCTTCATCGTCCTCCAGGAAGAGGTCAGCACGTACGCCCCCAAGATCTACCAGGCGATCGGCCTCTCGGCCGACAAGGGCGTCGGCCTTCACTTCCTGATCATCGGTGTCATCCTCGTCCTGATCGTGATCTTCATGCCCAAGGGCCTCCTGGGGGCGCTCAGACCGGCTCGTCGGCGCGAGCCGCGCCTGGCGGCACCGGCCCCGGCGGGAGGCGGGAAGTGAACGGCAACGGCCGGGCCGTGCTCCAGGTGGAGCAGGTCTCCCGGCACTTCGGGGCGCTGGCGGCACTCACCCACGTGGACCTGGAGGTCCGCGAGGGGGAGGTGTTCTCGGTGATCGGCCCCAACGGCGCGGGGAAGAGCACCCTCTTCAACGTCATCACCGGCCTCTACCCCCCGACCGGCGGGCGCGTCCGCTTTCGGGGCGACGAGATCACCGGGCGCTCGCCCGCGGCCGTGAACCGGAAGGGCCTCGCCTAGACCTTCCAGATCACCAATATCTTTCCGGAGAGCTCGGTCTACGAC
>JACQWA010000209.1 GCA_016209425.1 Candidatus Rokuibacteriota bacterium
CCTGATGGGCTTCTGGACGGTCTTCAAAAAGGAGATGCGCCTCTACTTCACTTCGCCGGTGGCGTACGTCGTCTTTACGTTCTTCCTGCTGATCATGGGCTACTTCTTCTATTCGATCTTTGCCTTCTTCAATCTCACGTCGATGCAGGCGGCCATGAATCCGGCCTTCGGGCGAGACCTGAATGTCACCGACGCGGTCATGCGCCCGCTCTTTTCCAACACCGGCATCATCCTGTTGTTTTTCATGCCGATGCTGACCATGCGCCTGTTCGCCGAGGAGAAGCGGAGCGGGACGATCGAGCTGCTCCTCACGTACCCGGTGCGGGACGGCGAGGTGCTCGTGGGGAAGTTCGCGGCGGCCCTGGGTCTGTTCCTGATGCTTCTCGGATGCACGGCCCTCTACCCGGCTATCGTCGGGTATTTTGCGCGAGTGGAATGGGGGCCGCTCCTCTCGGGGTATCTGGGGCTGGTTCTCCTGGGTGGGGGCTTCCTCGCGGTGGGCATCTTGGTCTCGTCGCTGACGGAGAATCAGATCGTTGCGGGCTTCTCGACGTTCGGCATCCTGCTGGGGTTCTGGGTCATCGGGTGGAGCGCCGACCTGGTCAGCGGGAACTGGCGGGCGCTGCTCCAGTACCTGTCGATCCTCGAGCACCTGGACAACTTCGGCAAGGGCGTGATTGATACCAAGGACGTCGTGTACTATCTGAGCCTGATCGCCCTCTCTCTCTTCCTGACGCTGCGCTCGCTGGAATCAAAGCGCTGGCGAGGCTGACGGATGGGTCGTTACGTCACCCCGAGCGCAATCCTGTGGGCGGGGGCGGTGTTGTTGGTGGGGGCGTTCGGGGCATGGCTGTTTGAGATCCGGCCCTTCCCGGCGACGCGACTGGTGGGGCAGGTCTGGCCGATTCCGCTCGTGCTCGGCCTCGCCCTGTCGGCGCTCGGAGCCTACCTCAAATTCAACGAGATCAAGGAGGCCTTCGGCCGCCGGACGGCGAGGTACTGGCTCAACGCGGTCGTCATGGTAGGGTTCGCCGTTGGCATCATCGTTCTGGTCTCCGCGATGGCGACTCGCCACAGCTATCGGTGGGACCTGACCGAGAGCCGGCGCCACAGCCTGTCGCCGCAGACCGTCAAGCTTCTCCAGTCCCTCAAGAGCGACGTGACGGCCACCGCCTTTTTCCGGACGGACCAACCGGGAAAGCGTCTGGCCGAAGACCTGTTGAGGCAGTACGAGTCCTACTCGGGGGGAAAGTTCAAGGGGAAAACGGTGGACCCCGACCGGGAACCGGGGCTGGCGCGCCGGTACGGTGTGGAGTCCTACGGGACGGTGGTGCTGGAAACCAAGGCCAAGTCGGAAAAGGTGCTGGACGCCGAGGAGGAGAAGCTCACCAACGCGCTCATCAAGGTCACCCGTGAGGGGAAGCGCGTCGTGTTCGTCGTCAAAGGTCACGGCGAGCACGAGCTCACCAACACCGACCGGCCGGGTTTCAGCGAGGCCAAGGCCGCCATGGAGCGGGCCAATTATGAGGTCAAGGAGCTCCTGCTGGCACGGGATCCCAAGGTTCCTGACGGGGCGGCCCTGGTGGTGGTGCCCGGCCCGAGGAATGACCTGTTTCCACAAGAGTTGGAGGCGCTGGACACGTACATCGGCCGGGGCGGCAAGGTGCTGTTCATGGTGAACCCCTTCCAGGCGGAGGGCCTGAAGAAATACCTGGCGAAGTACGGCGTCACGCTGGGAGACGATCTTGTGGTGGAGCTCAACCCGCTCGGGCGGCTGTTCGGGATTGGTCCTGAGGTGCCGGTCGTCAGCCAGTACGAAGCGCATCCGATCACGCGGGAGATGGGCGGCGTGATGACGCTGTTCCCGCTGACGCGAACGGTCGTTCCCGCCAGGACTCCGCCGAAGGGGATCACCCTTCAACCGCTGGCCCAGACCAGCGCCCAGAGCTGGGGGGAGACGGATCGCGCCGCGCTCCAGCGGGGGGAAGCGAAGCCGGATCCCGAAGATAAGCGGGGACCGCTTCCGGTGGCCGCCGTGGCGACCATCGATGCCTCTCCTCCCCCCGAAGGGAAAAAGGACGCGAAGGCGCGCCTTGTGGTGATCGGGACGTCCAACCTCGCTTCCAACCAGTTCTTCAACGCCGCCGGCAACCGGGATTTCTTCCTCAACACCGTGAGCTGGCTGGCCGAGGAGGAGGATCTCATCGCGATCCGCCCCAAGGACACGCGGCAGACCCCGGTGATTCTCACCGCGACCCAGGGCCAGATCATCTTCTGGCTGCCGGTGCTGGTCCTGCCGGGCGCCGTGGTGGCGTGCGGGATCGCGGTCATTCTCCGCCGCCGCGCCTCCGCCTAGCCGCCGCGTCCCATGCGCTTTAAAACCACGCTCGTCCTCGCTCTCGTCCTCGTTGCCCTGGGGACCTTCTACTACCTCTACGAGGTCCGCTGGGCCCCTGAACGCGAAAAGGCGGCGCAGGTGAAGGGTCGTCTGTGGAGCGTCGAGGCCAAGGACGTGGAGGAAGCGGTCTTCCGGCGCAAGGCCGAGACCATCCACGTCAAGCGGGAGGGATCGGACTGGGTTCTCCTGGCCCCCGTCAAGGCCAAGGCCGACCGCAATGCGGTGGAAGACCTGGTCGCCAACCTGGTCACCGCCCGGGTGGACCGCGAGATCGATCCCAACCCGGTCAAGCTCGGCGACTTCGGCCTGGATGCTCCCGCCGTGGACATCACCGTGAGGGTGAAAGGGAAGCAGGAGGCCCTCACCCTCCTCCTCGGCGAGAAGAACCCGACCGGGGTCTGGGTGTACGCCACGACCAAGGCCAAGCCCGCCGTCTTCGTCCTCTCCGACTTTGTTCTGCGCGACGCCACCAAGCCCGCGGCCGATTTCCGGGACAAGACGATCCTGACCTTTGACCGGAAAGACGTCGCGGGCCTCGAGATCGCGGTCGAGGGAGAGCTCATGGCCGTCGAGCCGGAAGCGGAGAGGAAGTGGAAGATCACCAAGCCCGTCTCCCTCCGGGCGGACATGGATGCGATCTCGGATTTCCTCGACAAGCTTCGGTTCGCCAAGGTGAAGGAATTTGTGGTCGAGGCGCCGAAGTCCATGAGGCCGTACGGACTCGACCGTCCCGCGCGCGTGACCGTCTTGCTCGGCAAGGAGAAGGGCGCTCACACGCTTCTCTTCGGCAAGCCGGAGCCCGCCAAACAGGGGGTCTATGCCATGCGGGCCGGTGACCCCAGCGTGTTGCTGGTCGGCGAGGATCTCTGGACCACGCTGCCGAAGACCGTGGGAGCGCTGAGGGACAAGACGGTTCTCGACTATGACCGGGACAAGGTGTCCCGCCTCGAGTTGGAAAGCCCGAAGGGAAAGGTCGCCCTGGCCAAAGAGGGGGAGAAGTGGCAGGTCACCGCCCCGGAGTCGCTCAAGGCCGACGACGGGGAGGTGGGTGGCCTCCTCTTTAAGATCCGCGAGATGCGGGCGGCGGGCTTCCTCGGCGAGGGCCCGACGGCCGTCACTCGCTACCTGGCCAAGCCGGAGGTGAAAGTCTCGCTTGGGGAGCCCGGCGCCCCGGCTGCGAAGACCTTGCTCCTTGCGCCCTCACCCGAAAAGCGGCGCGGCAAGCCGATGGCCTACGCGGGGGTGGTGGGACAGGGGCCGGTCATGCTGGTGGACGCTCAATACCTGGGGGATCTTTCCAAGTCCGCGAGCGACCTCCGGGATCGGACCGTCTTGCCGTTCTTCGATCCCAAGGAGGTGAAGCGGATGCGGGTGAGGAGCGGTGGCCAGGCGATGGTGCTGGAGCGGAAGGGCGAGGCCGAGTGGCGCGTGACGGAACCGAAATCCGGGAAAGCCAAAGAGAACACGGTCACGGACCTCCTGTATAATCTCCGCTTGCTCCGCTGGCGCGAGCTGGTGTCGCCAAAAGGCGACGATGCAGCCCGGTACGGGCTGGATGGCTCATCCTTCGAGGTGACGCTCTACAGGGCGGACGGCAAGGAGCTGGGTCGCCTCATGGTCGGCAGGAAGGAGGCGGACAAGGTGTTCGTCCGGACGGGGGCGTCACCCGCGATCTTCGCGCTGGACCCGAAGCAGCTGGGCGACCTTCCCAAGATCCCCGACGACCTCCGGGGGTAGGAGACGTGAGAGGGGGAAGTGCGATGCGGGGGTGTCGAGCGGTTCTGGCGCTCGCGGTGGCGGGAATGCTGTGGTCGGGGCTCGCCGAGGCCGGCACGGTCTACGTCGCCAACGAGATCTCCAACACCGTGTCGGTGATCGACACCGCAACGAACCGCGTGACCGCCACGATCCCGACCGGCGACGACAATCCCCACCGCCCTCTCTACAACGGGATCATTGACGCCCACGGGGCCAACCTCTCCCCCGACGGCAGGCTGTTGGCCGTGACCGGCCGGGGTTCCAGCAACGTGCTCTTCATCGACACGGCTACCAACCGGGTCGTGGCCGACGTCCTCGTGGGTCGAGAGCCCCACGTCCCCACCTTCACCCCGGATGGCCGCGAGGCGTGGGTGACGATTCGGGGACGCGACCACGTCGCCGTCGTGGACACCAAGACCTTCCATGTGACCCGGCACATCAAGACGATGAACGGGCCGAGCATGCTCTGGTTCTCGCCGGACGGCCGGCGCGGCTACATCGCCAGCCAGAAGGAAGCAGTCCTCTGGATGGTGGACATCCCGACCCTGCGCCTCATCACGGTCGCCGTGGCCGGACACTTCTCGCCGTTCGTCAAGCTGAGCCCGGACGCGAAGGAGGTGTGGCTCACCCACAAGACGGTGGACCAGGTGTCGGTGGTGGATGCGGAGTCCCTTAACGTCCTGAAGGTCGTGGACGTGGGCGCCCGTCCCAATCACGTTGAGTTCGTCCGGGTTGGCGGCCGGGACCTCGTCTATATCACGATCGGCAAGACGAATCTGCCCGCCGCCCAGCGTGGCGGCGAGAACCTTTGGGTGGTGGACCGAGGGAGCCGGGAGGTCGTCAAGCGGATCTCCACCGGGGGCTTGGAGGCACACGGGATCTGGGCGACGCCGGATGGCCGGATTTTGTACGTGGGGCATGAGGTTTCCAACGACGTTGCCGTGGTGGACACTACCATCGATCGGGTGGTGGCCACGATCCCCGTGGGCAAGCGGCCGATTGACGTCGTCCTGAAACCCTAGCCCGAATTATTCACGAGAATAATCCGGGCTGTACGAAAATCGCATGGATTTCAACATGGTCTGTTCCGTTTTCCGATCTCCGCTCAGAACCCTCTGGTTGCCATGGAAATTGTGTAAGCCCGGTGAAAACAAATCGGAGTCTTAGTTACTTCCATGCGATTTTCGGTGCCTACCCCGAATTAATGTGCATAATTCGGGCTAGGTAAGCTAGCTTGTTCGAGCGCAGGCCTTGCCTGCGCAACCCTGCATCGGGGGGAGGCATCGGAGGGGGGGCGGAGCCCCCCTCCGAGGTATGAGCGAGAGGATCTATCTGAAGCAGATGGAGTTGGGCCCCATGCAGAACTTCGTCTACCTGCTGGGGGACCCGGTAACGCGGCAGTGCGTGGTGGTGGACCCCGCCTGGGAGATCGACACCATCGTCGAGACCGCCGCGGCCGACGGCATGACGATCGTCGGGGCGCTGATCACCCACACCCACCAGGACCACGTGGGCGGTCACCTGTTCGGGATGAACATCCCCGGCGTCGAAGGCCTCCTGGAAAAGGTCAAGGCCAAGGTGTACGTCCACAAGGCCGAGCGCGAGTTCCTGAAGGGGTTCGGCTCGGACCTGGTGAGGGTGGACGGCAACGACACGCTCCAGGTCGGCCGCCTCGGGATCACGTTCCTCCACACGCCGGGGCACACGCCGGGCTCCCAGTGCTTCCTCGTAGACGGGCGTCTCATCTCGGGCGACACCCTGTTCATCGGCTCGTGCGGACGCACCGACC
>JACQWA010000230.1 GCA_016209425.1 Candidatus Rokuibacteriota bacterium
CGCCGGACCCACGGAGGCTCAGAAGAAGAGGCTGGCCATGGGGTGCACCGCCACCGCCTCCAGCCACTTCGCCTACTGCGTGGGGCAGGCCAAGGCCATCAACTCAGCCGTGCCGGATGTGGACGTGACGGTGGTGGAGACCGGCGCCACCGTGGACAACCTCAAGCGTATGCTGAAGAACACCATCGAATACGGCCTGATCACCAACGAACAGGTCTTCCTCGCCCATAAGGGGGGGGCTGCCTGGAAGGACACCCCGTTCCCCGATATCCGGAATCTCTGGTACTACACCGTGTCAGCGGTGTACATCATCGTGCGGGAGGAGGCGGGCGTCGCGTCGATCGCCGACCTGACGGCAAAGAAGTTCAGCCCTGGGTTCCGCGGGACCGCCACCGAGAAGATGACCGAGGCTACGCTCACCCACCTCGGGATCAAGCCCGACTGGGTGCGGGGGGGCGCGTCAGACCTCGTGGATGCCATCAAGGACAAGCGGATCGTCGGCTACGCCAAGGCGGCCGACGGCTTCCGGCTCGACGCCTCGATGATGGACATCGCCGCCACAACGCCGATTCGGGTCCTGCCCTTCTCAGAGGACCAGGTCAAGAAAGTCAAGGAGCAGTACCCCTACTATCCGTGGGTCAAGGTGCCGGCCGGCTCGATCAAGGGGATGGGAGAATTCTGGGCCGAGGCCGTCGTCGTCGGGTTCGCGGCGCCCAAGTCCCTTCCGAATGACCTGGCGTACAAGCTGGTGAAGGCCGTGATGGAGGACAAGGAGCACCAGAAGGCGTCCTTCAAAGGTCTTGCCGACGACATGACGAAGGTCACGCTGGAGCAGTCGCTCTCCCCGCTTCACGCCGGCGCGATCAAGTACTTCCGGGAAAGGGGGATGAAGATTCCCGATCACCTGGTCCCGCCGGAGGCGCGATAGGACGGCGTGGCCGACGTCGAGGCGGCCCGGCTTCCCGAAGAGATCAAGACCGACGAGGCCGTCACGCGGACCCTCGCCGGGGGGGTTCGCGTCGGCGTCAGCTTCGTCGCCGTCGCCTTCGCGCTCTTCCACATCTGGACCTCAGCGCCCTTCGTCGGCGCCTACCCCGATCTGATCCAGCGCGCGATCCACCTGTTGTTCGCCTTCGTCCTCTGCTTTCTGCTCTATCCCTGCCGTCCGGGCCGTTCTCCCGCCCGGCGTCCATCCCTCTTCGACTGGGTGTTCGCCGCCCTCGCCTTCGTCGGGTTCGTCTACGTCATCGTCCACTACAACTGGATCATGGAGAATCCCTCCGACTCGACCCGCGCCGGGGTGCTCCTTGGGACGCTGGTCACGCTCCTGACGCTGGAGGCGGCCCGGCGGACCATCGGCCTGACCTTTACCGTCCTGGCCGCGCTGGGAATGGCCTACGCCCTCCTGGGCGCCTGGATTCCGGGGACGTGGGGCCACCGGGGATTTTCCTGGACGTCCATCCAGGAGTTGCTCTACCTCTCCACCCAGGGAATCCTCGGCACGGTCACGGGGATCTCGGCGACGCTGGTCGCCATCTTCCTCGTCTTCGGCGCCATTCTCTACTACACCGGGGGCGGAGAGACCTTCGTGGACCTGGCCAAGCTCATCGCCGGACGCTCCTACGGAGGGCCGGCCAAGGTGTCCGTCTTCTCCTCGGCGTTCTTCGGGACGATCTCGGGCTCGGCGGTGGCCAACGTGGTGGTGGACGGGATCTTCAACATTCCGCTGATGAAGCGGTTGAAGTACAAGTCCGAGTTCGCCGCGGCGGTGGAGGCGACGGCGTCTTCGGGCGGCCAGCTCATGCCGCCGGTCATGGGGGCAGGGGCCTTCATCATGGCCGAGCTGCTCCAGATCGCGTACGTCCAGGTGGCCATCGCCGCCGCGCTGCCGGCCGTCCTGTACTACCTCGGCTGCGGGGCGGCGATTCATTTCGAGGCGCGCCGCCAGAACCTGGAGACCATCCCGGCGGCGCTGCTGCCACGGGCCCGCGAGGTCTTCGCGTGGCGACGCGCCGCCGCGCTGTTCCTTCCGGTGATCCTCCTCACGTACTTCCTTCTCCGGGGCTATACCGCAGGGACCTCCACCTTCTGGTCCATCGTGGCGTCGGTCGTGATCTTTCTGGCGTCCGCGACCTCGTGGGCCGATGTCCGGGCCCGCTGCCTCGGGATGGTCCAGGCTCTCGAGGCGGGTGGGAAGGGAATCGTCCTGGTGGCGACGCTGATCGCCGCCGCCGGGATCCTTATCGGGATGATCAACCTGACCGGCATCGGGGTCAAGCTCTCCGAGTTCATCATCGGGGCCAGCGGGCAGAGCCTCCTGGCCGCGCTCTTCTTCGCGATGGTCGTGTGCATCATCCTGGGGATGGGGCTCCCGACCACCGCGGCCTACGTCCTCGCCGCGTCGGTGGTGGCCCCCGCCCTGATCAAGCTGGGGGCGATCCCTCTGGCGGCCCACCTTTTCGTGTTCTACTTCGCGATCATCTCGGCGATCACGCCCCCGGTCTGCGCCGCGGTGTACGTGGCCGCCGCCATCGCGCGCGCCAACTGGGTGAGAACGGGGCTTATCGCCACGCGCCTGGGGCTGGCCGGCTTCATCGTCCCCTACATGTTCGTCTACGCGCCGGCCCTCCTCTGGCGGGGCCTGTGGCTCGAGATCGCCTGGGCGAGCGTGACCGCCTGCGTGGGAGTGATCGCGCTGGCGGCGGGGTCCATGGGCTTTTTCGCGCGCCCCGCCAACTGGCTGGAGCGGCTCGCCCTGATCGGGGCCGCGCTGCTCCTGATCAAGCCCGGGGTCTACACCGACATGGTCGGCTTGGTCGTGCTGGCGGCCGTCTGGGCGTCCCAGCGGCTCAGGCCTTTCCCGGAGGTCCAGCCCGCCGGCTGACCGACGCACTCATCGAAACGGAGGTGTCCGATGCCGCCCGTCCTCTACGAGCAAAAGGCCAAGATCGTGACCATCACGCTGAACCGGCCCGAGGCCATGAACTCGGTGGACCCCGAGACCCAGGAGGAGCTGGTTCGGGCGTGGACCCGCTTCCGCGACGACGACTCGGCCTGGGTCGCGATCCTGACGGGAGCCGGGGACAGGGCGTTCTCCGCCGGAGCGGACCTGAAGAAGATGATTCCCCGTGTCTTCGCCCCGGGACAGCGGCGGGACCTGGAGCCGGGCCTCGGCGGTATTACGCGAGGCCTTGAGATCTGGAAGCCGATGATCGCAGCGGTCAACGGCCACTGCCTGGCCGGCGGTCTCGAGCTCGCCCTGGCGTGCGATCTGCGGCTCGCGTCCCCCAACGCGACCTTCGGTCTGACCGAGGTCCGCTGGGCGATCATGCCGGGGGCCGGAGGGACGCAGCGGCTTCCGCGGGCCGTGCCCCTCGCCAAGGCGATGGAGATGATCCTGATGGCCCAGACCATTGACGCCGTCGAGGCGTACCGGATCGGGCTCGTGAACAAGGTGGTCCCCCTCACCGAGCTGATCCCGACGGCGATGGAGTGGGCTCAGACCCTGTGCGAGCGTGGCCCGCTGGCGGTGCGTGCGGCCAAGGAAGCCGTGATCCGCGGGCGGAGCCTGCCGCTGGCCGACGGCCTTCGGCTCGAGGCGTTCCTCTCCGGCACGCTCCGCGGGACCGAGGATGCGGTGGAGGGACCCAAAGCCTTCGCCGAGAAGCGCAAGCCCCAGTTCAAAGCGCGGTAAGACCTCGGAGGGGGGCTTGCGCCCCCCTTCCGACACTTCCCCCCACATGGTTGCGCGGGCCAGGCCCGCGCTCGAAATGGCGGTCAGGAGCTGATTAGGAATGGATCTCGAGACGCTCCGGAAAAGGATCGAAGCGGCGCTGGCCGACCGCCGCCGAAGGGTGGTGGATGCGGAGGACCTGATCCCCGCGGCGGTGCTCCTCCTCCTGACCAACCGGGGCGGGCCCCACGTCCTCTTCGCCCAGCGGACCGAGCGGGTGGCGCACCACAAGGGTCAGTACTCTTGCCC
>JACQWA010000213.1 GCA_016209425.1 Candidatus Rokuibacteriota bacterium
AGGATCACCGCGCCCAGGAGGGTGCCGGGGAGATTGCCGATTCCCCCCAGGACGATGATGGAGAGGTACTTGAGCGTGAGCGGGAGCCCCATGTGGGGCTCCACCGGGATAATCGAGATGAAAAAGACTCCGGCCGCCGCGCTCAGGGTGATGCCGAGCGCGAAGGCGTTCCGTGAGACCGCGAGCACGTTGATCCCGGCGAGCATGGCTCCCTCCCGGTCCTCGATGACGGCCCGGATGGCCTTGCCCGGGAGCGTGCGCTGGAGGAACAGGTGCAGGGCGAACGAGAGGACCACGATCACGCCGAGCGACAGGAGGCGCAGGGTCGAGATCACGAGGCCCCCGACGCGGAACGGCGCCAGCGAGTAGTCGATGCCCTTCACCGGCTGCACCATGGAGAACGCCAGGAGGTCCTCGACGGCCAACGCGATCCCCAGGGTGATGAGGATGGAGGCCACGAGGAACTCGTGGGCGGTCTGGGCCCGCATGGGGCGGATCATCGACCGCTCGACGGCGATGCCGATCAGGAGGAAGGCGGGGAGGATCAGGAGGAGGGCCACGAATGGCGAGAGGCCGAGGGTCGAGTAAAGCACGAAGGTCGCGTAGGCGCCGAGGATCAGAAAGTCTCCGTGGGCGACGTTGAGGACCCGGAGCACGCCGAAGATGAGCGACAATCCGAAGGCCCCCAGGGCGTAGATGCCGCCCTGGAGGATGCCGCCGATCAGGAGTTGGAGCAGGAGCTCCATCGAGCCCTGATACTACACCATTTTCGCGCTTTGCCGGCTGTCCGCTCTGCCGTATACTCCGGCGGTGCCCTCTCCCTACCTCGTCTGGGGCCTCCTCGTCTACGCGTGGGTCGCCAACTACATGATCCGCATGGGGCTCTCCTCGCTCCTGCCGCCCATCATGGCGGAGCTCACGCTCTCCTACACCCGGGCCGGCCTCCTGGCGACCGCCTTCTTCTATGCCTACATGGCGATGCAGCTTCCCGCCGGGTTCCTGGGCGACCGCCTGGGACGCAAACGGGTCTTGCTCGGGGGGATCCTCCTCGGGGCGGTCGCCTCGCTCGGCACGGGGCTTGCCGGTTCGTTCGGCGCGCTCTTCCTGGCCCGGCTCCTCACCGGTCTCAGCCAGGGATGCCTGTTCTCGAACGACCGGGTCATCATCGCCGCCTATACGCCAAAGGAGAAAATGGCGCTCGGGCAGGGGGTCTCCTTCTCCGGGCCCGGCCTCGGCACCACGCTGGGGCTGATTCTGGCCGGCGTGCTCGGCGAGCTCATGCCCTGGCGCGCAGTCTTCTTCGTCTTCGCGCTGCCACCGCTCCTGGCGGCATTTCTCCTCTGGCAGCGCGTGCCCGAGCCTCCGAGCATGACCGTGGGGGACACCGCCGGGTGGACGTTCCGCCGCGTGGCCGGAACTCGGGAGCTCTGGATCCTGGGCGTCGCGGGGATCATGCCGGTCTACCTGCAGTTCGTCCTCGCCACCTGGGGTCCCCTCTTCTTCTCGGAGGTCGGCGTGACCGATCTGGGGCGCTCGGCCCTGTACGCGAGCTTCCAGGGCGTCGCGGCGCCGTTCGGCCTCTTCGCCATGGGCTGGCTCGCCGACCGCTGCCACAAGCGAGGGTTCTCGCGCAAGGTTGTCATCGCGCTGACGATCCTCCTGGCCGGTGTCTCGGTCGGGGGGATGGGAGGGGTGGTGCAGACAAAAGGGCCCGCCGGGCTCGTGGCACTCTTCATGATGGCCACCAGCTTCTTCGTCTGGGGGACGTGGGGCCCGTCCTACGCGCTCCTCGCCGAGCGCTTCCCACCCGGCATCCTCGGCACCGCCTTCGGCCTCTACAACACGGTCTGCTTTCTCGGCGCGGTTGTGGGACCGCACCTCACCGGCTGGATCAAGGACGTGACCGGCTCGTTCGCCTGGGGATGCTACGGGGCGGCCGTGGTGGCGGGAGTGGGAGCGGGGGTCGCCCTGACGTTCCCTCCCGCATTCCGCCTGAAGCTCCGTGTGTCGGTTGCCGCTCGGGAACCCCGGCAGGTATAATCAATTCGTGAGAATCCTCCCACGGTTCATCGCGCCGACGCTCCTCCTGCCCCTGTTGAGCGCCGCGCCCGCCGTGGCAGCGGACGATTTCCTGGAGGCCACGCTCGACAACGGCCTTCGGGTGCTGCTCGTCGAGGATCACCGGAGCCCGGTCGTGTCGTTCCAGGTCTGGTACCGGGTCGGCTCGCGCAACGAGCAGCCCGGCGCCACCGGCCTCGCCCACCTCCTCGAGCACATGATGTTCAAGGGCACCGCGACCTACGGCCCCCGGATGTACGCGAGCCTCATCGAGGAGAACGGCGGCCAGGACAACGCCTTCACCAGCCAGGATTACACCTCCTACTTCGTGAACATCGCCGCGGACAAGGTGGATTTCGTGATCGCGCTCGAGGCTGACCGGATGCAGAATCTCCGCCTGGATCCCAAGGAGTTCGCGTCCGAGCGGCTGGTGGTGATGGAGGAACGGCGCACGCGCACCGAGGATGACCCGGAGGGCTTCCTCGGCGAAGAGCTGTCGGCGATCGCCTTCAAGGCGCACCCGTACCGCTCGCCGATCGTCGGGTGGATGGAGGACCTCCGCCGGCTCACCGTGGACGAGCTTCGGGCGTTCTACCGGACCTACTACGTGCCGAACAACGCTCTGGTGGCGGCCGCGGGTGACTTCAAGGCTCCCGAGCTGCTTGAGAAGATCCAGCGGCACTTCGGCGTGATCCCGCGCGCGGCCAACCCGCCGCCGGTCAAGGTGGTGGAGCCCGTGCAGAACGGTGAGCGCCGAGTCATCGTGCGGAAAGAGGCCCAGCTCCCGCTGGTCTTCATCGGCTATCCCGTGCCGAATTACGCCTCCGCGGATGCGCCCGCGCTGGAACTGCTCTCCACGATTCTCTCCGAGGGACGGAGCTCCCGGCTCTACCGCCGGCTGGTCTACGAGCAGGAGATCGCGTTGAACGCGGGCGGCGACTACTCCTACTTCTCGGCCGACCCGAACCTCTTCTGGTTCTACGCGACGGCGCGCCCCGGCCAGTCGCCGGAGACGCTCGAGCCGGCGTTGCTGCAGGAGGTGGAGCGGCTCAAGCGGGAGCCGGTGTCGGCGGTGGAGGTGGAGCGCGCGAAGAACCAGATCGAGGCGTCGTTTGTCTTCCGCCAGGACTCGGTGTATAGCCGGGCCTCGCTCCTCGTCCGCTTCGAGCTGATCGGGGGCTGGCGACTTCGGGATCGGTTCGTCCCCGCAATTCGGGCCCTCACTGCCGAGGATCTGCAGCGGGTCGCCCGCACCTATTTCCCGGATGCTCGCCGCAACGTGGGGATCCTGGTGCCGATCCCGCCCACTCCCCCGCCGAGCCCCTGACCTCGTGAATCCCTCCAGTCGTTCCCGTCTCGTCTGG
>JACQWA010000214.1 GCA_016209425.1 Candidatus Rokuibacteriota bacterium
GGTGGGGATCCTCGCAATGGTCCTTGCCGCTGGCCACGACGGCTGCGGCGAAGCCGTAGCGATCGCCGAGCGCCACCAGCTCGGCTGTCGTGAGGCCCCGGGCCCAGTCCCGCATGGCCACGAGGAGCGCGTCCCAATGCGCCTCCTGGGCGCGCGCGAGCTGAGTGCGGTAGCGCGGATCATCGGCCAGGTCCGGTCTCCCCATCGCCCGGGCCAGGCCGCCGAACGCCCCGTCCGTCGGCGCGGAGAGGGCGACGAAGCCGTCCCTGGCCTCGACGACGTCGGAGGGGACGATGGCGACGTCGGCGTTTCCATAGCGGGCGCGATGGCGGCCGGTCAGCCCGTGATAGACCCAGGTCCAGTCGAGCATGCGGATCAGCGCCTCGACCTGGGCGATCTCGATGAGCTGCCCCTCGCCCGTCTTCCGCCGGTGATGGAGGGCCGCCAGGATCGTTGCCGCACCGGCGACGGCGCCCAGGTAGTCGCCGATGTACCCCCCGCTCTTGAGCGGGGGGCGCGCGGGGAATCCCGAGATCGCCGCCATGCCACTCTCCCCCTGGGCGATGGCGTCGTAGGAGGGACGGCCGGCGCCATAGTCCCCCCACTGGCCGAAGCCGTTGTGGGCCGAGTAGATCAGGCGCGGGTTGACCTCGCGGAGCTGACGGTAGCCGAGCCCCCAGCGCTCGAGGGTGCCGGCCCTGAAGTTCTCCACGAGGACGTCGGCCCGGGCCACGAGGCGCGTGAAGAGCTCGCGCCCGGTGGGCTTGCGGACGTCGAGGCCGATAAAGTATTTGTTCTTGGGCTCGGAGAGGCCGATGAGGGACATGTTCCAGTGGTAGGTGGGCCCGAGGGCGCGGATGGTGTCGCCCACCCCGGGGATCTCAACCTTGATCACCTCCGCCCCGTACTCCGCCAGGTACGTCGTGGTGGTGGGGCCGAGGAAGATGGTGCCGAGGTCGAGCACTCGGAGCCCGCGGAGCGCCTCAGGCTTGGCGAAGATCCTCGCCGGGTCGAAGAGCGCCGCGGCCCAGTCGAAGTAGCCGGCCATCACCCCATGAACCGGATCAGGCCGCGGACGTTTTCCCCGGCCTCCAGGGCCTCGAAAGCGCTCCACGCCTCCTCGATGGGGTAGGTGCGCGTGACCAGCTCGTCCAGCATGAGTCGCCCGTTCCGGTAGAGGCCGAGCAGCCGGGGCATGTCATGCCGGGGTCGGGATGACCCATAGTAGGAACCCAGCGTCGCCTGGGCCAGCTTGTTCGGAAGCCGGTCGATGGCGATGATCCGGTCGGCCCCCGCGAGCCACGCCCCCTGGACGACATTGAGCCCCACCCCGCCGCAGCCGAACACGGCCACGCTCGAGCCCGGCTCGACCCTGGCAGTGTTGATGACGGCCCCGACACCCGTCATGACGGCGCAGCCGACGAAGGCGGCCTTGTCGAGAGGGAGGTCGGGCTCAATGGGGATCAGGCTCATCTGGTGGACGACGGCCAATTCGCTCATGGTGCCGATCCCGGCCATCTGGCTAATTTGGATTTCTCCCTTCCGGCAGCGCTTCAGCGGGCGGACGAGCGCCGGCCCCAGCTCGCACTGCCTCCTCCGGCCCGGGGGAGACCGGCGCCAGCTCCTCCACCACCGGCGGCTGCTTCACCTCGTAGAGGACCACCGCCTTCATATTTCAGGTCCCCTCACCCTGCCCTCTCCCTCTTGCTTGACTCACGGCAAATCCAGGAGGATCAGCTCGGTTGGAGCCGATGCGGCCAGGACGAGCCGCGATTCGTCGGCGATCCGGGCCTGGTCGCCTGAAACCAGCGCGTTGCCGTTGATGTCGAGCGCGCCGCTGATGACGAAGGCGTAGGCGCGTCTCCCCGGTGCGAGGGCGGGGCTCACGGCCTGGCCGGGCTTGAGCGTCGAGATGTAAATCACCGCGTCCTGGTCGATCCTGAGCGTGTCGCCGTCAGCTCCCGAGACCACCGGCAGCACTCGGCCGTTACGTGCGTCGGCCGAGAAGATCCGCTGCTCCCACCGCGGCGTGAGGGACCGCGTTCGCGGGAGCACCCAGATCTGGAGGAAGTGAAGGCGGTCGGTCTTGGAGGGATTGTATTCGGCGTGAGTGATCCCGGTCCCGGCCGACATGACCTGGATCTCCCCCGGGTGGACCCGGCCCCGGTTGCCGAGGCTGTCCTGGTGCTCCAGCTCACCCTCCAGGACGTAGGTGATGATCTCCATGTCCCGGTGCGAGTGGGGCGGGAAGCCCGTGCCCGGCTGGACCACGTCGTCGTTGAAGACCCGGAGCGGGCCGAACGAGACGTTCGCCGGATCGTAGTAGTGGTCGAAGGAAAAGTGCCAGTAGGTCGAGAGCCAATCCGTCTCGTGGTGATAGCGCTCCTTGGCCCGGATGATCGCCGCCTTGCCTTTCGGTCCCATCGATCTCTCCTCATTCACCTCAAGCCGTAGAAGGCCGAAGGGTTCTCCCAGAGGAGCTTCTGCTTGGCCCGGTCGGAGATCGGGAGCGCGCGGGCGTTGTCCACGGTCTCGGGCCACTTGCGGTCCGGGTGGGGGTAGTCGCTCGCGAAGAGGAGGCGGCCTTCGCCGATGAAGTCGAGGACCTCCCGGACGTACGGCTCGTAGGCCGGGTCGTCGAGGGGCCTGCCGCGGATGGGGTTTGGGCGGATGAAGACGCCGCGCATTCCCAGGCCGGCCACGCGCGTCGCCTCCCCCACCGCGAGCGAGGGATCGTGGAGCGCGGTCAGCATCGCCACCGGCCTCAAGCGCCGAGGGTTCACCTTGCAGTACTCCAGGACCCAGTTGTTGTAGGCGCGGCAGATGGCGATGGCGAAGGCCGGGTCCAGGTCATCGATCGAGGCCGCGTAGAGACCCTGCGTGGGATAGAGGAAAGATGTCTCGATCCCGGCTTCGTCCATGGCTTTGAGCTGGGCCTCGGCACTGTAGCCGGCCAGGTGGTACGCGGCGAGGAACTCGCCCACCTTGGTCTTGAACGCGGCCTGCATCCCCGCGCTGACCTGATTCCCCCCGTCGGGGCGGGGCACGAGATGGCCGTCCACGTCGATCCGGGCCTCCTTCACGACGCGCGGCGCCCGGGCCTTGAAGGCCGGCTCGATCCAGTCCTCCCACATGCCCTTGGGCTCCATCACGTGCCCGTCGGCGTCGATGATCCTCATCTGCTTCCCTCTCCCTCGCGAGGGAGAGGGTCGGGGTGAGGGTGTCATTGGATGACCTCGTCGGCCCGGATGAGGACCGATTGCGGAATCGTGAGGCCGAGGGCCTTGGCGGCTTTCAGGTTGACGACCAGCTCGAACGTCGCGGGTTGCTCGACCGGGAGATCGCCCGGCTTGGCCCCCTTCAGGATCTTGTCCACGAAGACCGCGGTCCGGCGGACCATGCCGATGAGGCTCGCCCCATAGGACATCAGTCCCCCCGCGTCCACGAACTCCCTCAGCTCGTAGACCGCGGGCAGTCGGTGCTGGGCGGCGAGGTCGGCGACCCTCGCCCGCTGCGAAAAGGTACTGGGGTCGGTCAGCACGATGAGGGCGTCGGCGCGATGGGCCTTCATCGCCGAGAAGGCAGGCGCGACGTCGGCGGCGGCCTTCGCTTCGAACGATTGGAGCGTCAGGCCCAACGTTCGCGCCGCAGCTTCGGTCTCTTTGAAGCCGAGCACCCCGCCGGGGTTTCCGTTCCAGAGGAACACCGCGCGGGAGGCCCTGGGGACCACTTCCTTCAGGAGCTGGAGCCGCTTGGCGGAGAGCTCCGGGAGGAAGGAGGCGGTTCCCGTCACGTTCCCACCCGGGCGAGCGAGGCTCTCGACGAAACCGAGGCCGACCGGGTCGTCAACGGCCACCATGACGATGGGGATCGTACTCGTCAACCGCTTGACAGCGCGCGTCGGTCCCTCCGCCACGGTCACGATAATATCGGGTTTCAGGTTGACGAGCTCGGTAGCCTGGGCGCGGACCACTTCGGCCTTTGCCTCGCCCCATCGGTAGTCGATGGCGATGTTCTGGCCCTCGACGTAGCCGAGGTCGCGAAGCGCGGCCCGTCCGGCCTCCACGTAGGGCTGCCCGACCGAGGCGGGCGGGCCCGCCAGGACGCCCACCCGGGGGATCTTCTTGGGTTGCTGCGCGTCGGACGTGAGGGGACCCGAGAAGAACCCGACGGTCAGGGCGATAACGATCCCGACAACTCGTCGCGTCATGTGTGTCTCCTCGGTTCGGGGCGTGGTTGACACGGGCCCCCTCACCCCTCCCCCGCCAGGGAAGTCAGAGCCAGCCGGAGCGCTTGAAGCGGACGTAGAGGTACGCACAGATCCCCAGCGTCACCGCGATCACGAGCGGGTAGCCGAAACGCCAGTGGAGCTCCGGCATGAACTCGAAGTTCATGCCGTAGACGCCGGCGACCATGGTGGGGACGGCGATGATGGCGGCCCACCCGGCCAGCTTCTTCATCGCCTCGTTCTGGGCGACCGAGATCAGGGAGAGGTTCGCCTCCAGGGCGGAGGTCAAGAGCTCCCGCAGCGTGTCCACCATCTCGTTGATGCGGATCGTGTGGTCGTAGACGTCGCGGAAGTACGGGTGGGTGTCCTGGGGGATCAGGGCGAGGTCGAAGCGCGTCAGCCGGTTGCAGATATCGACCAGGGGCGACACGGCCCGCTTGACCTCGACCAGATCCCGCTTGAGGTCGTAGACCCGCCGCGTGGTCTCGCGGCTGAAGGAGCGGCTGAAGATCTTCTCCTCGAGCGCCTCCAGCTGCTCCTCCAGCGCATCCACGATGGGGAAATACTGGTCCACCACGAAGTCCATCAGCGCGTACAGGACAAAGCCCGGGCCCTTGGCGAGGAGCTGGGGCGTGGCCTCGCAGCGCGCGCGGACCTCGGCGTAGGTGGGGAACGCCCCGTGGCGCACCGAGACGACGTAGTTGGAACCGACGAAGAGGTGCGTCTCGCCGAACTCGACCCGGCCCCCCTTCGGGTCTCGCTGCGCGGTGCGGAGGACGATGAAGAGCGAGTCCCCGTACATCTCCAGCTTGGGCCGCTGGTGGGCGCGGTGGGCGTCCTCGATCGCGAGGTCGTGCAGGCCGAACTCCTCCTGGATTTGCTTGAGGAGGTCCTCACTCGGCTCATGGATCCCGATCCAGACGAATTGGTCCGGCTGCCCGAGGACCAGGCTGATGTCCTCGACGGCAACGTCGCCGACCCGCTTGCCGCCGGCGTAGGCCGCGCAGTTGACGATCGTGCTCATGCCCCTCACCCGGCCCTCTCCCCCGTGGGGAGAGGGGAAACTCGCGCGCCGTCCACCCCGGCCTCCGCTCACGCCACGAGGCACTTGTCGCGGAGCTGCTGGATCTCCGCCGGCTTCAGGCCGAGCTCACTCAAGACCTGATCCGTGTGCTCCCCGCGGTACGGGGCGGCCATGCGGACCGTGCCCGGCGTCTGGGACATTTTGATGGCGACGCCGACCTCCTTGACCTTTCCCACCTCCGGGTGCTCGGTCTCCACCACCATGTGGCGGGCTCTCACCTGGGGATCCTCGAAGACCTCCTCCACGTCGTACACCTTCCCCACGCACACGTCGTGCTTGACGAGGAAGTCGTACCACTCGTCGCGCGTCCGCGTCCGGATGATCGCCTCGATCTCTTCCCGCGCTCGGACCTCCTCCGCGTTGGCCGCGCGCACGAACTGGTCGGCCAGGCGGCTGTACCTGACGAACTCGGGGCGCCCGATCGCCCTGCAGAAGTTCTCCCAGAGCCAGGGCTCGGTGCAGCCGATGCTGAGGAGCTTCCGGTCTTTGGTCTCGTAGACCGCGTAGTAGGGGTAGGAGCCGCCGAGGAAGCCGGCGCCGCGCCGGGGGGCGAAGCCGTCGCTGAAGAAGAAACGGAGGTTCGGCGTGGCAGCCAGCAGGGAGAGCGTGGAATCCAGGTACGCCACGTCCACGTGCTGGCCCTTGCCGGTCCTCTCGCGGGCGAAGAGGGCCAGCATGATCCCCAACGCGCCGTGGAGGCTGGCCCCCCCGTAGTCGGCGACGATGTTCAGCGGAATGGCGGGCTTCCTGTCCGGCTCGCCGATGAGCCCGAGGACGCCCGCCAGCGAGAGGTAATTGATGTCGTGGGCCGGGTAGTCCCGGTAGGGACCGTCCTGCCCGAAGCCGGAGAGGGAGCAGTAAACGATGCGCGGGTTGATCTTCCTGATCGTCTCGTAGTCCCCCCCCAGGCGTTGCATGACCCCGGGGCGGAAGCCTTCGACAATCACGTCCGCGCCGGCGGCCAGCCGCTGGAAGATCGCCTGCCCCTCGGGGGCCTTGAGGTTCAGCGCCAGGCTCCGCTTGTTCCGGTTGATGAAGGCGAAAGCCGCGCGGCGTTTCTCCTCCTCGCTCTCGGGCCTGCCGTCGGCCGGAGGAGTCTCGATTTTCAAGACCTCCGCCCCCATGTCGGCCAGCAACATCGTGCAGAATTCGCCGGGCGCCACGCGCGCCAGCTCCAGGATCTTGATGCCGTCGAGGACTCCCATTGGCGGTTCTCCTTTGTCACCGTCAGCGGTAGAACGTGTCCGGGTTCGGCTTCTCCTTGGCGGTGAAGGACCGGCCCAGCTCCTTCGACTCCTCCGTGTGGTAGTAGTTGGCCACGAGGTGGTCAATGCTGATGCGGCTCAAGCCGGTCACGCCGTTGTGCCGCGCGTGGAAGGCCGCCTTGAGCGCCCCCAGCGCCTGCGGGCCGCGCGCCTTCAGCTCCTCACAGAGCGCCTCGGTGCGCGGGCGCAGCTCGGCGTGAGGCACCACCAGGTTGACGAGCCCCATGGCCAGCGCCTCTCGGGCGGAGTACTTGCGGTTCAGGTACCAGATCTCCTTGGCGCGCTTGCGCCCCACGGAGTCCTCCAGATACCACGTCCCGAACCCGGCATCGTAGGAGCCCATGGCCGGGCCGACCTGGCGGAAGGTCGCCTGTTCGCTCGCGACGGTGAGGTCGCACATGTTGGCCAGGACGTTTCCGCCCCCGACGGCGAAGCCGTTCACCATCGCGATGACGGGCACCGGCATCATGTCGATCAGCGTGTAGAGATCCACCACCGGCGGGACGTTGTGGTAGTGGAGCCTGCCATCGCTGGGTTCCTTCTCGCCGCCGATGCAGAAGAAGCGGTCCCCCGCTCCCGTGAGCACCACGCCCCTGACGTCCGGGTCGTTCCGCGCTTCGTTCAGTGCGTGAATCAGCTCGAGCACCGTCTGGCGGCGGAACGTGTTGCCTTGGTCTGGCCGGTTGATGGTGATCCAGGCGATCTGGGTTTTGACCTCGTACAGGATGTCGGCGTACGTCATGGTGTGCCCCCCCCTCGATGGAAAAGGATTTCAGCCGGAACGGAGGACCAGCAGCGTATCGGCGGCAGGGTGAACTGAACGCGCAACGGCAGACACGCGGGACGACCCGTGCCGTCAACGACCCGGGCGTTCTGGATGACGAGGTCGTGCATGGGGCCGGGCGAGCCCGTCGATTCGGCTCGCCGCGACCCGAGTGTAGGGCGCGCGGCCTGGGAGTGTCAACGACCCGGCCGCAAGGGCCGGGTGCCCGTGGCTCGGCTTCGCTCGCGCTTGTGGTCAGGCCTGTTTGGCGGCCTCCAGCGGGAGGCCGGCGTTCGCCCAGCCCCCGAGCCCGCCCTTGAGGATGCGCACGTCCTTGAAGCCGACATTCCGAAGCTGCTGCGCCACACTGGCGCTCGTCGCCTCGTCCGTTCAGGTGCAGTAGGCGACGACGGTCCGGTTGGGATCTACCTCGATGCCGGCTTGGCCCTTCTCCAGCCCATCCGGCGAGATGTAAGTCGCTCCCGGAATTTTGAGCGGGGCCGTCTTCGCGGCCGACTCTTTGCGAACGTCGAGAAGCAGCGGATTGACCCCTTCCTCGATCATCTTCACCACCTGGCCGGCTTTGATGCGAAAGCGGTTCCGTTGCCAGCGGCGGAGCCACATGGCGCCGTAGCCGCTGCCGCTCACGAGGGCCAGTCCGAGCGTGACCCAGGCCCACGGGAAGGGGCGCGGGGGTGGGTTCTTCACCTTGAACTCCGCTTCGGCCAGGGCACGCTTGACGTCGGGGAGGTCAGGCAGGAGTTTGTTGGTCTCGGCAAACTTCGCGGCAGCGCTCTTGAAGCTGTCGGTGCTGAGGTCTCGGAGGCCGGCGGCCCAGATGGGATTGAAACGGCTGTCACCGGGCTTGGTGACCTCGGTGCCCTGGAGAAACTTCTTGATGTCTCGGCCCGGGATGAGGAAGTTGAAACCCTGGACGATATTGCCGCCGGTGGGCGAGAGCGAGACAAACGTCAGCACGCCGACCACGGCGCCGCTGTGACCGACGGCGGGACCGCCGCTGTTCCCGGGCGCGGCCGGCGCGTCGGTCTGGATCACGTCCTGACCGATGGCGTCCTGCTTGAGGCCCGAGACGGCGCCGGTGGTCACCGAGGCTTCCAGCGCCGCGGTCTTGTTCAGCAGCTCGTGGCTCAACACCACGCCCGGAAACCCGATGATGCGCACGGGCTCCCCGATCTTGGTGTCCTCCTCGGCCAGGGCGAGCGCCGGGTAGACGCCGTCCTTGATGCGGAGCAGGGCCAGGTCCCGCCCGGAGTCTGGGACGGGTTTGCCGGATGCGTCCAGCAGGAGCGGCGGGCTGAATTTCTTGATCTCGGTCGGCAGCACCGTGCCGTTGGAAAGGAGCACGGTGACCTGTGGGAGGGGCTTGAGCTTGATGCTTGCCATGTCCACCCGGCGTCGGATCTGATCTTCGACGTCGGGGCGCTGGCCGCGCATCAGCCCTTGCCGGGCCAGCATCGGGTCCACGCAGGCCTGATCCACCGCGTTCTTCTTGAGCTCATGAGTGACCCACGGCGGGAGCCGGTGGGCGGGGTCCACGACGTGAGCGTTGGTGATGAGGTAACCCCGGCCGTCGACGAACCAGCCGGTGCCCGTCTCCTGGAACGGCAACGGTTTGACCGTGATGGGCCCCGCGCCGCAGTTCACCGTGACCTCGGCATCCACCCGCGCAGTCACCAGGGCCACGGCCGGCTTGGCACGGAGCACCAGCTCCTGGACCGGGATGGCTTCGTCGGCGAAGGCCGTCGCGGCCGGCCAGGAGAGCGCCACGGCCATCATCATCCGCGTCAGTCTCTTCATGATCCAGCACCTCCTCGTGGGAACTCCTTCACGTCTGTCCTCTCGGCCCCCTCACCTTTATCCTCTCCCCCGATGGGGGAGAGGGCAGGGTGAGGGGAAAGGGTCAGGGTCAACGGGCCGGGGGACGCGCCACGCTCTCCCGAACCGTCCCCAGATAGGTTCGAGCCACGCGCTGAACGTCGGCGGGGGTGACATCCCGCACCGCGGCCACGTACCGGTCGAGGAACTCGTGCCCCACCCCCGCCAGCTCGAAGGTTGCCAGATACCACGCCTGGCGGGCATTGGTGCGCCGGTCCATGGCGAAGTGGCCCAGGAGGTACGCCTTGGCGACGCGGAGTTCCTCCGCCGAGGGCGGCTCCTCCCGGATCCGGTCCAACTCCTTCTTAAGACTCGGTTCCGCGCGCCGGAGATTCTCGGGCGCCGTGCCCAGCTGGGTCACAACGTAGCCCGTGCCGGCCAGCGACGGGTAGAGGGCCCCCGTCGAATACGCGAGCGCTTGCTTGTCCCTGAGCTCGGTGAAGAACCGGCCGGCCATGCCGCCGCCGAGCACCGTGCTCAGGACCTTCACGGCCGGGTAGTCAGGATGCGTCAGGGGCGGGGCCAATGCGCCGATGAGGATCTGAGCCTGAGCGCCCGGCACCTCGCGGACCTCGCGCGAGACAGCCGCCGCCGGCGGGGAGACCTTGGAGGCGGGAGGCGATTGTCCGGCCGGCATGGCGCCGAAGAGCCGCTCGACCTCGGCGATCACGGCCGGGGCGCGGACGCGCCCGCTGACGGCGAGGACCATCCCCGACGGGACGTAGTGACGGCGGTAGTGGGCGAGCAGCGCGGGCCGGTCGATGCGCTCCACGCTCTCCCGGCTGCCGAGGGGATGCCAGGCGTACGGGTGCAGGCCGAAGAGCGAATGCATGAGCGTGTCGAAAGCCACCGGATAAGGCTGCTCCGCCCGGTTACGGATCTGGCGCAGGAGGAACTGCTTGATCGGCTCCACGAGCCCGTCGGGGATGGAGGGCCGGAGGGCCACGTCGGCCACGAGCTCGAGGAGTGCGACCCGGTGGCGGGAGAGCGCGGTGGCCTCGATCTGCGACCAGTCCTGGTCCCCGATGGCGTCGATTTTACCACCCAGGCGATCGGCGTCCTCGACGATCTGCGTCCCGCTCCGGGAGGTGGTACCCCGCACGACCATGAGCTGGAGAAAATTGGAGATCCCGGCCGTCTCCCGGGTCTCCCAGCGCGTCCCCATTCTCACCGCGAGGGAAACGGCCACGACAGGTGCTGTCGGATTTTCCCGGACGAGGAGCGTCAAGCCGTTGGGGAACCTGGCGCGGGAGACGACCCCGGCTTCTAGAGCGGTCGCCGGGGTCGCGAGCGCTCCGAGCAACGCCACCCCCGACAGCAGGGCCACGGGGAGCCGTCTCACCGCCGCTCCTTCGATCTGGGCACGAAGGCGAGCCGGGCGTAGTCGGTCCGCGACAGGTACCGGCGCGCGACGTCGCGGATCTGCTCCCGGGTCACCTGCCGGATACGCTCCACGTAGCGCAGCTCCTCCTCGAGGGACCACGTGGTTTCGGCGATGCCGTAGGCGTAGGCGAGCCCTTCCGCGGTCTCGGTGTCAAAGGCGTGCTCGGCCTCGAAGTGGGTCACGGCGATCTGACGCTCCTCCTCTGTGACCCCGCTCTCCTGAACCCGCGCGATCTCCTCGAGGATCAGGCGCTCGACTTTGTCGAGGTCGCCGGCCTCCAGTTCCGCTCTCACGCTCACGATGCCGCCGCCCACGAGCGCGGCGTAGCTCATCGTGATGCTCGAGACGAGCCGGTCCTGGTCGCGGAGCTTTCGGGCCAGGCGGGAGCTCTCCGTTCCCCCGAGGATGGACGCCAGCATGTCCACGGCGAAGCCATCGGAATCGTCCGCCCGCGGCGCGAGCCATCCCAGCGCCAGGTAGGCCTGCTGCTCCGGGCGCTCCACCTCCCGGCGAATCCCCCCGCTGAGGGGGCGAGCGCCTGGCACCGGAGCTCTCCGGTGGCCGGTGGCAGGAGATCGGCCGAAGGTCTCCCGGACGGCGGCGTTCACCGAGCCGGGCGCGACGGGGCCGACCACCACGAGTGTGACGTTCTCCGGCACGTAGTGGCGCTTGTAGTAGGCGAGGACGTTCTCTCGCGTGGCAGCCTTCAGCGTTTCCCGGGTGCCGAGAATGGGACGGCCGTAGGGATGGTCGCGGAACACGAGGCCGTAGAGCCCCCGGACCAGCGCGGTGCGTGGGTTGTCGATCTCGATGCGCCCCTCTTCGAGGATGACGTCGCCCTCGCGGCTCAGCTCTGCGGGGTCGAACTTCGAGCGGAAGGCCATGTCCGCCAGGATCCGAATCGCGTTGGGCATTTCCTGGGTCGGCACGACGAGGTAGTAAAAGGTGTAGTCGAGCGACGTGTTGGCGTTGGACCGCCCCCCGACGCCCTCGACCTCGCGGTCCACGAACCCGGGCCCCTGGGTGTCCGTCCCCTTGAACAGCATGTGCTCCTGGAAGTGGGAAAAGCCGAGCTCGTTCGGGCCCTCGTCGCGCCCGCCGACCCCGACAAACAGATAGACGGCGACAACGTCCGCGGCCCGGTGGTCCTGGATGATCAGCCGCATGCCGTTCGGGAGCACCTGACGGAACGGAAGCGGTAGTCCCGCCTCATCGGCGGAGGAAGGTTTCAGCGCGCCCTGGGCCGCACAGCCCCCGAGCCACGCCACGAGCGCCAGAAGAGAAAGGAGGTGCTTCGTCACCGGATCACCGCGTGGCCTTTTATCATACCTTACGCCTGGGCATCCCACCCCGGTTTTCTAGTACGATCAGGCTACTCCTCTTGGCCTGACGGAAATCACCGAGATGTCAAATATTCGTGAAATCAGCGTCCAGCACCTGCGCGTCGACCATCGATCCTCCTCTTGAGAGCGGATCGGGGCCAGGGGGGGTTAGCGGAACAGGTCGCGCGTGGGGTCGCGGAGCAGGGCCTTGGAGGTGTCCTCGCCGCGCTCGAAGGCGAGACCGCGGATGATCGTGACGGGAACGCGGTTCAGCTTGCCCATGACGGGCTCCGCCGCCCCCGCCAGCTCGTCGGCGATGGCCAGCAGCGTGGCCTGGAGCGTATGTCCCGCGGGGTCCCGGGCTCCCAGGTAGCTCCGGATCGGCTGAAGGCCCGCGATGCCGATCGCCACGTTCGTGAGCCCCTCCCGCCATGGCCTCCCGAAGGTGTCCGACACGATGACCGGCGCATCCACTCCGCTGAGCCGACGGACCCGTTCCCTGAGCGCCTGGGCCGAGCGGTCCGGATCTTCCGGCAGCAGGGAGGCGGCGTCCAGGTCCACGTTCGACTGGTCCACCCCGCCGTTGGCGCAGATCCAGCCGTGGTGGGTCTCCACGATCAGGACTCCCTTGTCCATCCTCACCACCCGGCGCGACTCCCTCAGGATCAGCTCCACCAGCCGCGCATCTTTGCCGAGCTCCCGCGCCATGGCCAGGGCCGCCGGAGACGGTATGACATCGACCAGGCGGATTACCCGTCCCTCAGACTTCGAGACGATCTTCTGGCTCACGACGAGGAGGTCGCCGTCCCGGAACGGCGTGCCCTGGACGGCGGCGCCTTCGACGATGAGCCGTCCGAGGTCGTCGCCGTTTCTGATCTCCGGCAGACCGACGATGCCGATGACTTCGTATCTGGACGGCACGGCCATGCGCGCTCGGTCTCCCCCCTCACCCCGCCCTCTCCCCCCGAGGGGGAGAGGATAAAGGTGAGGGGGAATGAGGGCTCCGGCGCGGGAAGCCCCAGGCGCGGAGAAGGCGGCAGCTCTCCGTCGCGCGTTCGCCCCCGACCAGCGCGATGAGGTCATCGGGACCGTCGATGTCGAGGCCCAACCCCGGCAGCCTGAGGACCGCCGGTTCCAGTCCCCGCTCGCGCGCCGCCGTGAGATGGTTGGCGAAGGACGGCTCACCGAACTTGAGCGGCATCACGTCCGGGGGGGTCAGCAGCGCGGCGTTGGTCCCGAAACCCGAGCGCGACGGGACGAACACCCCGCGTGGCCCCGGGTCGGCCCCCTCGCAGACGGCGCGGATCTCCTCGGCGGTGACCTGGGGGACATCTCCCGGGATTGTCAAAAAGCGGTCCGCCCCCATGCGAGCGGCGTGGCGCTGGGCGAGGGCTACCGCCTCGGTGTGGCCGCGGTTCTCCGCCTCTCGGAGGATTGTCGCCCCGAAGCGGTGGGCCAGCTCCAGGACCTCGGGATCCCGGGTCACGACGAAGAGAGCGTTGAGGCCGGCCTGGTTAAGCGCCGCCAGCACGTCTTTCAGCATCGCCCGGGCCAGCTCCCGCCGCTCGGGGGGCGAGAGAATGTCGATCAACCGCTGCTTTGCGTTGTTCAGATCCTTGACCGGGACTCCGGCCACCGTGATCATTCACGGGCCTCAAGCACCGTGCGGGCCAAGGTCACCTCCGCTTCCCGGTTGGCCATGATGGTGTCGGTGATGACGGGGGTGATCCCGAGCCGTGTGAGATCCGGCGCCAGCCCGCCATCCCGGCAGTCCAGCACGAGGACGTCCAGCCACGCTCTGTAGGCCAGCCCTACCCCCATGGCCGACACCGGGAGCCCTTTGGCGGCCATCAGCTTCCCCGCCGGGCCGCTCACGGGGGCGCTTCCGACGATCGGGCTGACGGCCAGCACCCTGGCCGGGGTGGACAGCAGTGCCTCGGAAATCCCGGGAATGGCGAGGATCGGCCCGATCGAGGTGATGGGGTTCGAGGGGCAGATGATGACGGCCGTCGCTGCCGCGATGGCGTTGAGGACTGCCGGCGTGGGCGAGGCCTTCTCCGCCCCGGCGTAATCGACATCCAGGACCTCGACCTGAGCCTTCTCTCTCACGAAGAACTCCTGGAAGCCGAGCCACCCGCCGGGGGTGAGAACCCGGGTCCTCACGGGCGAGTCGGAGGCGGGGAGGACCTCGCTCCTGACGCCGAGGGCTCGCCGGATTCGTTCCGTAACCTCCGTCAGGCTTTGCCCGGCGCGCAGGCACTCGGTCCGGAAGAGGTGGGTGGCGAGGTCCCGGTCACCGAGGTTGAACCACGTCTCCCGGCCGAGAGCCGCCATCGCGCCCAGGCACCGGAAGCTTTCCTCCCGGATCCCCCACCCCTTCGTGTCGTCGAGGAGGCCGGCGAGCGCATACGTGACGGTATCCAGGTCGGGAGAGACGTGAAGGCCCCACATGCGGGTGTCGTCGCCGGTGTTCCCGATTACCGTCAACTCGTCAGGCTGGATGACGCGGGTGAGCCCTCTGAGGAACTTGGCGGCTCCGGTCCCGCCGGCGAGCGCGGTGATCAGTGGGGGCCTTCGTCGGTCTGAGGTTTGCGGGAAGACCACAGTGCCGTTCCCCCGCGCCAGGCGAAGAGGCCCGTTCCGGGTCGGCTCCGGAACGCCGCGGGCAGGTCCGCCTCGGGAACCGGAATGAATCCGAACCTCACCCACACCCGATCCAGCCCCTGGGGTCGGGCGAAAAGTGTCTCGACGCCCTGGCCCGTGGCGCGGAGCAGGAGATCCGCCAGAAGTCGGGCCGCGACTTCGAGGGGATCGAAGGCTCCCCTCCCGACTACAACCACGGGCCCGTGGAGCATGCCGATGGCACCCTTCCGTTCAAGCAGGATCGCACCGATCAGCCGGTGGGTGTCCCCTGGGTCGTTGATCCAGGCGCCCCATCCGACTTCACCGGGTAACGCCGGAGGTGTCCACGCGCCGGCATAGCCGAAGAGCCGCCGGGCTTCATCCCCCCCCTCGCTGAGAGGCTCAAAGACGATCCCCTCGGTGGCGCGGGGGCTCACCAGGGGGGCCAGGGGCGGAATCGCCGGAGCCTGTCCTCCGCCGGGCCGGCGGGTCCTACTTCTTCCCAAGCACGGCGTCCTTCAGGGCTTTGGCGACCCGGAACCTCACCACCCGCTTCGCAGCGATCTTGATCGGCTCTCCCGTCTGGGGGTTGCGCCCCATGCGGGCTTTGAGGTTGCGGAGGACCAGCTTTCCCAGGCCCGGGATGGTGAACATATTCTTGGCCTCTTTGGCAGCCAGGGTTGCGAGGTGATCGAGCACCGTCGCCACGTGCTTCTTGGGCAGCGCGGCCTTGCCGGCCAGATGGGCGATGATGGCTGACTTGGTCATCGATTTTGCCATGTGAGCATCCTCCTCAAGGTTGGGGGTGAACGATGAACCACGAGGCCAGAGCCGTATTGTAATCGAGCGACCGCCGAGCGCAAGCTCATTTCCTGAACCTGAACTCCCCAGACGCGGTGAGCCGGAGGTACGAGCCGAACCGGGCCTCGGGGTCCTGGACCCTGTCCAGCGGGCTGTCCTCTTCCTCCTCGCGATAGACCTTGATGAGGTCGTAGGTGGTGGTGCGCTGAGCGGGCAGGCGTCCCGCCTCACGGATCATCCGGCGGAGCTCACGGGGCGGGACCAGCTGGCCGTAGGGCGCCCCGGCCGAGGTGGAGATGCTCTCATTGATCAACGTCCCTCCCAGGTCGTTGGCGCCGCAGGTGAGGAGGTGCTGGGCGAGCTTCGGCCCCTCCTTCACCCACGATGACTGGATGTTGCGGAAGCTCGGGCCCAGCATCAGCCGGGCCACCGCGTGCATCTTGACCACCTCCGTGCCCGTGGCCCCGGGCCGGACCCCCGGCACGAGCTCGCGCCGGTACATGGGTGCCTCCTGATGGATCAGCGAGAGGGGAACGAACTCCGTGAACCCGCCGGTGTCGCGCTGGATGGAGCGCAGCAGGTCCATGTGCCGGACCCAGTGAGGCGGGCTCTCGATGTGGCCGTACATGATCGTGGAGGTGGTCCTGATTCCGAGGGAATGGGCCGTGGTGATGACTTCCACCCACTGGCCCGTCGTGATGCGCCCCCTGGAGATCACGTCGCGGATCTCGTCGTCGAGGATCTCCGCCGAGGTGCCGGGAAGCGTGCCGAGCCCCGCGGCCTTCAGCTCGGCGAGATACTCCCGGATCGGCAGTGCCGAGCGGACGGAACCGTACAGGATCTCCTCGGGTGAAAACGCGTGGAGGTGCATCTCCGGCAGGGCCTGCCTGATCGCCCGGCAGAGGTCGATGTAGTAGCGGCCATCGAGCTTGGGGGGGAGGCCCGCCTGGATGCAGACCTCGGTGGCCCCCAACTCCCAGGCCTCCCGGGCTCGCCTGACGACCTCGTCCAGCGGCAGGAAATACCCCGCCTCCTCGCGGTGATCGCGGCTGAACGCGCAGAAGGTGCAGTGTTTGATGCAGACGTTCGTGAAGTTGATGTTGCGGTTGACGACGTACGTCACGATGTCCCCGACCTGGCGCTTGCGAAGCTCGTCAGCCACGAGAGTGAGGGCGTGCAGGTCCCGTCCCTGGGCTGCGACGAGACGGCAGCCTTCGGCCACCGACAGCTCGCTGCCCTCGAGCGCGCGCGCGAGGATCCGGCGCACGTCCCGTTCCACCCAATCGAGCGACCCGGCCAGCCCGTTCATCGTTCCCCTACCAGTGCCTCCACCGCTCATATTCTTTCCTCACATAGCCGTCCTCGTCCACGAGGCCTCCGACGCGGGGGCGTAAACCTTCTGCCAGGAACTCAGGACGAACGGCGTATTCAGGGTAAATGGCGAGTCGTTCACGAAGCTCGAAGCACTCAGCCTCGGTGGCGCGCCGGAGCTCGGGGATGAGGGGCCAGGGAGCCTCCGGGTTGATGTGGTCCAGCGTGAGCGGGGAAATCCCGCCCCAGTCGTTCAGGCCGGCCTCCAGAAGCTTCGGGTAATAATCCGCGGACAGATTGGGTGGGGCCTGAAGGTTGATGCCCGGTCCGAGAAGCAGGCGCGCCACCGCCACCGTCCGCAGCATCTCCCCCGCCGACGGTTCCGGGTGGCGGCTCATGGGGATGCGGGGCTTGGACCTGAAGTTCTGGACGATGACCTCCTGGATGTGGCCGAACCGCTCGTGGCGATCGCGGATGGCCAGGAGTGCATCCACCCGTTCCTCGGCCGTTTCCCCGATCCCGATGAGGATGCCGGTGGTGAAAGGGATCTGGAGCTTGCCGGCCAGCTCGATCGTCCTGAGCCGTCGCGCAGGCACCTTATCCGGGGCCCGGTCGTGAGCCATTCCCGGGCGGAGCAAACGTTCCGATGTGGTCTCCAGCATGAGCCCCATGCTGACGTTGACGTCGCGGAGGGCCGCCAGGTCGCGCTCGCTCATCACGCCGGGATTGGCGTGGGGCAAGAGCGGCGACTCGCTGAGCACGAGTTCACACACCCGCCTCAAGTAGCCCAGGGTGGTCCGGTGGCCCATGCGCCGGAGAAATTCCCGGTGCTCGGGGAACCGCGCCTCCGGCCGGTCGCCCAGCGAAAAGAGCGCTTCCTTTGCCCCCAGCCGCGCGCCGGCCTGGACCAGGGCGATCACCTCATCCGGGGTCATGGTGTGGGCCCCGGGTTCGCCCGGGTCCCGACGGAAGGTGCAGTAGCCGCAGTAGTCGCGGCAGAGGGTGGTCAACGGGACGAAGACTTTCTTGGAGAACGTGATCCGGCGCCCCCGTCCCCGGTCCCTCAACAGAGCCGCGGCCTGGAGAAGATCCGCGAGGCGATCGTCGGGAACGGTCAGGAGCGCCACGGCCTCGGCGCGACCGGGCGGGAGGCCCGCGCGGGCCCGGTCGAGGGCGCGCTCGGCGCGCGTCATGCCGCGAAGCTCCACTGGATCACCCGTTCGGGAATGATCCTGATCACCAGCCCGGATCGGCGGTCGAGGTCGAGCGCGCGATACTGCGGATACTTGCCGAGGAGGAGGTCGACCGCGTACGTGAACTCGGACCCCTCCGAGAGCAGGTCCGCCCGGCCCTGGAGCACGACGTACCGGAGCCGGCTCCACTCTTCCTCGTAGTGGTCTACGAGGACTGAGACGCGCGCGTTTTGTCTGATGTTCAGGACTCGCTTGAGCCGGCCGGGCGCCTGGCGCTTTGGCTTGGCGTCGATGGCCGAGTAGCAGTGGCGACCGTCGAACGCATAGCAGATCGGGACGACGAGCGGCTGGCCCGCGGCGTCGGCGGTGCCGAGCCGCGCGACCCGTCCCGCTTTCAGAAATTCGCCGACCTCAGGCGCCACGACGGGGGCCGTCACGGGGAGCGCCTCACCCTGGGACGAACGTCCTCGGCGAAGCGTTCCATGTTGGCGGCGTGGGCTTTCGGGTCCGGCGCGGTGGGATCGAAGACGAAGTGGGTCACCCCGAGGGCCTGGTACTCCCGGATGTCGGCAATCACCTGCTCGGCGGTTCCCCTGAACAGCTGGCGGTCGCCCGCAGGAGGCTTGGCGCGATTCGGCCACACCTCCATCGGCGCTCGAAAGGTCAGCGCGATGGACTTGGGGTTTCGTCCCGCGCGCGCGGCCCACGCGTGGATCTGCTTGACCTTCTCCGCGTACTCCGACGGATGGAGCAGGGCCGGGGGGCGGAGGCCGATCGGGTGCCATCCATCTCCCAGTTCTCCCGCGCGGCGGAGGGCCCCGTCGGTGTGGCCGCCGATCCAGATCGGGATCCCGGGCTTCTGGATCGGCTTCGGGAGGCACACGATGTCGCTGACCCGATAGTACCTCCCGTGGAACTGGATCTCGTCCTTGCTCCAGCACTCCCGCATCAGCCGCAGGTACTCATCGGTCACCTTGCCGCGCTCGCCGAACGGGGGCGCGGCGAGGGCAGCGAACTCCTCCCGGAGCCAGCCGACCCCGCAGCCGAGAATCAGCCGGCCGCGGGAGAGGACATCCAGAGTGGCGAGCATTTTTGCGGTCACGAGGGGATTCCGGTAAGGAACCACCAGCACGCTCGTTCCCAGGCGGATCTTCTTGGTGGCCGCGGCCAGGTAGCTGATGAGGGTGAGCGGCTCCAGGTAATCCTGGCGGGCGCCGCCGGGAAACTGGCCCGTCGGGTGATAGGGGTAGGCGGAGGCGCTCGCCGTCGGGAGGACCACGTGATCGGTGACGAAGAGGGAAGAGTACCCGAGCTGGTCCGCCTTCTGGGCAAGCTTGAGGATCAGATCGGGCTTGGCCAGCGGCCCGCGACCGGGGAGCGAGAAGCCGAAGTTCACGACCTGAGCCTCCTCGAAAACCGCGCGGCGGGGGGAACCCCGACGACTCATGGTAGGCTAGGGCCCGCCGGATTGCAATCGTTCCGTGCGGCGGCCTTGCGCGCCTCGGGCACGGATGATAGGGTCAGGCTCTGCATGCAGCCGAGACCTGCGCCCCCTCCATGGCTGCCGTGGGTGATGTGGGGGATCCCCGCCTTCATCTTCCTCGTGGCCTTCTTCCACCGGGTCGCCCCGGGGACGGTGGCCAAGGAGCTGATGGCCAGCTTTCAGGCCAGCGGCGCGTTGCTCGGCCTCCTCTCGGCGCTCTACTTCTACGCCTACGCCGCGCTCATGCTGCCGGCGGGGCTCCTGGTGGACGCCTATGGCCCGCGCCGGGTGGTCGCGGTGGGCGGAAGCTTCATGGGGATAGGTACGCTCCTGATGGGCTGGGCTTGGAGCAGTTGGCCGCTCTTCGCGGGCAGGCTCCTCGTCGGCCTCGGGGCCTCCGTGACTTTTGTGGGCGCCCTCAAGGTGGCCGCCGTCTGGTTCTCGCCGCGCTGGTTCGGAACGCTGTCGGCCATCACGGCGACGATGGGAGTGCTCGGCGCCCTGGTGGCCACGGCGCCGTTCGCCCTGCTGGCCGGCATGATTGGCTGGCGGTGGGCGTTCGTTTCCGTTGGGCTGATCTCCCTCTGCGCCTCCCTCCTCTGCTGGGCGATGGTGCGCGACGGTCCTGGAGCCGCCGAGGCTGCCCTCCAGAGCCTTGGCGAGATCATGAAGGGGACGTGGCGGGTGCTGAGTAACCGACACACGTGGCCTCCCTTTCTGACGTTTTTCGGCCTCTACAGCGCCTCCAGCAACCTGATGCTCTGGGGGATCCCCTTCTTCCGCGACGTCTACGGTCTTCCAATCGGCCGGGCGGCGATCTACGCTACCGCCCCCCTGATCGCGATTCTCTTTTCAGCCCCGCTGACGGGCTATCTCTCGGACCGCGTCCTCGGCCGCCGCCGACTGCCCTACGTCGCGCTGTGCTGGCTCTCCGTTCTGCTCTGGGGCACGTTCGTCCTGACGCTGGGGCGACTCTCCCTGAGTGGTCTCTACTCACTCCTCTTCGTCACGGGGGCGTTCGGCGGGGCCTTCGTCCTCACTTGGCCCATCGGGCGCGAGGTGAATCCGCCGCCCCTGGCGGGCGTGAGCGTAGCCGTGGTGAACCTGGGAGGCTTCCTGGGCGCGGCATTGACCCAGGCTCCGGTGGGTGCGTTGCTCGATTCCCGCTGGACGGGAGCCATGGAAGGTGGCGCGCGCGTGTATCCGCTGGAGGCGTATCGGCTGGCCTTCGCCATCTGCGCCCTCCTCGTCCTGGGAGCCGCGCTGGTGGCCTTTTTGGTGAAGGAGACCCGCGGCCAGAACATCTACGACACGTTGTTTCCCTCTCACGATGGGGCGCTGGGACTCGCGGGGAAGCCATGAGCTCAGCCCCCGGGGAGCGGCTCGATCCAAGGGCGTTTGCCCAGAAGCTCAACGAGTGGGCCCGGGGCACGATGATCGGGATCCACGGCACGCGATTCATCACCGCGGGGGAGGGGAGAGCGCTCGCTCAGCTCGACTTCAAGCCGGAACTCACCCAGCTCACGGGGCTCTTCCACGCCGGGGCCATCATCGCCTTCGCCGACGAGACCGCCACCGCCGCGGCCATGTGGGAAACGAAC
>JACQWA010000001.1 GCA_016209425.1 Candidatus Rokuibacteriota bacterium
CGGTGACCTTCGCGCCCACCTTGGGCAGCTCCACGAACACGACGTCACCGAGCTGCTCCTGCGCGAACGCGGTGATGCCGATCCGGTACCGCTAGCCTTCGGGCTTCGCCCACTCGTGGTCCTTCGTGTACCGCAGATCGGCGGGGACATTCATCGCTTTCACTCGGAGGGGGGCTTCGCCCCTCATCCTCCGTCGGAGGGGGCCTCGACGGCCCCCTCCGAAACCTCCCCCTGGGGGTTGCGCCGGCGAAGCCGGCGCTCGAAGCGGCGCCCCACATGCTGCTCACGCGCGAACCTCGTTTCCCAGTTGATCGGCAACCCAGCAGGCCGAGTCGTGCCCATCGCCGACCGGTCGAAGGGGAGGGACGTCGCTCGCGCAACGGTCAATCGCATATTGGCAGCGTGGCGCGAACGAGCACCCGGGAGGGAGCCGCGTCAGGTCCGGCGGCTGCCCGTCAATGGGGTTGAGCTTCGACTTCCGCGGCTCGTCCAGGCGGGGCACCGAGCGCAGGAGCCCGAGGGTGTAGGGGTGCCGGGGGTTGGCGTAGATCTCCCGCGCGGTCCCCCGCTCGATGATCTTTCCCGCATACATGACGTTGACCCGATCGGCGTAGCGCGCGACCACCCCCAGGTTGTGCGTGATGATGAGCATCGCGACCCCGAGACGCCGGGAGAGGTCCTTGAGAAGCTCGAGAATCTGGGCCTGGATCGTGACGTCCAGCGCCGTGGTCGGCTCATCGGCCAGGATCAACGACGGATTGCAGGAGAGCGCCATGGCGATCATGATCCGCTGGCGCATGCCCCCGCTGAACTGGTGGGGATACTGCGTGAGGCGTCGCGCCGGATCGGGGATCCCGACGAGGCCGAGCAGTTCCTTCCCGCGCGCCCGGGCGTCGGCCGGAGTCAGACCCATGTGGATTTCCAGGGTCTCGGTGAGCTGGCGACCGATGGAGAGCACCGGGTTCAGCGAGGTCATGGGCTCCTGGAAGACCATCGCGATCTCCCGGCCGCGGACTCGGCGCATCGCCTCCTCGTCCAGGGTGAGAAGATCCCGACTCTTGAAGAGAATCTGCCCCCCCACGATGCGGCCCGCAGGGGCCGCGACGAGGCGCAGGATGCTCAGCGCGCTGACCGTCTTGCCGCAACCCGACTCCCCCACGAGCGCGACCGTCTCGCCTTCGGCCACGTCGTAGGAGACGCCGTCCACGGCGCGCACGACGCCGGCGCCCGTGAAAAAGCACGTCCTGAGATCTCTGACCTCGAGGAGCGTCCCCACCGCCTACCCCCGAGTCAACGACAGCGGGCCTGGGCCAGGTGTCGGCCGGCCTCGGGAAGATACTCGGCGTAGAGCCGGCAGACCGCTTCGGTCACGCACGGCCACCGGTACTGGGCGGCCCTCCGGACGGCCTCCGTGCCGAACCTGCGGCGGAGCTCCTGATCCCGCAGGATCGTGGAGATCCGATCCGCGAGGACGCGCGGATCCCCCTCGGGCACCAGATACCCCGTCACGCCGTCCTGGACCGTCGTGGTGAGCCCTCCCACCCGTGAGGCGATCACGGGATTGCCGCACGCCATCGCCTCGAGCGCCACCATCCCGAAAGACTCGTAGTACGAGGGCATCACGGTCATCTCGGCCGCGGCGTAGTAGAGCCGGAGGCGCTCCTGGGGCTGGGGCCCCAGGAATCGCACCGCGGCCTCGAGGCCCAGGACGCTGACCTGCTCGCGAAGGGACGCCACGTGGCCGTTTTCGGGCTCGTCCCAGTCGCCGCCGATGATGAAGAGAAGGGGCGAGTCACCCCCCCGCGCCGGGAGACGCGCGACGGCCCCCAGGAGGGTTTCGAGCCCTTTGATCGGGCTGAGCCGGCCCACGTAGAGCAGCACCGGGGAGGGACCGAGCCCGAGCGCTTCCTTCGCCGCACCCTGCGCCATCGGACGGAACAGATCGAGATCCACCCCGCAGGGGATCACCCTGATCCGCTCGGGGTGCGCCCGATAGTACCAGACGAGGTGTGCCCGCTCCACGGCGTTGGAGGCTACGATTCGCTGGGCCCCCGTGACGATCCGCCCCTCCTCGGCGATGCGGACCTCGGGCTCCCACTCCTCGGGCGTCCGGGCCACGTGGTTCTTGAGCTGCCCCAGGGTGTGGAACATCTGAATCAGCGGGATTCGCCAGCGGGCACTCAGGGCCAGCCCCGCGCTACCGGAGAGCCAGTAGTGGGCGTGGATGAGGTCATAGCGCGCGCCGTCCTGCTCCGTGAACGCCTCCAGGTGAGCGAGGAACTCGGGAAGGTGCCGGTGGACCGCTTCCCGCGGCATCGGGGCTTCCGGTCCAGCGGGGAGGTGGATCACCCGGCAGTTGGGCCCCATCCGCACCACCCGGGGGATCTCCGGGTTCTGGGAGCGGGTGAAGACATCCACGCTGACGCCCATCCGGCCGAGTTCCCGCGCCACCTCGCGCACGTAGACGTTCATCCCCCCCGTCTCCTTGCCGCCAAGCGCGGCCAGCGGGCAGGTATGAACGCTCAGGACCGCGACGCTCAGCGTCATCTCGTTACCACCACGTTGAAGAGATCTTCCGGACTGGGGCCGAAGGCGTACTTGTAGGGCTCTTCCCCCCGGAGGAAATCGAACCGGCGGAAGCCCCGCTCGATCGCGTCCCTGATCACCCGGCAAAGCAGGACGATCCCCGGCGAAAGAGCCGCCCGCGCCGGATCGAAGCCGGAGTTGTAGAGACCCACGCTCCCGGCGTACTCCAAGGTGAGATAGCTGGCCAGCGGCTCCCCTCCGAGCTCGAGAAACCAGAGGCGCAGCCAGCCGTGATCCGCCAGGACGCCGGCGACGGCGCGAAAGAACGTCTCCATCCGTTCGTCCATGAAGCGGGCCTTGCCGGGCTTCGACTTCCGGTGGAGGGCCAGGAATCGGGTCAAGACCGCGTCCAGCCCCTCCGCGCTCCGGTGGGATCGGATCGTGGTCCCGGGCAGCTCGCGCTCCAGCCGGCGCATCTTCCGCCGCAGTTCGTGACGGCTCTTGCCCGACAGGCCGGCGAGATAGTCGTCCCAGGTGCCGGGGAGGAGGAGAACCGGACAGCGCTCTTCCCGCCGGACGCGGGTGGTCAGCCCGTAGGTCGGCGCCAGGGCCGGCAGAAGCGAGACGGTGGGGGACGAAGCGCGGAGACAGTGCAAATCCAAGACGCCCGGCTCGCAGCTCCGGTGCTCCAGCAGGGCAGCCCAGACCTCCGCCTCGCTCCCGGTTGGCGCCAGCAGATCCAGGTAATCCGACACCTCAACCCCGCCGACGATCCTAAAGGTGTCCGGGGACTCCGCATACAGCGGAAGAAGCCCTTGCAGCTGGCCCGACGAGTCGGAGACCCTGAGGAGACGGAGCGAGCGGCCCTGGCCGAAGGCGCGCCACCAGCTGCGCTGCCACTGCCAGGTGAGGAAGAGAACCGGCGCGGCCGTCCGGTCCAGGAGCCCGTTCCACGTCCCCTCGTCGAGAAGGTCAAACCGGTCCAGGGACTCGACCTTCACGCCTCATCCTCTCCGCCGCTCCCTTCACCGGACTCTTCAGCGCCGGTCTCCTCCATCGCCTCGTCGACCGCCGAGTCAAAATCCTCGCCCAGGTCTTCCCCGAGTTCCTTCCCCATCTTCTTCATGAAGCGCGCCACGCTCTGAGGGTCCTCCTCGTCGAAGTCTCCCAGCTTCGCCGGATCGGCCAGCGACTCGAGCCGGTCCTCCTCTGATTTCAGGGTGGCAAACCGCGACATGAGCCGGATGAGTGAGGCCCCTCCACAGCGGGGGCAACGTGGAGTGGAAGCCGAGGTGGGCGTGAGGACCAGGAGGCTGACTCGACGACGACAATTGTGGCACTCGTACTCATAAATCGGCATGGTGGCGACCTCCACTCTGCGCAGCGGCCCCCATTGTATCACCATCCCTGAGGGCTCCCCATCCCCTGTCCTCTCCCGAACAGTGCCTCCCGGAGCTCGTCAGGCCCGTGACAGCCGGCCGAGGGGAAGAGCCGCGCACGACCCTCTGGCATCGGCTTTGCTCGCCTGGCCGGTTGGACGGCGAACCGTCCACGGAAGGCGCTCAGAAAGGAGGACCAAATCATGCTGAGGCTCATCGTTTTCACGGTGCTGGCCGCCGTCATGCTGGCCGCCACGACTTCGGCGCAGCCCACCGCCCCGATTTCGGTGCCGAAGCCACACGGGAGAGTCTTCGACAAGCTCTCACCGGGCGACCAGAAG
>JACQWA010000238.1 GCA_016209425.1 Candidatus Rokuibacteriota bacterium
AGCCAGTACCAGGTAAAGATGCACTCCACGGCCACCACCAGGTCTTCTCGGTAGGCGGCAATCGCCCTGAGGAAGGCCTCAGGGGTGGAGGGCAGGTTTCTGTGGAAGGCCGTCTCCCCGTTCTGGTTCAGGATCCAGACGTACATGGTCCGGGCGTGGAGGTCGATTCCGCAGGAGTAGAGGTGCTGTGTTGTGTAGAATCTCATCCGAGGCCTCCTCTTTGAGAAATGGATTGGGCAACCTCGAGCGTACCAAACGGTACGCGCGGGAGGGGCCTCAATGAGTATCAACCGGTTGCAGCGGACGGTCCGCTGCGCGGCCCGCCGCTGAACCGGAGCGTTCGCCCGACCGCAGCGGTCGGGCGAAGGAGGCCCGCGGCTAGAGCCGACGTGCCGGGGGAATAAATCCCCCCGTTACGACGCGCGAGCGAGCCTTCAAGAATCGCCTGTTGTCCCAGGCCGAGATCCAGTCTGGCATGCGAGTCCTCGACCTCGGCTGTGGCACGGGTACAATGGCCGTTTGGATGAAGCGGCGCACACCAGCGGCTGTGATTGTGGGGCTCGACGGCGACCCGGACGTCCTTGCGATCGCCCGCCGCAACGCGACCCGGATGGGCCTGGAGATCGAATTTCGGCATGGTCTCTCATACGAGCTGCCCTTCGCTGAGGGTGCGTTCGACCGCGTTCTTTCGTCCCTGTTCTTCCACCACCTCCTTCCCGCGCAGAAGCGCCGTACGTTGGCAGAGGTCTTTCGGATCCTTTCCCCGGGCGGGGAGCTGTACGTTGCGGACTGGGGCAGACCCAGCGGGTGGATGATGCGAGTTCTCTCCTATTCGATCCAGCTGCTCGACGGCTTTGCGAACACGGCCGACCATGTAGAGGGTCGCCTACCGCAATACTTCCGCGAAGCGGGGTTCGAGGCGGTAGAGCTCCGGTCGCAGCTTGCCACCCCGTATGGGACTATGGCGCTGTACTCCGCCCGTCGGCCGTTGGGCCCATGAACGTTGCAAAGGACGCCCGGTCTAACAACTGCGTCGAGCGGACGCGATCGGCGCCGAGCGGCTCTGCTGGACCTGGTGACCGCGCCGCTCACGCGCAGCGTTAGCCACGAAACAAAGAATGCGGTATCATGGTAATCAAGTGAGGAGGGTGCTATGACAACCGTCGAGACGATTGAACGCGCCATCGAGCAGCTACCCCCCGACGAACTCGCGAAGTTGCGACGCTGGTTCTTGGAGTTCGATGCTGCTGCTTGGGATGCTCAGATTGAGGCAGATGCTGCTGCAGGAAAATTCGATGCATTATCCGAAGAGGCTCTAGCTGAATACCGTAACGGTAAGGCGCGCGAGATTTGATGCATTATGCGTCGAGTCGATTCTGGCGTTGTTTCGATGCTCTCCCACCCGACATCCAGGATCTCGCCCGACGCAACTACGCTCTTCTCAAGCAGAATCCGGCGCACCCGTCCCTACGATTCAAATCCGTGTATGGCGGACGCTTCCGCAGCGTCCGGGTCGGTATTCATTACCGTGCCCTTGGCGTGCCAGTCCCAGAGGGAGTGCAGTGGTTCTGGATTGGGCCGCACGCCGAGTATGACAAGTTCTTTGGCTAACCATTCGCTCAACCGGACGCCGGAAACATCTGCGCCCATCTTTTGCCATAGTGGCGCCGGTTAGCTCTGCGTTGGGCAGCCGAAGCACGTGCGGGACGATAATGACAACTCAAGCGTCCCTCTTCGGTTGTGGTGGATTGCCTACTGGGGACGGATGGTCGTGAGGCGCACCGTTACCCGGATCGCCACCGCCGTGCCGGGGAAATCTGGTTTGGGCTGACGTTCTACGATGGGGAGGGGTATATCGGCGTCGGTGGCGTCGGGGTCTTCGATCCCAAGGATGGACGGTGGCCGATCCACCATCATCCGCTGCTTGTGCTAAGGCCTCCCCCGCTTCCTTGCCCTCTCCCCCGAAGGGGGCGAGGGAAGATGGGATGTCCTCTCTCCCTCCGAGAGAGAGGCAGCGGTGGGAGCGACCTGCCGGCTTGGGGCCTGCTCTGCTGCGCGCGGCAGCGCGATGCTGACGAGGAACCCGAGCGCGGCGCCCGAGCAGGCCAGACTCACCGCCAGGCCGTATCCGCCGGTAGCATCGAAAATCGCACCGGCCAGCCAGGGCGTCAAGAGGCCTGCAACGCCCCATGCGGTAATCAGGCGCCCCATCATACGGCCGTAATTGACCACGCCATAGTAGAAGCCGAGCGCCGACGGGTACGCTCCCGAGATCAACCCGTAGCAGAGACCGACCAGGGCCAGCGCCACCACAGCAACGGCGGCCGACGGGAACAGGGCGAGCGCCGCGAGCGCCGCCGCGGCGATGAGGTGGGCCCCCATCACAACCCGCCGGATAGGCAGGTGATCGCATAGCCAGCCGCCCAACAGCCGCCCGCCGCCGTTGCCGACACCGACCAGTGTGGTGCCGACGACCGCCAGCCCTGGCGGACCGCCGTACGCCACGACGATCCCGGCCGCCTGGCTTATCGCCATGAGGCCCGCGCCTGCGCCGAGCAGAAAGCCAATCCAGATCACCCAGAACAGCGCCGGCCCGCGCTCGGGTTCGCCCTCCATGCGGAGTGACGCTGCAGCCTGCACGCTGATCCGAGAGGCGGCAAGCAGCGCCGCCGCGGCCACCGCGACGGCTGCGAACAGCGCCGCCATCCCGGCCAAGGTCGCGCGCACGCCGAAGGCACCGACGGCCCATCCGAAGACCGGTGCGAACAGGATCGAACCGGCGGCGAAGAGGCCGATGCCGAAGCCGTTGGCAAGGCCGCGGCGGTGCGGCAGAACCAGATTGACCGCCTGCAGCATGACGCTGTAGCCGAAGCCGTTGCCAAGACCAAACAGCACGCCGTAGCCCAGCCCCAGCACGACGAGGCCGGGGGTCCACGCGGCAAGCCCCAGCCCGAGGCCGCACATCCCCGCTGCCGCCGCTACCAGCGCAGGCGTCGCCATCAGCCGGTAGGCCGCCGGCGCGAAGCCCATGCCGAGCGTGAAACAGACCACGGCGATCGAGAACACGCCGCTCAGGTCGGACCGCGGCACACCCAACCGCTGTTCCAGGGGACTCACGAAGATGCTCCAGGCGTAAAGCGAGCCCAGGGCGGGATTGAGGACCGCCGCCGCGGCCAGAGCGAAATGACGTCGGCTCACGGATTCACAGTCCCACTTCGCGGTGGTCTGCAGCCCAGGCGGCATGATAGATGTATGCTCGGGCGGGATCAGTGAGCATGTGCAGCTCCGCCAACTCCTGGGCGATGATGTCGTGTTGAATCAGGGGACAGCCACCCTGCACGCGCTGCTCGGTCCATCGCACCGCCCGGGCGTACGCGCCCTCTGCCACACCCAGGATGCTCCCGTAGTGTACTACGAATGCCACGCGTAACGTTTCGCCGAGCCCCTGCAAGTGCTTGCCCACTCCCGATTTTGTGAGCGAACGGTCTGAGGCGGGGGCGGCGGAAGTGGAAGGAGAGAAATTCCCGCGTCAGCCTGGAGGGCGTCGAGCACCTGCGAGCAACTGGAGGAGCTTGTGCCAGGCTCGGGGGGCATGACGCGGCGTGGCGAGCAACGCGCACCCCAGGGTCAGGATACTCAGCGGCGCCTGGTGGGGGAAGGGGGGAACCGCGGCATGTGGTTTCGCAGCAGTCCCACAGCTTTCTCCTTGACAGGCTCTTCATCTGCTCCGTATCCTTCATTCGCCCCGCATCGTTGGAGGGAGAGGAAGCGGAGGAGACGCCCGGGTGGCACTGCAGCGAACTAGGTCATGGACCGGGAATTCGTGGACCGGGCCCTGTGACGCCCGACGGCGCCGTGCCGCCCGACTGCGTTAGATGCCCTTGGACATCTCGCTGACCACGCTCCTGACCCAGGTCTTTACCGGCTTGGTGTTGGGGATGATCTTTGTCCTCCTGGCCGTGGGACTCTCGCTGATCTTCGGCCTCCTCACGGTGGTGAACTTCGCTCACGGCAGTTTCTTCATGCTCGGGGCCTACTTTGGGTTTTTCGTCTTAGGCTTCACAAAGAACTTCTGGCTGGCGCTACTGGTCGCGCCCCTGCTAGTGGGCATCTTTGGGCTTCTGGTGGAGCGCTTTCTCGTGCGGCCGCTTTACGGACGGAGCATTGACGACCCGCTGCTCCTGACCTTCGGCCTCTCGCTTGTTTTGGTGGAGGCCGCGCGCCTGATCTGGGGGAAAATCGGCCTGACCTTCGACTCGCCGCCGGCCCTCGTGGGCGCCGTCAATCTGGGCTTCACCCACTTCCCCGCCTACCGACTTTTCGTGATCGCCCTCACTGCCCTCGTGCTCCTGGCCCTCTGGCTCTTCCTCGAGCGGAGCGACCTCGGCCTGATCATCCGGGCCGGCGCCCGTGATCCGCTCATGGTGCGGGCTCTGGGCATTGATCTCGGGGGCATCTGGCTTCTCGTCTTTGGCCTCGGGAGCGCCCTTGCCGGTCTGGCCGGAATTCTCGCGGCCCCTATGTATGGCGTCTACGCCGAGATGGGCGTGAGCATGATTATTCAATCCTTCGTGGTCGTCGTGGTCGGCGGGATGGGAAGCCTGACGGGCGCGGTGGTGGCCGGTCTCCTCATCGGGGAAGTGGTGGGCCTCACCACGCTCTTTGCTCCCCAGTTGGCCGAGATCGTGGTGTACCTGTTCATGGCGGTCGTGCTGCTCGTGCGGCCGAGCGGCCTCTTCGGTGAGGCCGGCCTCTTCGAGTAGACGATGGTACGGATCGCCGGATGGGTCGCGCAACATCCGATCCTGTGGTTCTTTGCGTTCTTTATCGTCTTTCCGTTCCTGGTGCCTTACTATGCGCTGGCCACCCAGGTGTTGATCTATGGCCTCTACGCGCTCGGCTTCAACCTCCTGTACGGCTACACCGGCCTGCTTTCGTTCGGGCATGCTGCGTATTTCGGGCTGGGTGCCTACGGGACAGGCTTAGCGCTCGCGAGGCTGAAGGTCACCTCGCTGTGGGGAGGGCTTGCCATCGGCCTGCTCACCGCGGGTGTGGGTGCGGCGATTATTGGATTCCTCTGCCTGCGGCGCCGCGGGATCTACTTTGCCTTGCTCACCCTGGCTTTCGCCCAGCTTCTCTACTTCATCGGATTCCAGCTGGCTCACGTCACGGGCGGAGACGATGGCCTCCGTGGGATTCCCACACTGCCTGTGGCGCTTCCGGGACTCACGATTCCCCTGGATTCCCCACTGGCACTCTACTACTTCATCCTGGCGCTGGTCGGGCTCGCGGTGCTGGGGCTCAACCGGATCCTGGAGTCACCTTTCGGGGCAGTGCTCCAGGCCATCCGGGAAAACAGTGATCGCACCTCGGCTTGCGGCTACGATGTCAACTGGATCAAGCACCTCTCGTTCGTGTTCTCCGGCCTGTTCGCCGGGCTGGCCGGATCGCTCAGTGCGATCTACCTTCGCATCGTCCCCATCGAGAACCTCTACTGGACCACCTCTGGCCAGGTGGTAATGATGACTCTCCTCGGCGGTGCTGGCACCTTTTTCGGCCCCTTCGTGGGGGCCGCCGCCTTTCTTGTCCTGGAAGACATTCTGAGCGTCTTCACCGAGAGCTGGCAGCTGATCATCGGGCTTATCTTCATGGGATTCGTTCTCTTTCTGCCCAAGGGCATCTGGGGGACCTTAGTTGAACACCTGCTCGTCAGGCAGACCACGGTGGAGCCTGATGGTGGAAGCGATTGGAAAGGACGCCCTCGGTCTCCAAACGGGGATGTGCCGGTTCGCTCCAGTCCTGAGGCGTCAGCCCGGCCCTAGCCGGGATTATTCGTTCTCGGACACTCCGGTGTGCAGGTCAGGGCGGTCCGATGAAGCTGAGAGGGTGAAACGACGTGGGGATATTGGGATTCCATGCGATTTTCGGTGCCTGGCCCGAATTATGTGCATAATTCGGGCTAGACGCCGAGGAAGCGCTGCTGAATGACGGGGTCGTTCCGGAGGGTTTCCGGCGTCCCCTCGAACTGGATCCGGCCCTGGTCCATGACGTAGAGGCGATGGGAGAGGGCCAGGGCGACCTCCAAGGTCTGCTCCACGAGCAGGATTGTCGTCCCGTGGCGGTTGATCTGCCCCAGAATCTCGGTCAGTTTCCGGACCAGGAGCGGGGCCAGGCCTTCGGTAGGCTCGTCCACCAGCATTAGCTTGGGGCGGGCCACCAGTCCGCGGGCGATCGCGAGCATCTGCTGCTCGCCGCCTGAGAGCGACTTCCCTTTCTGAGCGAGACGCTCACGGAGGGGCGGAAAATAGGTCAGGACCCCCTCGACGACCGCGCCATCTTCCGCGTGCGACACGCGCCCTCCCCCGAGGACGCCGAGGCGCAGGTTTTCGAGCACGGTGAGGTTGGGAAGGACGCGCCGTTCCTCGGGGACGTAGGCGATCCCCCGGCGTGCGATCTCGTGGGTTGGGAGGCGCGTCAGCTCCGCCTCCTCGAAGAAGATCCGGCCGGCGCGGGGCGGCACGATTCCCATCACGGCCCGGAGCGTAGTGGTCTTTCCCGCCCCGTTCCGGCCGATGAGCGTGACCACCTCCCCCGGCGCCACGCGGAGCGTCACGCCCTGGAGGATGTGTGCTTCTCCGTAATAGGTGTGGACGTCGTCCAGCTGGAGAAGCATCACCTGAACTCACCGAGATAGGTCTGCTGCACTCGCTCGTTGGCGCGGATTTCCTTGGGCGTGCCCTCGGCGAGCACCTGGCCTTGGTGCAACACCGTGATCCGGTCGGAGACCTTCATCACCACTTTCATTTTATGCTCAACCAGGATCACGGTTCGCCCCGAAGCAATCTCGCGGATAAAGTTCATGGTCGCGTCGGTTTCCTCCGGGCTCATGCCTGCTGTCGGCTCATCGAGAAGCAACAAGGCTGGCTCGGTCGCCAGCGCGATTCCGATCTCCAGGTGCCGCTTCTCGCCGTGCGAAAGGTGCGCCGCGAGAAGCCTCGTCTTCTCTGCCAGTCCGATGTGGCGAAGAATCTCGAACGCCCGGTCACGCGCGTCCGTCAACCGGTCAGTGCGTGACCAGAAGTTGAATGAGCGCGCGTAGCCCTGGACTGCCACCCGCACATTCTCCAGTACAGTCAAGTGGGGGAAGATGTTGGTGATCTGATACGATTTGGAAATGCCGAGCCGCGAGACCTGGTGCTGGGGAAGGCCGGCAATGTCTCGCCCCCTGAACCAGATCCGTCCCGCGGTCGGGGCCATTTCCCCGGAGATCAACCGAAAGAAAGTTGTCTTTCCCGCTCCGTTCGGGCCGATGATGGAGCGGAGCTCCTGAGGCTGGACCGAAAAATCCACCCTGTCCACCGCCATAAGGCGACCGAAACTCCGGGTCAATCGCTCGGTGCGGAGCAGAGGTGTGTCGCTCATCGATGTTGTGACCATGGCTTGCAACCCGTCGAATAGTAACGCAAATCGGGCCACCAGGCAACATCTTCGCGCCGTCGGAGCCATCTGTCGTCGCTCTGGGGCGTTGCGCGATTGACGGGTGAAAACGCCCTGTGCTAGGATACCGCCGCTGAATCTGGCCCACCAGCGACACAGAAGATGGTCAGGAGAGGCATCCTTGTGTCGGAAAAGAAGTAGTGTCAAGGGAGGCGTGCGCGGGAACGGTGCTCGCGCGCTTCGGCGGAGCAGAGGGGAGAACGCATGAGCAAAGGGAACGAGCCCACAGCGTACCGGGAAATGACGGCGGTCGATCTCTTCGGCAAGCGCATCCGGGTCCTGGACCTGACGCGCGAGATCGGTCCCGACCTCCCCGTCTATCCCGGCCACATGAAGACCAACTTCTGGTGGCACATGACTCACCGCGAGAGCAAGCTGCGGATCGGAGAGGAAAGCCGCTTCCAGGGGTATGGGGTCAAAGGCATCGTCATGTGCGACCATATCTCGACCCACGTGGACGCGGTCTATCACTTCAATGCCGACCGCCCCGATCTCACGGTGGAGAGCATTGCCCTGGAAACCCTCATCACCCCCGCCGTCTGGATCGACCTCTCCTTCGTGCGGCCTCGGACGAACATCACCCTTGAGAACGTCAAGGGCGCCATGGCCCGCGCCGGGGTAGACCGCCTGGAGCGAGGGTCAAGCCTGCTCTACTACACGGGAGCTGGCGATCGATGGGGAGATCCGGAGGCCTTCGTGACTCAGTACCCAGGCTTAGACAGTGAGGCTTCGTACTGGATCCTCGATCGGGGCGTGGTCAACGTCCTCACGGATGCGCCGAGCACCGATAACCCCGCGGACCTCTCCTACCACAACCACACGGCCCATGGCGAGCGGCTGGTCATCCACACAGAGATCGTCTCCAACATCAACAAGATCCCCAAGCATACAGGGTTCTACCTGCTCGTAGCGCCCTTGAAACTTAAGGGATGCACCGGCTCGCCGGCTCGGATTCTGGCGCTGTGGGAAGAGTAAGGGCTGCCGCGAACTCGGGAGCGAGTCGTTGCCAAAATTACGGACGTGATGCGGCGGCAGCTGAGAGGAGGTGTGGAAGGACCTGAGACTCCGAATTGTTTTCACCGGGCCTACACAATTTCCATGGCAACCAGAGGGTTCTGAGCGGAGATCGGAAAACGGAACGGACCATGGTGAAATCCATGCGATTTTCGTAGAGGCCGGATTATTCTCGTGAATAATCCGGGCTAGGCCGATTGCATTACGGACCGAACCCGCGTGAGAGGGAGGGCGGAGAAGGTATGAAAGAAGCGGAGGAGCCTAGTCTCTCGTTTGAATGGCCCGTCCTCGAGGACTACGAGGGTCGGGTGCCTTACGGCACTCAATCCGTCGACTGGGAAGAACGCATCAACATGGATCGCATGCGGCGGTACCGCATGGGCCGGGTCAAGCAGCAGATGGAGACGATGAAGCTGGGTGCCATCCTCTCCATCAACGAGTGGAACATGCGGTACATGACTGCTACCTGGAACCCGTACTGGACCACGCCGGCGTCGGGGCTCCGCTACGCCATGTTCCCGATCACCAGGGACGCCCCGATCCTGTACGAGCAGGGCGAGATCGGCTATCACGCCAGGCAGATAGCCCCGTGGCTCCACAAGGTCAAAGTGGCCATTACGGGGGCCGGCTGGATCGGGCGCGTGATGGGCCCGGCAGGTCACGAGCAGCAACAGAAGAAATTCGTTCAACAGATCGCCGGTGACCTCAAAGAGGCCGGTGTCCACGGGGAGACGCTGGGCCTCGACACGTGGGACGCGGGCGTGGTGGCGGAATTCCAGCGGGCGGGGATCAAGGTGAGCCCGGACGGAGCGGCCGCGATGTTGGAGGCTCGCCGGATTAAGAACCGGGACGAGATCGAATGCCAGCGCACCGCCGCGACCATTTCTGACGCTATGTTTGCGGCCGTTGTTCGCGCGATCCGTCCCGGCATTAAGGAAAGCGAGCTTTGCGGGATCGCCCACAAGACAGCCTATGACCTCGGCGCCCGGATTTACTCGGGCGTGTTCGTCACCTCGGGCCCGTTCGCGTGGCCCAACCCCCGCGACGAGAGCGACCGGATCATCCGCGCCGGCGACATCCTCTACATGGATACGTACAACACCTCTTATCTCGGGTACAAGACCTGTGTCTACCGGACCTTCAGTTGTGGGAAGGCGTCGCAGGAGGCGAAGGACGACTACAGGCTTGCGCTGGAGTGGCTCTACGACGCGATCAACATCATCAAGCCGGGTGTGACAACGCGGGAGGTCGCGGAGAAATGGCCGCCGGGCCCGGTAATCTGGAAGGACATCCACGTCATCAGCGAGGACCAGACCGCGGGGAGCAACTGGGCACACGGCATCGGTCTCACGCTCTACGAGCCTCCGATCATCTGGCGCGAGGTGTCCCTGAACCCACCGGACATCCCCCTGGAAGAGAACATGACATTCGCCATCGAGACCCAGCACGGCCGGCCCGGCAAACACGGGGTGCGCATCGAGGAGATGATCCGCGTCAGCAAGACGGGTGTCGAAATCATGTCCAAGTTCCCCGTGGCGGAAATCTTCGAGGTCCCCTTGGTCTAGAATCGTGTTGGTTTTTCCGGATGGGGTCCGAATCACACGAAGCGTGACGGGCGTGGCGCTCCAAGGGCCGTAAACCGTCCAACGATGGAGGGCTGGCCATGAAAGCAGTCAATCGTCGCGGATTCCTCAAGGGCACCGGGATGGTCGCGGGGGGCTTGCTGGTCGAGAGCATCAGCGGGCGAGCCGCGCTCGGCCAGACCAAGGAGCCGATCAAGATCGGCTTCCCCGTGCCGCTCACCGGGCCGTACGGACCGGAGGCCGCCGACCAGGTGGCAGGGGCGACCCTGGCGTTCGAGGAGTTCAACGCCAGGGGAGGCGTGCTGGGACGGAAGGTGGAGCTGATCGTCCGCGACGATCAGCTCAAGCCGGGCATCGGGGCCCAGCGGGCCAAAGAGCTGATCGAGAACGAGAAGGTTCACTTCATGTCGGGGGTGCTCGCCGCCCACATCCAGATGGCCGTCAACGAGCAGACCAAGAACGCCAAGATGATCTACTTCTCCATCAGCCAGTCCAACGAGATCACGGCGGTCCCGGACTGGAGCCCGTGGACGTTTCACGAGGCGATCAATCCTCACATCACGTCCCAGGCCGTCGGAAGCTGGGCGGTGGACAAGCTGGGCAAGCGCGTGTTCGTCCTCTACGCGGACTACGCGTTCGGCCGCCAGCTGCTGGAGGGGTTCAAGAAAATTGTGGAGGCAAAGGGCGGGGCGCTCGTGGGGGCCATCCCGCATCCGCTGGGCGCTACCGACTACTCCGGCTTCTTCCCTCGCATCCGAGACGCGAAGCCGGACGTGCTCGTTCTCGCCAACTTCGGGAAGGACCAGCTCAACTCTGTCAAGCAGGCGCACAGTTTCGGCCTGAAGAAGGAGCTGAAGCTCCTCTGCCCGGTCTTGTTGATGACGACGCGGCGGGAAGCGGGCGCGGAGGTCTTCGAGGGGGTCTACGGCGGGACCTCCTTCTACTGGGAGCTCGCCGAGCGCATCCCGTCGGCCAAGCGCTTCGTCGAAGCCTTCCAGAAGCGATGGGGCCGTCCGCCCATCGATTACGCCGGGTACGCGTACAGCGCCATCCGGATCCTCCTCGAGAGCGTCGAGCGGGTAGGGACTATTGATTCCGACAAAGTCGCCAAGGGCCTGGAGGGGCTCGTGTACGACACGTACAAGGGCCGGCAGTGGATCCGGAAGTGCGACCACCAGTCGCTCCAGGACGTCTACATCCTCCGTTCGCGGGGTCCCAGGGATCAGAAGGGCGACTGGGGAGTCTTTGAGATCGTGGCGACGATCCCGGCCAGCGAGGCCCTGGAGCGGAGCTGCAAAGCGCTGGGGCACGAGGCGTAGCGGCGCGTCTCCGGCGGTGTCGTGAAACCCGCACCGTTCGTCTACCACCGGCCGGCGACGCTCGAGGAGGCGTTTGACCTCCTCGAGCGATACGGCCCGGAGGGGCGCATCCTGGCGGGCGGCCAGAGCCTGCTTCCGGCGCTCAACATGCGCCTGGCGACCCCGGCGGCCGTCATCGACATCAACCGGCTTCCCGGGCTCGGCGCGATCCGCCTCGCTCCGGAGGGGCTCGTGATCGGCGCGCTGGCGCGGCAAGACGCGGTGGAGCGGTCGCCTGTTATGGCTCAGTCCGCCCCGCTCATCGCCCAGGCTATGCCCCACGTAGGTCACCTGGCAACCCGCACCCGGGGAACCTTCGGCGGCAGCCTCGCTCAGGCTGACCCGGCAGCCGAGCTCCCGGCATGCGTCGTGGCTCTGCAGGCCACCATGCGCGTTGCGCGGCGCGCGGGGACCCAGGAGATCCCGGCCGCGCAATTCTTCCGAGGGATTTATACGACCGCGCTGGCGCCCGGCGAGATTCTGATCGAGGTTGCCGTCCCGCCGATCGCGCCGGGCTGGCGCTCGGTCTTCGATGAGCTGGCCCGCCGCCACGGGGACTACGCCCTGGTGGGACTGGCGGCCCACTGCCGCGTGTCGGACGGCGCGGTGGCCGACGCGCGGCTGGTCTTCACCGGCGTGGGCCTGGCACCTGTGCGGGCTTCTCGCACGGAGGCCGTGGTGAGCGGCCGCCGTCTCGACCCCGGCGTGCTTGCCGAAGCGGGCCGGGCCCTGGAGGGGGACCTCGATCCCCCAGCCGACGTTCACGCGAGCACTGCGCTCCGCCGCCACCTGGCTCGAGCGCTCCTGACCCGCGTGCTCACCCGACTCGTGGGGAACTGAGATGGACACGAGCCTGGAGATCTCATTGACCGTGAACGGAGTGCCGGTGCGACGCCGAGTCGAACCGCGCCTGAGCCTGGTGGACTTCCTCCGGTACGAGCTGGAACTGACCGGCTCCCACGTCGGGTGCGAGCATGGTGTGTGCGGGGCCTGCACGGTGCGCGTGGACGGCGAGCTGGTGCGCGGTTGCCTCATGCTCGCGGTCCAGGCGGACGGCTGTCGCGTGGAAACCATCGAGGGGGTGGCGGGGACCGGCGAGATCTTCGACCTCCAGCAGGCCTTCGCGGAGGAGAACGCGCTCCAGTGCGGGGCCTGCACGCCGGGGTTGCTCCTGACCGCGCAGGAGATCCTCAGGCGGAACCCGCGCGTCGACGAGGCGGAGATCCGCCGAGGGCTGTCGGGAAACTACTGCCGCTGCACCGGCTACCACGCCATTGTCCAGGCGATCAGGAAGGCGGGGGCCGGCCGCGCAGGAGGCACGCGATGAGCGAAGAGGCGAGGAGCGCTGGGGCAAGGATCACGGAGGGCGAGAGCTACATCGGCAAGAGCGTGGTGCGCCCCCAGACCGCGCGCCTCCTGGCCGGGCGCGGCGTCTTCACCGACGACATCAAGCTCCCGCGAATGACCCACGTGGCCTTCCTCAGGAGCTCCCACGCCCACGCGCGGATCGTCTCGATCGACGCGGGCGCGGCGAAGGCGCTGCCCGGCGTGGTAGCCGTGATCGCCGGAGAGGAGATGGCGCGGGTCTGCGGAGGATGGGTCGGCACCTTGGCCCACTTCAAGGGAATGAAATCTGCAAAGCAGTATCCCCTCGCCATCGGCAGGGCCACCTGGCAGGGGGAACCCGTGGTGGCGGTGGTGGCCGAGAGCCGTGCGGTCGCCGAGGACGCCGTCGCGCGCATCGCCGTCGAGTGGGATCCCCTCCCCGCCGTCACGGACCCCGAGACAGCGCTTGACCCCTCCACGCCCGTGATCCATCCCGAGCTGGGGGACAACCTCGCGTTCGAGCTCGAGCTCACCTCAGGCGATGTGGACCGGGCCTTCCGAGAGGCGGACGCGGTCTACAGCGACACATTCTGGATGGGGCGTCACACCGGCGTGACGCTCGAGGCGCGGACCATTCTGGCCGACTTCGACCTGTCCGAACAGCGCCTGACCGTGTACCACTCCTTCCAGGCGCCGAACATGATGCAGGACATCCTGGCCCGCCACCTGCGTATCCCCGAGCACAACGTCCGTGTCATCACGAAGGACGTGGGCGGGAGCTTCGGCATCAAGGTCCACATCTACCCCGACGAGATGGCCGCCTGCGCGCTCGCGGTCATGCTGGGCCGGCCGGTCAAGTTCGTAGCCGACCGGTTCGAGTCCTTCCTCAGCGACATCCACGCCCGCGACCACCGCGTGAAGGCCGAGGTGGCCGTGAAGCGCGACGGGACGATCCTCGGGATGAAGGTAGACGACCTCACGGGGATCGGCCCTTACTCGGTCTACCCACGCACCAGCGCGGTGGAAGGGAACCAGACCGTGCGGCTCACCCCCTGCGGGTACAAGTTCCGCGACTACGCCGCCAGCCTGAAGGTGGTCCTCCAGAACAAGACGCCGATGTGCCAGTACCGCGCCGTGGGCCACCCCATCGCGTTCGCCGTGATGGAGGGGATGGTGGACCGGGTAGCCCGAGAGCTTCAGCTCGACCCGGTGGAGGTGCGGCGGAAGAACTACATCACGCGCGACATGTACCCGTACACCTCACCCACCGGCTACTTCTTCGAGCGCCTCTCCCACGAGGAGGCACTCGACAGGCTCCTGGAGATCTCAGACTACCCCGCGCTGTGCGCCGAGCGGGATACACTCCGATCGCGCGGGATCTACCGGGGCCTCGGCCTCTGCACGTTCATCGAGCTGACGACGCCGGGCCCGGCCTTTTACGGCGTGGGGGGCGCGCGCATCTCATCTCAGGACGGCTGCACAATCAAGCTGGAGCCCACGGGCAAGCTCATCTGCATGACCGGGGTCACCGAGCAAGGCCAGGGCACCGACACCATGATCGCCCAGGTGGTGGCCACGGCCATGGGCGTGCCGCTGGACGACGTGCGGGTACTGACGGGCGACACCATGGTCACGCCCTATGGCGGCGGGACGTGGGCTTCGCGCGGCGCCGGCATCGGGGGCGAGGCGGCGCTCCTGGCAGGTAAGGCCCTCAAGGAGAACGTCCTGAAGGTCGCCGCGGCCATCCTGGCCTGCGAGCCCATGGACCTCGATCTCCGGAGAGGGAGGATCGTCGACGCGGGCACGGGCGAGGTGAGGCTGGACCTCGGCGAGTTGGGCCGCATCGCCTACTTCCGACCCGACACGCTGCCCAAGGACTTTCAGCCCGAGCTCGCGGTCACGCGCCACTACGTGCCGCGTCACCAGGGCTTCGCCTTCACCAACGGGATCCAGCTCTCCCACGTCGAGGTCGACGTGGACACCGGCTTCGTCCGGCTCCTGAAACACTGGGCGGTGGAGGACTGCGGCCGGATCATCAACCCGCGGCTGGTAGACGAGCAGGTCCGCGGGGCGGTCGTGCAGGGGATCGGCGCCGCGCTCTTCGAGCACTGCGTATACGACGAGCAGGGCCAGCTCCTCACCGGCACGATGGGGGACTACCTCGTCCCGATGGCCGCGGAGATGCCAGAGATCGTGGTGGACCACGTCCAGACCCCCACCTTGTTCGCGGAAGGTGGGTTCAAGGGCGCGGGGGAGGCCGGCGTGGCCGGCGCCCCCGGGGCCGTGCTGAACGCCGTGAACGATGCCCTTGCACCGTTCAACGCCCGAGTTACCCGGCAGCCGATCACCCCAGACGTGATCCTCAAGGCTCTGGACAAGCTGTAGCGGCACGTTCCCGCTCTTCCCCGCGACACCGGGTAGACGCATTCCACTGGCTCTCCTTGGTTGCAGACTCATCAGCCACTTTTACTTTCGGATTTGGGCGAGTTGCTGTAGTTTCCCAGACGTAAGTGTTCTGGGGACTAAGGCGACGACCTATCCCCGCAAGAATCCGAGGAACCGCGATGAGACGACCCCTTGATTCGTCGCGGTGCATCTCGATTTGTTGGAACCAGATTGGAACCAACGCCCACCGGGAAAGGCGTGCTTGACCCCTCCAAGTCCTCCGGCTAAATTAGCGGCATCGTTGCTCCTTTCTGGTCCGCCTCTCTGGAGGCTCCGATATGAAGTGTCCACGGTGTCGGTTCGAGACGCCTTCTGACGCCGAGTTTTGCCCCGAATGCGGGGCTAAGCTCGTCCTCGCCTGCGCTCAATGCGGCACCGCGAACGCTCCAGGCCATAAGTTCTGCAAGAAGTGCGGCCAGCCCCTGGCCTCCGCCGCACAAACACCAATCGGCACACGGTTTGCCGCTCCCCAGGCTTACACCCCCAAGCACCTTGCCGAGAAGA
>JACQWA010000041.1 GCA_016209425.1 Candidatus Rokuibacteriota bacterium
GGCGAGCGGGTCTGGCATTTCCAGCAGGTTCACCACGACCTCTGGGACTATGACCCGGCCAGTCCCCCCCTCCTGTTCGACGTCGGCGGGACGCCTGCCGTCGGCCAGGCTGGGAAGACAGGGTTCTTCTACATCTTGAACCGGCAGACCGGGGTTCCTATCTTCCCCTGCCCCGAAACTCCGGTGCCTCCATCCAGCGTCGTGGCCCCGGATGGGACGCCGGAGGCTGCCTCTGCGACCCAACCTGTTTGCGGGCCTGGCCAACAGTTCGTCCCCTTCCTCCGGCCCGGGGAGCCACCGAGGCGGTTGCCCTCGGGAGAGATGGTTCAGCCGATCTTCACGCCGCCGAGCCGGACGGGCGTCGTCGTCGAACCGGGTCTCTTTGGCGGGTCGCAATGGTCACCGGGGGCCTTTCATCCCGGCTTCGGGTTGGCGTTCATCCTGGGACTCGTCCAGCCCACGCGATACGTCGCGATCCCTGAGCGGAAACCCGCGCCGGGCCGGTTCTCCCTCGGCGGCCTCCCGATCCCTCGATTCACGGGCCTCGGCGGGACCTTCAGCGCCATCGACGTGAACGCCGGAACGCTCAGATGGCAGACGAGCACGCCGCGCCCGCTTGTCAGCGGCGCGCTGGCGACCGCCGGGGGCCTGGTCTTCTACGGTGAGGGCAGCCCGACCGGCGGGGCCTTCGTCGCCCTCGATTCGTCGACGGGAACCGAGCTCTTTCGCTTCCAGACGGCGGGAGGAGTGAACGCGGCGCCGATGACCTTCGTGGCCAACGGGAAGCAACTTGTCACGGTGGCGGCTGGCGGCCACCTGCACTATGTGAGCCGCCTCGACAACCTGCTCATCACCTTTGAGCTGCCGTAGGCGGGAGGCAGGACCGTAGGGCCGAAAGGGACCGGGCGAGGTTGGCGCGGGCGGGAGCCTCGAACGCGGCGAACTCCGGGGTCAAGAAGATCTTCGGGCGATCAAGGAACGACTGGAGGATCTTTGCCCGGCGTTCGCGGAACTCCTCCTCCGACCTGAACGAGTGCTCGGCCCTGATCCGGGCCTGGTACCGGGCGAACTCCTCCGGCGGCGTTCCCAGGATCGAGAGATCCACGTCCACTACGTAGCGGGCGTCGGGATCCTCGGGGGGAGCGGTGTGTGTGGTCGCCAGGATGAGCGCGGCGGTCCGGTCCGCGACCTCCGGGCCGACGCCGCCGGCCGCGAGAGCCTGCCGCGCGAACGCCGCGCTCCTCTCCTCGTTGTCCGTCGCCCGCGGGTCATATACGACGTCGTGGAGCCAGAGGGCCAGCTCGGCGGCATCGGGGGCGAGCAGGCGCCGACGCAACGGGTGGAAGAGGGCGAGGATCCGCCCGATATGCACAAGGGTGTGGTACTGACGGTGGGGCTCGCCGTAGGCCGCGGCGATCAGCGCATAGACGAAGGCGGGATCGGAAAGGGCGCCCAGGCGCCTCCAGAGCGCGGCCAAGCGCTCGGGGGAGGCCCGCCCCAGCTCCACCGCCCCACCGCTCAATCGTCTACATAGCGGCAGAACGCCTCCAGGCCTTCCCGGCGGAGCTGCCTGGCGTTCAGCTCACAGAACTCCTGATGGAGAAACCGCTCTCGTGGCTGCCACACAGGGTAGAAATATGGGAACGGGTACGCGGGCAACACTGCGAACGTGCTCACGTACAGCCACCATGCGATCAGGACCGTTTGCGGGATCTTCATGGTTCGCCCTCTTAATTAAGCCGTGTTCTCCAACTCTCGAAGGGCCTGCTCGGCACGCTCCAGGTCCCAGGCCATGCCCATTTCGTGGAGCATCCCGACTGCCCGGGCAGTCTTCTCCTTGGCCTTCTCCACCTCGCCTTTGGCCCGTAGCATTGACGCGTGGACAAGCAGGGACCTCGGCAGCTCGCACTTTAGCCCAAAGTCTTGCTGGATGGCGATTGCCTGCTGAACGGCCTCCTCTGCCGACCGGTAATCCTGGGGGTCGTTGCGCAAGAGCGCTTGAGCCAGGGCGAGGTAAGCCCGGGACTGAGCCCACCTCTGGTTGATTTCGATCGCCAGCCGCAGAGCCTCGCGGCTCAGGTGAAGGGCGTCGCGAACCTGGCCCATCCCGAGGCGGGCTTCGGCGAGGAGGCTCAGGTAAAGCCCGACAACGAACCGCGTTCCGAGTCGCTCGGCGATCTCAAGGGCCCGGGTGAGCTCCGCCTCCGCACGGGCATAATCGCCTGCCACGACGTATGCCCAGCCGAGATTGCCACGCAGCAGATACGTCCGAAAGACGTCGCCGCCTTTCTCGGCGAGCTCCAGCCCCCGCCGGAAGTCCGCGAGGGCTGGCCTCCAATTTCCGCGGTGGGTCTGCACCTGAGCTCTATACCCGAGACACGCGGCCAAGGTCGGAAGGTGTTGGATCTCCTCGGCGATACGCATGCTATGCTCCGCCGCTTCAACCGCCTGGGGAAACCGACCCAGCTGGGCCTCGCAGAGTGACAACATGCCGGCGGCGGTTGCTTCCTCGATTCGGTTGCCGAGACTGCTCATCTGCTCGGCGCTCCGCGCCAGCAGCTCGGCAGCCCTCTCATTTTCCCCCAGCAGGAAGTGCACCCTGCCCAGAAGGTTCACGGGAGGTGCCAGGAGAGTCTCGTCGCGGAGCTCCTCCGCCAGCCCCAGCGCATCCTGAGCGTAATCGATTGACGTGTCGAGCTTCCCGGTGGTGTAGTGGACTCGCCCCAGCCAGTAGAGAGCCCGGGAGAGGCGGGGCTGGTCGGCTAACTGTTCCGCGAGCGCCCGGGCCCGGTCACGGTTTGCCAGGTCCTGGTTCCAGTGCTCACGGGTAAGCGCGACGCCGGCCAGCTTAACCGTGGCGTCAATCTGCCATCGCTCGGCTTCCGGACCTGCGGCGAGGGTTTGGGCCATACTGAGGGCCTGATCGTAATAAGTCCTGGCCTCGGCGTTGGCGTTCAGGCGGGTGGCCCGGTCTCCAGCGAGGAGGGCGTACTCGATGGCCTTCTCCTGGTGCTCGCTCCGGGCGTAGTGGTAGGCTAGGATCGCCGCCTGCTCCTCGAGCCGATCGGCGTAGAGGTCCTCGATGGCCTGACCGATGGCGCCGTGGAGCTCCTTCCGTCGTTGACTCAAAAGGCTCTGGGAGGCCACGTCCTGGGTGACGGCATGCTTGAAGATGTATTCCAGCTCTGGGAAGAAGCGCTTCTCGTGGATCAGCTCCAGGTGTTTCAGCGTATCCAGGTAACGCTCGACCTCCACTGCTATGCCGGAGATCCTCTCGAGGAGCCGCAGGCCGAACTCCCGCCCGATGACAGCGGCAGTTTGGACCGTCCGCTTGACGGGCTCCTCCAGCCGGTCGATCCGAACCCGGATGATGTCCTGTATGCTCGCTGGCACCTCGACCGCCGCGTCGCCTGTCCAACGGATCCTCCCGTTCGTTCGGACGAGGATTCCGCGCTCCAGGAGGGAGGTCGTGACCTCCTCGACAAACAAAGGGTTCCCCTCGGCCTTCTCCCTGACGGGTGACCTGGCTCGAAGGCCACTGCGTGGCGTACGGCGACTTCCCGACCCCCGGCTCCCCCACGATTCCCACCACCTGGCCCCGCCCCGCTTTGGCTCGCGCCAAGCAGTCGTGCAAGAGCTCGAGCTCCCGCCGGCGTCCGACGAGTTGAGAATCGTTCCGGGATCGGCCAGGGCCTGCACCCGGGCCGCCAGGTGGGTCGTGTCCCCCACGGCCGTGTAGTCCATCCTCAAGTCGTCGCCGATTCGACCCACGACGACCAGCCCGCTGTTGATAGTCCCTTCGTAGCGGTGGACGGCCTCGGCCATGAGCCGGAGCGCTCGGTCCATGACCTCGTGCATTGCCTCCGGGTCCAGCCGTTCGGCCAGCCGGGAGGAGTCGACGATGTCGCAGAAGAGCACAGTGACCTGCTTCCGCTCGCCTTCGAGGGCGCTCCGGGAGGTCAGGATCCTTTCAGCGAGGTGCTTAGGAGTGTAGGCCCGCGGGGATGGGAAGCGGTCTGCGGCTTGAGCCGCTAACGCCGCCCCGCAGGCACCGCAAAACTTCTTCCCTGGAGCAATCTCGGCACCGCAGTTCGGGCAGGGGAGCGCCAGAGGAGTCCCGCAGTCCTCGCAGAATCTCACGCCTTCGCGGTTCTGGGCCTGACAACGGGGACACTTCATCCCGGGGCCTCCACGGCGATGCTAGCCCGCCGAAATCGCCGGCGTCAAGGCCGGTCGCGGGCCAGGAGGCGAAAGATCCTGGAAGCGGTCAGGGGGGTCTCGGTGATCCGCACGCCGAAGGGCGCCAGCGCGTCTTCCACGGCGTTGGCGATGGCGGCGGGCGGCGAGATCGCCCCGCCTTCGCCCAGGCCCTTGATGCCGAGGGGATTTCTGGGCGACGGAAACTCCAGGTGAACCGTCTCGATGAACGGCACCTCCGCCGCCGTGGGCACGTGATAGTCCATGAATGTCCCGGTCAGGAGCTGGCCGGCTCCGTCGTACGCGATGTCTTCGTACAGCCCCCCGCCGATCCCCTGAGCGACCCCCCCGTGGATCTGCCCCTCGACGATCATCGGGTTGATCACGCGGCCGCAGTCGTGGGCCACCACGTAGCGCAGCAGCGTCACCGACCCCGTGTCGGGATCGACGTCCACCAGCGCCGCATGCACGGCGCTGGCGTACGTGACGGTCGGGACCGCCTGATAAGTGGAGGCCTCGAAGCTCGGCTCGGCGATTCCCGGACCGGCGAAGGTCGGGAGGCTGGCCTGAATGATCCGCGCGAAGCTCAGCGCGCGGTCGGGCACGCCGCGGACGAAGACCCGGCCGTCGGCGACCTCGAGGTCGTCTAGCCTCGCCTCCAGGAGCGCGGCGGCCGCGCGGAGCAGCTTTTCCCTGACCTGGCTTCCGGCCTGAGCGATGGCATTGCCCGCCAGGACGGCGCTCCGGCTGGCGAAGGTCCCCACCCCGAAGGGGATCGCGCCCGTGTCTCCGCCGATCACGGTCACGTCCTCCAGCGGCACGCCGAGGGTCTCCGCGGCGATCTGGGCAAAGACGGTCTCATGCCCCTGGCCCTGGGAGCAGGCGCCGGTGGCGACCACAACCTTTCCGGACGGGTCGAGGCGCACGACCGCCCCCTCGTAGGGACCGATGCCGGTCCCCTCGACGTAGCTGGAGAGGCCGATCCCCCGGTAGATGCCCTGGCGGCGGAGCTGCTCTTGTTCCTTTCGGAACTGCGCGTAGCCGATGGCGTCGAGGGCGGCCTCCAGCGCTTTCGGGAAATCGCCGCTGTCGTAGACGAGCGGGTTCCCATCGCGGTAGAGCAGGCCCACGTCGTACGGGAGCTCGTCGGATCGGACGAAGTTGCGGCGGCGGACCTCGGCCGGATCCAGCCCGATCTCCCGGGCGAGGAGGTCCACGATGCGGTCCATGACGAAGACCGCCTCGGGGCGCCCGGCCCCGCGGTACGGCGCATGCGGGGTCTTGTTGGTCACCACCGAGCGGGCTTCGACGGAGAAGTTCCGGATCCTGAACGGGCCGAGCATGTGGCCGACGGTGTTGTAGGGCTGGACGATCCCCCAGGGATTGTAGGCGCCCTGATCGAGGAGAAA
>JACQWA010000226.1 GCA_016209425.1 Candidatus Rokuibacteriota bacterium
CCTTGATCCGGAAGACGATCTTCATGAGGTCGGAGCCGATGTCGGCGATCTTCGTGAAGAAGCCGCCGGCGATGCGCAGCGCCGCCGCGCCGAGCGACTCGCCGATGGCGAAGCCGATGAAGCACGGGCCCGCATAGTCCCCCGGGATGAAGAGCAGGATGCAGAGCATGAGAAACAGCTCGACGCTGATGAGCAGCATCCCGATGCTCATGCCGGCCTTGATGGGAATCGCGTGCAGCGGGAACGGCGTGCCCTCGTGGCGCGCGAAGGCGGTGCGCGAATTCGCGAAGGTGTTGATGCGGATGCCGAACCACGCGACCCCGTAGCTGCCCCCGATGCCGATCAGGCTGAAGGCGAGGATGATGGCCACCTTCACCGCCTCGAAGCGCAGCAGCACCCCGAAGTAGAGGACGATGATGACACCGATGAAGGCCTCGAGGACGAGGAGGAATTTGCCCTGCGTGATGAGGTAGGTCTTGCAGGTCTCGTAAATCAGCTCCGAGATCTCCCGCATCGCCGCGTGCACCGGTAGGCGCCTGAGCTGCGTGAAGATGACAAGCCCGAAGAGGAAGCCGAGCGCGCACACCGCGAGACCGGTCATCAGGAGTGTTCGGCCGCTCAGGCCCACCAAGCGGACCTGGCCGAGGTCGGGAACCTGGAGGCTCGCCTCGCCGCCGCCCGGGTGCGTTACCTCTGGGGCGCGCGGGGGCTGGGCGAGGACGGTCGGGGCCGCTACCAGGGTGACGAGAGTCAGGATGAGCAGCGTCGAAAGGAGCGCGAGGCCGGGTCGCAGGGTGATGCTCCCTTTCTTCACACGTGGTTGACTCCTCGGGATGGAAGATGAACCGTCCCAAACTCTACCGGATGGAGGACACCGTGTCAATGGGAAACCTTTCTCAAGCGCGAAAAACCGCCGGAGTTGACAGGGGTTGCGCCCCTTTATACGATGAACCTATCGACATGGAGACCCCGACGCCCCTCACCGACGCCACGGCCACTCAAACGCCCAGCTCTCACTCCACGGGGCTGACGCTCGTGGAGGTTCCTCGAGCGCTGGACCCCGAGTGGGAGGACGCGTTCTACTGGAGCTACAGCCCCCGTTTCTGGAACGTGGGGTGCGGGTGAAGCTGACCCCGTGTCGGCCGTGGAGCGGCCTCGACCGATGACCCTCCTGCCGCCTGATCACCCTCGTCTCCTCCCGCGCTGCCCCGTCTGCCGACGTGAGATCGTCTGGGAGGAGAACCGCCGGCTCATCGACCTCGGCGTCTGGCTCGACGAGGGATACCGGATCGCAGGCGAGCCGGCGTCCACCGATGTCACCCCTGACGATCGCGTCCCCCACGGCGGCGGATGACCGACCTCTTCGGCGATCCTGCCGCCTTCCTGCAGGCCCTCATCCTGAAGATCCCGGCCCTCCTCCTGGCCGTGACCGTTCACGAGGTGGCCCACGGCCTGGTGGCGGACCGCCTGGGCGATCCCACAGCCCGGATGCAGGGGCGGCTCACGCTGAACCCGCTCCCCCACATTGATCCCCTGGGGGCCATTGCCTTCGTGCTCGCCGGCTTCGGATGGGCCAAGCCCGTTCCGGTGAATGCGGTCAACCTGCGACATCCCGTGCGGGACATGGCGTGGGTCGCCGCCGCGGGACCCATCTCCAATCTCGTCGCGGCCTTCGTCGGCCTGGTCGCGCTCGTCCTGCTTCGGCGCCTCGGGAACATCCCTTTCATCGCCGAGCCGCTCGGCGGCCTGTTGATCTGGATCTACCAGTTCAATCTGGCGCTGGCCATCTTCAATCTGATCCCCTTGCCCCCCCTCGATGGCGGACACTTCCTCCCGTACTTCCTGCCGCGTGGGTCCTGGTCTCGGCTGAACCAGCTCGAGCAGTACGGCCCCTTCATCCTGCTGCTCCTGGTGATGACGGGCGCCACCCGCTACGTCGTGGGCCCGGTGTTCCAGTTCGTCAGCGGGCTCTATATTCTCGCCGTCCGGCTCATCCTCTAGGAGGCGGGATGATCCGATTCTCTGACGACGGGGCCGGATACGTGCTGCGCCGCCCGGACGCCGCCATCGTCGAGTCTTTGCCGAGGGCAAGGCCACCGGCGGGCCCGTGAGCGCGGCCGGACCGCGGGACCGGCCCGAGCCGGCGCCAGGATCAATTCGTGCGTGCCACGAGGCAGCCCTCATGACTCACCGCTGGCGGTCGCAGGTGCACGCGTTGCTCGAAGTCCACGACGCGCGCTCGCTCGCGAAGACGGCGGTCAAAGTCCTCATCATCGCGGTGATCGCGGCGAGCATTCCAGCCGTGGCTCTCGAGACGGTCGAAGCCGTCGCCGGTCGCTACGCAGCTCTGTTCGCGGCGATCGAGCTTGTGGTGGTGGGGGTGTTGACCATCGAGTACGTGCTCCGGTTGTGGGTCGCGCCGGAGCACGACCCGGGTCGGGCGGTCGACCCGTGGCGAGCGCGGCTCCGCTATGCCGCTTCGGCCTTCGGGGTCATTGACCTCGTGGCGATCCTGCCATTTTTTCTGAACCTGCTGCTGCCCATCAACCCCGACTGGCTGCGCGTCCTGAGGCTTTGCAGGCTGCTCAAGGTCGCGCGCTACGTGCCGGCCCTGGCGCTGTTCACAGCCGTGATCCGCAACGAGAGCCGGCCACTGCTCGGGGCCCTGCTGGTCATGGCGGTGTTGCTCGTGCTGAGCTCCGGTGTCATGTTCCTGCTCGAGCGGGAGGCCCAACCCGAGGTCTTCGCGAGCATCCCGCATACCATGTGGTGGGCGATCGTGACGGTGGCGACGGTTGGCTACGGCGACATCGCTCCGATCACAGCGTGGGGCAAGGTATTCGGCGGCTTGGTCATGATCCTCGGCATCGCCATGTTCGCGGTGCCAGCGGGCATTCTGGCGACCGGGTTCGCCGTGGAGATCCGCAAGCGCGACTTCGTCGTCACCTGGCAGACCGTGGCCAAGCTGCCGCTGTTTGCCGGCCTCGAGGCTGTTCGCATCGCCGAGATCGCCGGCTTGCTCAGGCGGGAGGTGATCCCCCCCAGATACGTCGTTGTCCGTCGTGGCGAGCCGGCGGACGCGATGTTCTTCATCATGTCCGGCGAGCTCGAGGCGGACGTTCAGCCCACCCCGCGTCGGCTCGGCCCGGGACAGTACTTCGGCGAAATCGCACTGCTGCACGACACCGTCCGCACGGCAACCGTGACGGCGGTCACCGAGTGCCAATTGCTCGCCCTCGACGTCGCCGACTTCCGCCGTCTGCTCGACGCCCATTCCGATCTCAAGGCCTCCATCTCCCGCGTCGCCGAGCGGCGGCTGGCGACCACGGCCACCACCGACACCGGCCCGCCTGGGCCGGCCGATGGCCCGCCGACGTGAGCGTGCCGCGCGCAAGGTGATCCGCCTGGCATCGGCTATGCTTCCGGGCCTCTATGTCGGCTGCGCTCTCACGCTCTCAACATAGAAACACCCGGGCCTTGCGACCCGGGCGTACGGTTCGAGCGCCGGTTTCGCCGGCGCAATCGAATGCGCGATGCTCGAAAGGGGGGCCGTTGAGGCCCCCTTTCGAGGTAAATTTACCCCGGCGGCGACCTACTCTCCCACGCCGTTACCAGCGCAGTACCATCGGCCCTGGAGGGCTTAACTTCCGTGTTCGGGATGGGAACGGGTGTGGCCCCTCCGGCAACGCCACCGGGAAAACACTGAGGGGGATTCGCATCCCCCTCAGGACTCCCCCGCGCGGAACATGTGTGATCCACCGCCGGGGAATCTTCAAGGAGGGCGCGACCCAGTCCTCAGGAATTTCGACAACCGCGGACGATTCTCGGGACAGCGGCGAAATCAAGAATAAGAAAACCGTGGTCAAGCCGCACGGCCGATTAGTACCGGTCGGCTGAACGCCTTACGGCGCGTACACCCCCGGCCTATCAACCTCGTCATCTCCGAGGGGCCTTCAGAGGGCTTGCGCCCTGGGAGGTCTCATCTTGAGGCGGGTTTCGCGCTTAGATGCCTTCAGCGC
>JACQWA010000241.1 GCA_016209425.1 Candidatus Rokuibacteriota bacterium
GCCGCTGGAGCTCCGCGAGGGCTGCGGGATCCTCGCGAATGTTCTTCGCCGTGAACCGGACGCCCTTGTGAGAAAGAAACTCTTTCTCCGCCTCGCAGCTCCCTCACCCGGGCTGCGCGTAGACGACGACCTCTTTCGCCATCACGTCCTCCTCTGTTCGCTCCCTTTCAGGACCTTGAGCCCGTAGATCAAGGAAGACACAAAGATCACGCTCAGCACCAGGAAGACAAGCCCGAAGTACTGGCTCAGGGCGCCGGCCAGGCCGGTCCCGGCGAGGACTGCCAACAGGAGGGGGAGGTGGCACGGGCAGGTAATGAAGGCCAACCCGAGGAGGAGGTATCCCTTCACCGACCTCGGTCGGGGAGGCGGGGTCATCTGGACGCCTCCAACCACGAGAGAGCCTTCCGGCAGCCACGCGCCCGGAACGTCAGCCAGGCGTCCCACACGACGGCCACCAGGAGCAGGCCGAACCCACCCCAGAAGAAGACCTTCAGGGCCGAGACGTCCAGGGCTTCGTGAAGGGAGTAGAGGACCGCGCCCGCCCCTGGGAGGAAGAGCAGTGCGGGAGTCAGCCGCCCGTGCCGCCTCCACCCGAGCCCGAAGCCCACGAGGGCCACGGCCAGCGAGCCGTAGAGGAGGGGAAGCTGCCACGAGGGGGGGACGCGACCGAGGAGGCCCCCGGCGAAGAGGACCCCCGCCAGAGGACCAAGCACCTGCGGAGCGCAGCAGCCGAGATTCACGGCGGCGGACGCTACCGTCCCGAGGATTCCAAGCTTGCTCATCGTGCCGAGCATCCGTGCCCCTCAGCGCCAGAGCCAGCGCGGCAGACCTTCCAGAGAGATCGTGTACCCGAGGAAGCCGATCACCGCGAGCGTCGCCCCCCCGAGCATCGCCCAATCCCACCAGGACATCCTCCGCCGCCGGCGCCAGGCCAGGAGGTAGCCCCCCACGAGCGCCAGGAACGTGAACCCAAAGAGCCAGTTGCGATAGGGTACGACGTACTGGAGCAGCGTGAGACTGGTAACGGTGCTAACGCCGAGAGCCGCGAACAGCACCGGAGCGAGACAACAGAAGCCCGCGCCGAAGGCTCCCAGCACCGCGCCGAAACCAAAGAACTTCCCCCTCACTCCCCGGCCTCCGGGATACGTCGCGACCCCCTCCGCCAGAGCATCCTGGCGTGAGCCCATTCCTGAGCCGCCAGCTCCAATTCCTCACGACTGCGCTCTGCCATCGGCTCCGCCGCGGCCCGGGCCCCTCACCCCTTCCCCTTGGACACAATTCAGGAAGAAGGCGGAAAGCAGATGCCCCGACGCGCGGAACAGAGCCCGGATCGCCGACGCTCGCGCGCCCATCAGAGGCACCGGCAGATCAGCAGCAGCCGCCGGCCTTCTTGTTGCTCATCCGGCCGAGGGCCCGCTTCCTGGCCTCCTGCTCCTCGGCGAATTTCTCCACATGGCCCGGGGAGCAAAACACCCGGAGCCCCTTGCGGATCCCCTCCCCCACGATCGGCTGGCGACAGACGGGACAACGCCGGTTGAACTTGCTCAGCAACCACTCAAACATACGAGTGCCCTCCCTGTGTCCGTCTAGCGTGTTGAATCCTTGGCGGCCCGGAGCAGCGACTCGATGAGCGCCCGGGCCTCCGGGCCGTCCCATTCCTTCGGCCCGTACGTGATGCCCTTGAGGAACCCGTCGCGGCCGACCAGGAAGGTGCCCGGAACGCCGACCAGCCCGAACTGCCTGGCCCCCTTGAGCGACGGGTCCAGGAGGACCGGATAGGTAAGCTTTTTCTCCTGGACGAAGGGTTTCACGACCACCGCGCCTTCCTGGTCGAGCGAGATGGCCACGACGACGAAGCCCTGGGCCTTGTAGGCCTGGTAGAGCTTGTCCATCAGGGGCATCTCCCACTGGCAGGGCAGACACCAGGTCGCCCAGAAGTTCACGAGGACGACCTTGCCCCTGAGGTCGTGGAGGGAGAACGGCTTGCCCTGGAGTGTGGTGAGGGCGACGTTCGGCGCAGGGATCGGCTCCCGAGGCGGCTGAATCTCCAGGACCTTCATGGCCTCAGGAGAAGCGCCCGCCGAGGAGCCCGCCGCCCAGATGAGAACGACAAGGATCGGGAGCACGACTTGCCGAGCAGCAACCTTTGGGAACACGCGGTTTGTCCCTCCCCCCTCAGCAGCGGCCCACCCACCGCCGCCATCCTGCGCACGACTCTCGACCGTCCGCCGAAAAGCCGGCCGCCTTCACGGCTTCGGCCAGGCGCTCCGGAGACGTGAGGTTGTCGTCGTACGTGACCAGGATCTCGCCCTTCGCGAGATCTACCTTCACGCGCTGGACGCCCGGGCGCCCCTCCAGGGCGCGGTGGATGAGTGGCACTCACCCTGAGCAGATGGCACTCGTGAGCCGCAGCGTGTGATCCCGGACCTCCGCCTCGGAGTGCCACGCTCCCGAAAGCAGGCCGGCCAGGATGACGGCAGCGACCGCCAGCTTCATCTAACGCGACGGTGGAGCCGGCGCGGGCTGGGGGACCATCATCCCAGCCATCTGGTTCATCATCTGGGCGCAGAACTGCATCATCCGGCCCATGTCCCCCATCATCGGCATTATGGGCATCATCATCCCGGGCATCCCGGAGCGGGAACTGTGCATGAGACGAGTCGCCAAGCCATGTTCTCAGGCCTCCTCCCTAATGTTGAAGCCGGCTGAGCGGAACAAGGCGGAAGAGCCCGAGCGCCGCCAGGCTCGAGACCACGGCCCCCCCACCCAATCCAGAGACAAAGGCGACCTGAAGGGCCGGCGCGAACTCCCGACACTGGGCGATGACATAGGGGCCCAGGATCACGAGGAACAGGAGGCTGGCTTCGAGCGATCCGACCACACCGCCGATCAGCGCCTGCCGCCGGATGAGCCACACGCCCAGCGCCAGCGGGAGCCCGTACACCGCTCCGGCCAGGACGTACACGCCCGGGTTGGACTCGGAGACCTGAAGCGCCTCTCGGCAGAGCGAAAGCAGCACGGAGTAGGGGACGAGAAGCGAGAACAGAAGCGACAGCCCGACGCCCACCGCAGCCATCAGGACCGCCGGGGTCCACCCGCCGACCGTCGCGACCGATTCCCTCAACAGTCGGCGCCTCACGCGGCGCATCAGGCGCTCGCGGACCTCCTCCCCGGGAGTCGCCTCCGGCCACCTCGCCAGGAGCGCCCAGGTCCGCTCAAGGCCTGTGAGTTCCGCCCCGCAGCCCTCGCAGGTTTCCAGATGGCGGGCCACGGCCTCGGGCCAGGGCACCTTCTGCGGTGCCGGAATGGCGGCCAAGAAGTAGTCCCTCACTTGCTCACAATCCACCGAACGCTGCCTCAACCTGTTAAACGAAGTCGCCCCGACTTTGTTACACGGCCCCGAGCAGATCCTGGAAGCGTCGGAGCGCCCTGTGCAGGGTCACCCTCACCGCCGCGGGAGAAGCCCCGGTCACATTTGCAACCTCCTCAGCACTCAGGCCGGCGAACCGGCTCAGGAGGAGGACTTCCCGCTGCGCAGGCGGGAGAGCCAGCAGGGCTGCCTGGAGCCGGTCACCGAGCTCCCGGGCCTCGGCTTCCTGGAGCGGCGTGGCTCGAGGATCGGCGACCATCCCCAGGATCTCCTCGTTGTCGCGTTCGAAGCCGGCCCTTCCCCGGCGCAATTGATCGATGAGCAAGTTCCGGGCGATCGTGAAGAGCCAGGTCCTGAAGGCTGCCGTGGGGCGGTAGTCCTCCCGGTGGCCGAACACCCGGAGGAACGTCTCCTGGAGCAGATCCTCCGCCGCCTGGCGGTCACCGAGGGAACGGAGGAGGAAGCTGAACACGCCCCGGTGGTGACGGTCGTAGAGGGTCTGGAAGGCGGCCGGCCTTCCCTCTCTCACCGCCTCCATCAGGGCCTCGTCGGGGAGTTGTGAATCGCTCATGGTATCTCACCTGAGACCTGTGCCAGTATACGCAACATCTCACTCACGGAGCGCGCGTGGACGGGAGGGCCGACAATGATCCTGATGGGCAAATCCATCGCGTTGTTCGTCGTGGCAGCCTTCTGCGAGATAGGGGGCGGCTACCTGGTCTGGCAGTGGTGGCGAAACGGGGCCTCTTGGTTTGTGGGGGCGCTGGGGGCCGCGGTTCTAATCCTCTACGGCATCGTCCCGACCTACCAACCGGCGCACTTCGGCCGAGTCTATGCGGCGTACGGCGGGATCTTCGTTCTCCTCTCGGTGCTCTGGGGATGGACCATCGACGGGATCGCGCCTGATCGGTTCGATCTCATCGGAGCCACGATGTGCCTGGCGGGGGTCGCGGTAATCATGTACTGGCCCCGGTGAAGGCATACCCCTGCGCGTCGCCGCTCTTTCTCTGGAGCCGCCGAAAAATTCTTCGGGGACCTCGCCTGGTAAGCAGGGCACCAAGTTCCTCGGATTGTGGTCGCTGGCCCGGCGCGATCTCCTCACTCTACGGCCTCAGCGCCGGGCTCATCGACCGGGCGGGCAAATCCTTTAGAAAACAGCATGATACTTGGCATTTGGCCGGACATTGCCCTCACCCGCGCAGGAAGTTCTTGACATTTCCGATGTACAAATGTAGTAGTTTTAACCTACGGACTATGGCCCAGCCAGCAGTCGCCCAAGGGGCGGATAGACCCACGAGTAGCGCCGAGCGCTGTCTCGTGTGCCGGGCGAAGATTGTGCTGAGGGCTCCCGGCGAGGTCATCATCCGGAATGCCGTCCTCCGGGTGGACTCCAGCACTGGCCGCGTGAGCGCGAAGTGTTCGCGCTGTAAATCATGGGTGGAGGTGCCGTTGCGCTTCACCGGATAAGAATTCCCCCGCAGTAAGGCGAACGTCGAAGCAAAGACAGAAGGCCGAGCGGTCCGAGCCCCACGAGGCTCCGCCCTCGGCTTTTTGCTTTTGGAGGAGCGGCGAGATGAGCGAGACCCTGATGGAGACCAAGGCTCAGCGTATCGAGCGGCTCAAGCGGGAGCTGAATCCCTGGGAGCATTTCCAGGAGATTCTCCGCTTCGCCCGTGATGGGTACGAGACCATCCCCCCCGAGTGGCTCAACACGTACTTTCGATGGTGGGGAGTCTACACGCAAGGGGATGGCGCGGGCGCAGTCGGAGGCAAGGGCGGCGAGGGAAAGGCCGTCCCCTACTTCATGGTACGCATCCGCATCCCAAACGGACTCCTCCTCTCTCATCAGCTCCGTACGATCGCCGACCTCGCTGAACGGTACGCCCGGGGAATCGCGGACCTGACCGTCCGCCAGAACGTCCAGCTCCACTGGGTCCGGATTGAGGATCTCCCCGAGGTCTTTCAGAGCCTCTGGCGGTGCGGGATCACCACGATGGGGGCATGCGGGGACGACACGCGGAATATCACCGGCTGCCCCCTGGCCGGCGTCGACGCCGACGAGATCGTAGACGCCTCGCCCCTCGTTCACGCGGCGACGCGGATGCTCAACGGGAATCCCGAGTTCTACAACCTTCCGCGCAAGTACAAGATCTCCATCACGGGCTGTCGGGTCTGGTGCTCCTACCCCGAAATCAACGACATCGGCCTGACGGCCCTCGCCCACGCGGAAACTGGGGAGATCGGCTTTTCGGTCCGGGTCGGCGGGGGGCTCTCGACCGAGCCCCACCTGGGGGTGCGGCTCAACGCCTTCATCCACTGGAACCAGGTATTGCCCGTCGTCAGGGCAATCTCGGAGATCTTCCGCGATAGCGACATGCTCCGCCAGAGCCGGGAGAAGGCGCGACTCAAGTTCCTCTTCCTCACCCACGGCTGGACCACGGAGCGCTTCCAGGCCGAGCTCGAGCGGCATCTGGGCTTCCAGCCGGACCCGGCAGTCCCGGAGGATCCGCCTGAGGATGTCTACCGCGACCATGTGGGGATCCATCCGCAGAAGCAGGCGGGATACGTCTATGCGGGAGTGGCGGTCCTCCGCGGGCGTATGGCCCCGGACGAGATGCGCCTCATCGCCGGCCTCGCCGACCGCTACGGCACGAGCGAGCTCAGGACGACGAACATGCAGAACCTCCTCATCCCCCACGTCCGTCGCGAGGGCAGCGGGGTACTGGCGGGAGAGTTGGAGGCCGCCGGGCTGAGGATCAACGCCTCCCCATTCTGGCGGGGGACCATCGCCTGCACCGGCACCGAGTTCTGCAAGCTCGCCCTCACGGAAACCAAGGGGTTCGCCCGCTGGCTCGTCGAAGAGCTCGAAGCGCGGCTGCCAGGTTTCGATCAGCACGTCAAGATCCATATCACTGGCTGCCCCAATAGCTGCGGCCAGCACTGGATCGCCGACATCGGCATCGAGGGGAAAAAGATCAAGCTGGACGGGAAGCTCGTGGACGCCTACTACTTCTGCGTCGGGGGCGCGGTCGGCAAGTACCAGGGCAAGGCGCGCCCCATCGGCTATCGCATTCCTGCGATGGAGGTCCCGGGGGCCATCGAGCGCCTCCTCGGGGTGTACCTCGCCGAGCGCCGGCAGGGAGAAAACTTCCGCCAGTTCTGTGCTCGGCACACCGATGACGAACTCAGGGAGTTCCTGGCGGGTGAGCCCGTTGAGGGGGTTACGCGGGACTCATCGCCCGGCCGCCCGCCCCACGGAGTCGAGGGTTAGGCGATGGGGTACTACCCGGTCCTCGTGGAACTGACTGGCCGAGCGTGCCTCGTCATCGGCGGCGGTCCGGTCGCCGAGAGGAAGGTCGAAGGGCTGCTCGCGACCGGGGCTGCCGTGACGGTCGTGAGTCCCGCGCTGGGGACCGTGCTCGAAACGCTTGCCTCAGAAGGGAAGATCCGCCACATCCGGCGGGAATATCGGCACGGGGACCTGGCAGACTCCCAGCTCGCCTTCGCCGCCACCGGTGACCGCGAAGCGAACGCCGCCGTTGCCCGTGAAGGACGGGAACGGGGCGTGTGGGTCAACACGGCCGACGACCCCGCCCACTGCGATTTCATCCTTCCCGGCGTGATTCGACGGGGTGA
>JACQWA010000218.1 GCA_016209425.1 Candidatus Rokuibacteriota bacterium
ACCGGAAGCTCCAGGAGCGTCGCGGCCGTGACCCCGCCCAGGAAGAACTCCGGCGCCCAGCGGGCGGCATAGATGGCCCAGCACTGGCCCCACGCCGCGAGAATCACGAGAACGACCCCCGCGAGCCCGGCGGTCGAGCGCGTCATCGGCGTGGAGCCCGCGATGCCCACGAGGGCAACCGCGCCCCCCAGGAGCGTGACGCCGAGGCCGACGAGACGAACCAGGGCGAGCGGGCGGTCCCACAGGGGGGAATCCGCCCACGCGATCCCCGATATAGGAGCGCCAGGGATGCGCTTACCCGCCTCGAACTTGAGGCGTCTCGGGGTGTCAACCTGAAGCCGGTCGCTGGGGCGGAGGGTCACCGACTGCCCCGGAGCGAGTTTCCACTCCTGCACCTGGAGCTGCCCGCGATCCACGACCTCAACGCGGAGCGACCCAGGGTCGAGCGGTGTCAGCCGGTGTTCCTCTTCAAACACGAGAACGAGGGAGCCCCCACGGGGATCGACGGCGCGCCCCTCGGTCACCCACGGGCTGTCGGCGGGGAACCGGAACGCGGGCTGCGAAGCCACCTGGTTCCATGTTGAGATCGGAGACGGATCGGACCCGCCCAGGACGAGCGACAGGGGAAGCAGCAGAGCAAGAAGTCCCACCGGCACGAGCCAGGGCCAGGCACGCGAGGCTTTCGGCCAGAGCATGAGACCGAGGGTGGCCGCAGCGACAGGGAGGATGCCGCGCCAGCGCGACAGGCCCATCCAGGCCGCGATATCCCCCGCCAGACTCAGGTTCGCCCAGACCATCAGGCCAACGACGAGGAGCATCGCGACGAGCGGGAAGATGCTCTCGGCGGCTTCGGATGCCGGCCCGAGCGGACCGGCGGCCACGAGGATGGCGAACAGCGGCGCGACCACGAAGAGGAGCGCCACCCAGAGCCCTTCACGCCCGCCACCGAGCAGGCTCGTGGGAACAGCGAGGAGAAGGACCGGAGTCACCCAGGCGGAGACGAGGCGGGCCGCCGGGCGCCAGCCTCCCCGGCCCTTCATTGGGACCGGTCGGAATCGTCCGGCGGAGCCCCGAGGCAGGAGAGGGTGACGCAAAGGGCGAGGAGCGGACCGACAAGTCCCCCGTACCACCAGGCGAGACTCACCCCGCCTATCCGGACCGCCCCCAGCTCGAGTGGCCCGAGGAGGAGCAGCGGGAGGCCCGCGAGGATTAGCACGAGGCCAGCAAACCCTCGGCGCACAGGATCAGGAGGCGTGAGGTTCGACGCCGAGCGCCGCTTCGACCTGTTGCGCCGTGCCGGTCACGAGCGGCGCCAACTCCCCCGTCAGGCGCTCAGGCGTCCAGCGAAAGCTCGGGGCGCCGCACTCGACGGCGCCGACGACCCGCTTGGTCAGGTCCCGGATCGGTGCCGCCACCGCGACGATTCCGGGCTCGCTCTCCTCGGAATCAATCGCATACCCCTGGGCGGCCACACCGGCCAACCGCTCCAGGATCCGAGCGGCCTCGGCCTGGCCGGCCAGCGCCGCCTCCCGCTGCTCGCGTTGAAGCGCCGCGAGGAGCACTTGTCCCGCGGCGGACGCCACAGCCGGGAACCGCCTGCCGAGCCGGGGTGCGACCCGGACCGATTGGTCGCTCTCCACCATATCCACATAGACCGCTGAGGCGCGGTCCAGGACGGCCAGGTAGGCCGTCTCCCCGGTCTTTGCCGCCAGGGCCTCGAGATGAGGCCGTGACTGGCGACGGAGGTCCAGGTGATGGAGGAAGACCGCGGCGAGTTCATACACCTTTACACCGAGGCGGTAACGTTCGCTCTCCTTTTCCTGCTCGACATACCCCCGCGTCTCCAGGGTCGCGAGCAGGCGGAAGACGTTGTTTTTATGGAGCTTCAGCTTGCGAGCCAGGTCGGTCACCCCAAGGGCCCCCTCCTTGGTGGAGAACGCCTCAAGGAGATCCAGCGCACGGCTGACGGCCTGGATCAGGTACTCCGATTTGGCCTTTTTGGTCACCCGAACGTCCTCCGGTTTCATTATAAAACCACGTCTTGAGGCGTACAAGCACTCCCGGCTCGCCTTGACGGGGGAACGGATTTCTGAAAAAGTAGTGGGCATGACTGAAGGCATCCGACGCGTGATGGTGGTCGTGGCGCACCCCGACGACGCCGAGTTTGGCTGCGGCGGCAGTGTGGCCAAGTGGGCGAGGGAGGGCAAGGAGGTCACCTACGTCATCCTCACCAACGGCGACAAGGGGTCGGGCGATCGCGCCATGACCTCCGAGCGGCTGGCGAAGATCCGCGCGGAGGAGCAGCTCAACGCCGCCCGCACCCTCGGCGTGGAGCGCGTCCGGTTTCTCGGCTATCCGGACGGCGAGCTGGAAGACACCCGGGAAGTGCGCCGCGACGTCACGGCCGAGATCCGCCGCTGGCGGCCGAACCTCATCGTGACTCAGAACCCCTTCCGGTCCCTGAACCTCTACGCCTCCCACCGCGACCACCGGATCGCGGCCGGCGTGGCGCTCGACTGCGTCTACCCGCTCGCCCGCGATCACCTCTCCTTCCCCGAGCTGCTGGCTCGGGGGCTCGAGCCCCACAAGGTGCGCGAGGTCTACCTCATGTGGTGGGAGAACCCCGAGGTGGTGGTGGACATCAGTGACGCGATGGACCTCAAGCTCAAGGCGCTGGCCTGCCATGCCAGCCAGATGGGCGACTTCGCCGCCCTCGAGGCCCGCGTGCGCGAGCGGTCGGCCCAGCTGGGCAAGCCCAAGGGGTTCGCCTACGCCGAGACCTTCAACCGGATCGTGATCCCCCGCTGAGACCGGCCTCATCCCGCGCGTCCGTCAAGGAGCTCACGAGCGCCGTGGCCATCCGGATCGGGACATCCGGGTACAACTATCCGGAGTGGCGCGGCAGCTTTTATCCGGAGAAGTTCCCCGCCCCCAAGATGCTCGCCTATTACGCCGAGCGCTTCGCCACCGTGGAGATCAACTACACGTTCTACCGGATGCCGAACGCCAAGACAATCGCCGGCTGGGATGCCGAGACCCCGGCCGGGTTCTGCTTCGCCCTCAAGGCGCCCAAGCGAATCACCCACGACGCCCGGCTCAAGGACGTGGATGAGCCCCTTCGTTATTTCGTGGACGTCGCGCGGCAGCTCGGCCCGAAACTCGGCCCGCTCCTCTTTCAGCTCCCCCCGTCCTTCAAGAGGGACCTGGGTCGGCTCGGGGATTTCCTGGCCCTCCTCCCCCCAGGCCTCCGCTGTGCCTTCGAGTTCCGCCACGCATCGTGGTTGACCGAGGACACGTACGCCCTGCTCAAGACCCGGAACGCGGCGCTCTGCATCGCCGACACCGAAAAGGGAACCACGCCGCTCGTGGCCACGGCGGACTTCGGCTACCTGAGGCTGCGCGATGAGGGGTACTCGGCGGAAGACCTCAGGGCGTGGAGTCAGACCGTGAGCCAGCTCGGCACGGGATGGCGGGACACGTTCATCTACTTCAAGCACGAGGAGGCGGGCACCGGCCCCGCCCTCGCCCGGCAGCTCCAAGGGCTACTCTCCTTCTCACCTTGATCCTCTCCCCCCTGAGGGGTGCACTCCCAACTTCGTGCTTGACTCCGCCTTCATCCCCGCCAACAATAACCCAGCGCACGGCAAACATGAGTTGACACGCCCCGTGCGTGCATGGGAGGCAGAGATGAAAGCACACGTCAAAGCCTAGGAACCTTCAGCTTCCTCGACGCCATCACGACGAACAAACGCCGGGCGAAGTGCCCTCCATGCCCAAGCTTCTGATAGTTCAAGCGACGGGCTACCGTTTCCGCAATCTTCGAGTCCCGTACAAATTCCGCAAACGAAAGCTGGTGGGCGCGGTCTTGCCCTACCTGGCGGCTCTTGCGCCCAGAGAGTGGGACGTGACGCCGGTCGACGACGCGGTGGAGGAAGTGAACGATGCCGCCCCCGCGGACGCGGTCGCGATCACGATCAGAACGGTCACTTCCTTCCGAGGCTACGAAATTGCGGACAAGTTCAGACGGAGGAAGATCCCGGTGTTGATGGGTGGGCCCCACGCGACCTTCCACGCCGAGGAGATCGCCGAGCATGCCGACGCGGTGTGCATCGGCGAAGGCGAAGAAGTCTTTCCTCGGATGTTGGAAGATGCCGCGACCGGGCGGCTCAAGAAATTCTATCGCCGGGAGCGCCCCGCGAGCCTCACCGGCATGCCGACTCCCCGCTGGGACTTGCTGGACCCCCAGCACTACGTTTTCTACAGGCCTTTTGTCATCCTGCACTCCCGCGGCTGTCCCTACACCTGCGACTTCTGCGCCGAGCGTCGTTTGGCGGGGGATTGGGGCTACCGGTGTCGACC
>JACQWA010000002.1 GCA_016209425.1 Candidatus Rokuibacteriota bacterium
AATCCTGGGTGGTGAGGCGTCCGTCCACGATCCGGTAGGTGGCGGTGATCGACCGAAACTCCGCCGGCGACGCGAAGAGCGAGGGGGGAAGATCCACGTTGAGGGCCGACGACAGCGCCCCGGCAACGCGCGTCACGTTCCCGAGAAGCGCCAGCGCCGCAGGCCCCACGACCTTGCCGGGGCCGATTTTCATCCGCCCCTGCCCCGACATCGTGCCCAGGAGGTTACCGGGCCGCGCCGAGAGTTCGCCCGTCAGATCCAGCGCCCCGCTCACCGCGTACCCCTGGCAGAGGTAGTCCGCCAGGATCGGCGCGAGGGGAAGCGCCTTGATCGTGATCTCCTTGAGGGAAAGGAGCGGCGTCGGCTCCCACGCCACTTCGAGGGAGACCGCGACGCTCCCGCCCGAAAGGTTCGCGGATAGCGGGCGGCTCGTGAGCCGTGTCGGCTCGTAGCTCAGCGGGATATGCACCGACTCCGCGGTCAGACGGCGCGTCTCGGGGGGTGGGCAGCCGGGCCGCCGCTCCGCCAGGGTGAGGTGTCTCGAGTCGAACTGGCCCACGAGCCGGAACTGGCCGACGGTCCCGGTGAGGGCCAGCTTCCCCTTGACCGGGCCCGACAAGGCCGGCGACGGCCCCACGACCAACGGCGCCAGCGTCGCGAGGTCCGCGGCGTCGAGCGCGATGTCTGCCGTGACGGGCGCGGCGGTCAACCCGCCCCCGCCAGGGGGAAGGCCCAGCGCCGCATCCAGCTTGACGAACACGGGACCCGGACTGACCTGAGCCTCGCCCTCGATTCGGATGGGACTGCCGCGCCCGAGGCCCTGCACGGTGAGCCGCATGCCCTCCACGCGGTAGGTCGTCGGCGGCCGGTTCTCACGGCGGACCTGATAGGAGAGGGCGCCGTCCACGACCCGGACGCGCGAGATGACGGGAACCGCCGCCACCAGCGCCCCGCGGCCGGATGGCTTCGACGAAACCAGCCCACCGGCCGAGACTGCGCCAAGGCTCGCCACATTCCACTGCCCGGACCCATCCTGGATCAGGCCCACGCGCGGACGCTCCAGCGTCAGCTCGGCGAACTCGACGCGACGGGAGAGGAGCGAACCAAGGCGCAACCGGAAGCGCCCTTCGCCCACGCTGAGGAACGGCGCGCTCCCGAAGCGAGGGTCATCGGCGATTTCAAACTCCTTCAGGACGACGGCGGGCAGCGGCAACACCGAGAGTGAAAGGGTCGAGAACTTCACCTCCCGGCCCAGGGCCTCGGCGGCGGACTGGGCGATGTAAGCCTGAATGCGCGGGAGGTCAACGAGATAGGGGACCGCGGCCAGCAGGGCGATCGCCAGGACGACAACCGCCCCGAGAGCAATCAGGATCCACTTCACCGCCGAACCCGGAGGTCCTTTTTCAGGATTTTCCCGGTGGGGCTCTTGGGAAGCGCGGGAAGGAACTCGATGGCCTCGGGCACCTTGTAGGAAGCGATCTTTTCCCGGCAGAGGCGCTGCAACGTCTCCGGATCGACGCGCTCCCCTTCCTTGAGGACGACGAACGCCTTCACGGCCTCCCCTCTCACCGGGTCGGGGATCCCCAGCACGGCCGCTTCCTTCACGGCCGGGTGACGGAAGAGGATCTCCTCGACCTCGCGCGGGAAGACCTTGAAGCCGGAGACGTTGATCATGTCTTTGACGCGATCCACGACGTAATAGTACCCCTCCGCGTCCCGGTAGCCGATGTCGCCCGAGTGGAGCCACCCATTTTTGACGGCCTGCGCCGTCGCCTCCGGGTTCCGGAAGTAGCCCGTCATGACGTTGGGACCCTTGATCACGATCTCGCCCAGCTCGCCGTCGGGCAGCTCGCGCTCCTGCTCATTCACGACCTTCATCTCCACGTTCTCGATGGGCGTCCCCACCGAGCCGGGGCGGAAGAGCGTGTCGTGGTTGTACGAGGCGAAGGGCGAGCACTCGGTGAGGCCGTATCCCTGGTGGATCCAGTGGCCGTACCGCTCGTGCCAGCGGCGCTCCACGTCGGCAGGGAGCATGGCCGCTGCCGAGAAGCAGAGACGCAGCGATGAAAAATCGTACGGCCTGGTGTCCCCGGCCAAGGTCAGGATGTACATCGTGGGGACGGCGTAGAGCAGGGTGACGCGCTCCCGGCCGATCGCCGCGAGGAACTCCTCGAGGACGAAGCGTTCCTGAAGGACCAGGGTCCCGCCCGAGTTGACGAGGGCGTTCAGGATGAAGTTCTGGCCGAAGCAGTGAAAGAGCGGGAGCGCGCAGAGACCCCGGTCCGCGGGCGTCATCCGCAGGTGGTGGCACGTCGCGAACGCGTTGGACACGACGTTGGCGTGGGTCAGCATGACTCCTTTGGGGCGGCCCGTGGTGGCGGAGGTGTAGAGGATCGCGGCGGTCTCCTCGCGGTCGAGGTCCAGCGCGCGCAGGGTGGGGTCCCCGGTCAGGCCGGCGAACGCCACCGTCCCCTCGGCGGGGGCGCCGATGCGGATGACCTGGCGAACCGACGGGAGGTCGTCCCGGGATGGAAGATTGGCGGCGACGGCGTCGGCGGTGACGACGCCGGCCACCTCACCGTCGCGGCAGATGTAGGCGATCTCGTCCGCCTTGTAGGTCACGTTGAGGGAGAGGGGAACCACGCCGATCTTCTGGGCCGCGTAGTACGTCAGGACGAACTCCGGCCAGTTGGGGAGGTGGAGCCCGACGCGCTCGCCCGGCTTGAGCCCGAGCCCCTTCAACCCCGAGGCGAGCGCCGACACGTCCCGGTCCAGCTCCCGATACGTCCACCGCCGATCCTTGAAGACCAGCGCGGTCTGCTCCGGGAAATAGAAGGCCGAGCGTTCGAGCATCTGCGCGACGTTCATGCGCGCCCCCCCTCAGGGAATCAGCAGGACCTTGCCCGTGGTCTGCCGCCCTTCCAGCCGGCGGTGCGCCTCCGCGGCTTCGGACAGCGGCAACGTCAGGTCGACCCGGAGACGAAGCTTTCCGGCCTTGATCCAGCCGAGAACCTCGCCGGCCCGCTGGAGCAGCTCCTCGCGCGACGCCGTGTAGTGGAAGAGGCTCGGGCGCGTGAGGAAGAGCGAGCCCTTCTGGTTGAGGATGGCCGGGTCGAAGGGCGACACCGGACCGCTCGACTGGCCGTAGAGCGCCAGCATCCCGCGCATCGCCAGGCAGTTCAGGCTCTTGTCGAAGGTGGTTTCCCCCACCGAGTCGTACACGACCTGAACGCCCGCGCCGCCGGTGACGCGCTTGACCTCGGCTTCGAAGTCCTGCTGGGTGTACAGGATCACCGCGTCGGCGCCGGCTTCCCGCGCGAGTGTCGCCTTCGCCTCGGTGGAGACCGTGCCGATCACCCGGGCGCCCCGCATCTTGGCCATCTGGCAGAGGAGGAGCCCTACGCCCCCGGCCGCCGCATGGACCAGGCACCAGTCGCCCGGCTTGAGCGGGTAGGTCGAGTGCGAGAGGTAGTGGGCGGTCATTCCCTGGAGCATGGCCGCGGCCCCGGCCTTGGCGTCCAGGCCCTCGGGGAGCTTCACCAGCCGCGCGGCGGGGACGGCGGCGAGCTGGGCGTAGGCACCCGCCACCCCGGTGTAGGCCACCAGGTCGCCGACTCTGACCTCGGTCACGTTCGGTCCGACGGCCGTTACCACGCCCGCCCCTTCGAGGCCCAGCGTCAGGGGAAGTTGGACCTTGTACAGGCCCGTGCGGTAGTAGACGTCGATATAGTTGAGGCCCGCCGCCTCGAGCTTCACCACCGCTTCTGCCGCCCCCGGTTTCGGATCGGGGATGTCTTCGAGCGTGAGCACCTCTGGACCGCCGTGGGATTTTACGCGGATCGCCTTCATAAGAGCCCTCCTCAGTGTCAGCGCTCCCTCTCCCTGCCGGGGAGAGGGTTGGGGTGAGAGTCAGTCGGTGCGACGAGAGAGCGGAGAAAAGTATACATGGCGAAGGCCTCGAGCGCGAACGGCGGGAACCCCAGGTAGCCCAGCACCGGCATCTCGAAGAGCTTGAGGCTCCCCCCATAGGGGACCGTATAGGTCCACTTCGTCAGCGCCCAGTAGTTCCAGAACTCCCAGAGGAGCCCGCAGATCAGCCCGCTTCCGAGGAGAGCCGCCAGCGTCCGGTAGTCCCCCGCCTCGGTCTCACGGAGCCACGAGGGCGCGTTCCGCCGGTAGTTGATCGGCTCCAGCAGGAGGACGAAGCCGACCCACACCAGCGTCACCAGCCACTGGGAAACAACCACGAGGGGCAGCACCACCGCGACGCCGCCCACACAGATCGAGACCGCGCGCGCCCAACCAGGGAGCCTGACCGACCGCCGGCCGCTGAGGCCCGCCAGGATCGTCGCCTTCAGCCACTCCCCGGTGAGGAAGAGCGCCGGAAAGATCGTGGCGAACGCCCAGCTGTATCCGACCAGCCGGAGGAAGAAATTCGGCTCCAGGTTATGATACTGCCACCAGAGGCCTTGGAGATCGGCCCCGCCCCGCCAGAAACGGGGCGCGTTGTAAAGCTCGAAGAGCCACCAGCCGCCGATCGAGGCCGCAACCACCCCGGGTAGCTCCCGCCGCCGGGTGGTCAGATACGACTGCCCCGTTCGCGCGTGCACCAACCCGTCAACGAACAGGATGTAGCCGGTCCAGACGATCGGCGTGAACCACTCGCCGACGCGACGGTGTCCCGCGACCAGCAGGACCTCCGCCGCCCCGACGACGAAGAGCCCGACCCACCCGTGGGTCGGCACCGGCTCCCTCGGCGCCTCAGACCTTCAGCAGCGAGCGCACCTCGTCCACCACGGCCCGGCGCCACTCCTCGAGGTGCTCGGCCCTGAGGGCCCGACGCACCTCGAGCATCTTCTTCTCGATGACCTCCGTGACCTTCGGCGGCCGTTCGATGAAGCGGGCGACCTCGTTCATGTTCTCGTCGAAGAAGGCGAAGACCGGAATCGAGCGGTACATCCCCTGGTTCAGGTACTGGTCTATGAGGTCCGGGTTCTGGTCGCGGAGGAAGACCCGCACTTCGACGTTCGGATTGCCCTCCACCAGCTGGGCGAGCACGGGAACGTTGTAGAGCGCGTCGCCGCACCAGTCCTCGGTGATGACCAGCACCTTGAGCTTTTTCCCGAGCCTCTGGAGGGCTTCTCGATCCTCGGGGCGAATCTTGATCTCCCTGAGGAACTCCAGGAACTTTTCCTTGTTGGTCCCCATCTGGTCCAGGTACTGCTGGAACGTCATCCCCTGGTTGAAGCGCTCTTTGGTGACCATCCTCCCCTCCTGTCGGTGTCGGTCAGCGCAATGCGACGGTTATCGGCACGACACTCGCCTGGATTATTCACGAAGAATAATTCGGGCTAGCGCATGGCGGACAGATCGATGACGAACCTCGCCACTTCCCGCTCGTCCTTGTCCCGCACCACGAGGGTGACCCGGCCCTTGGGGTCGAGGTCGTCGGCGGGAAAGGCGTAGATACTGCGCGCGAGAAAGCGCCCGTCCTCCTGTCGGAGGGCTGTTCGCTCGTTCTGGACGAACGAGGGCCTGATTTCTCCCTTCCCCGGAACCCGGAGGACGGCTTGATACCAGCGGGCGAAATCCTCTCCCCCGCCCTTGAGGAAGGCCCAGACGAGGAGCCTGCGCTGGTGCTCTTTCAGGAGCGCATCGATCTCCCGCTGCTTGAGGCTCTGAGCCCTGAACGCCGCGTTGCGAGCCGCCTGAGCCAGCCGGAAGAACGGGGTGACCACCGTGAGGGTCTCGCCCGACGAGTTGACGGTCTTCCACTCGCGGCCGAACTCCTCGCTGACCACACTCCGCTGACCGAAGCGGATGGCCTCCTGGGTCTCACGCGGCGTGAGCGAGAACGAGGCGGCAGAGAGGGGCGCACTGCCGAGGAGGCAACTCAGGAAGACGAGCGAAGCCAGAGCGCCGCGCCCCATGTGGCGCTCATTGTATCACGGGCAGATTCCCGACGGTCGCCGACGAGAATCCGGAGGGGTCGAGATACTGCCGCGCGACCCGGTGGATGTCGGCGGCCGTGACGGTTTCGATCGCCTGGCGGTACCGGACCGGGTAGTCCAGGCCGAGCCCGAAATCCTCCACGGTCTGGAGCAGGCCGGCCATCTTCGACGTCGTGTCGATCCTGAGGGGAAAGCTCCCGATCAGGTACGCCTTGGCCTTCGCCAGCTCGGTTCCGGACACGAGCTCGCTCCCCGCTTTCGTCATCTGCTCGCGCACGAGGCGCATCGCCTCGGCAATGCCGTCGGTCCGCGTCCGGAGGCTCACCACGAACGCGGCGCCGTAGCGTCCTACCGAGAGATGGCTCGATACATCGTAGGCGAGCCCCTGCTCCTCGCGTATGCTCGAGTAAAGTCGAGAGGCTGACCCACCACCCAGGATGTAGCTGGCCACGACGAGCGGATAGTAGTCCGGGTGGCCATGGCCGACCGCCTGACGACCCAGGAAGACAGTGGCCTGGGTGAGCTCGCGCTTGATGGTCCGCGATTGGACCGGCGGGGACGGGGGGGTCTGGGGTGGCCGCGGCGGGGCGTCCCCGGCGGCACGCCACGGCGCCAGCCGCCGGCCGATCTCCTTCCGGATCTCGTCTACCTTGACGTCGCCCGCCGCAACCAGGATGGCGCCATCGGGGCGATAGTGCCGCCGGTAGAACGCCACCACCTGGTCGCGGGTGAGCCGCTCCACCGATTCAACCGTGCCGGCGACCGGGTGACCGTAGGGATGCCCGGGGTACAGGAGTTCCGCGAGCGCGCGGGCGGCCACGCCATCGGGACTCTCCTCCGAGCGGCGGATCGCCGCCTGAATTTCTTTCGCCTTCCGGCGGAGCTCGGTTTCGGAAAACGCCGGCTGGGTCAGCACCTCGAAGAGGAGATCGAGCCCGAGCCCCAGGTCCTTGTTGAGCACCGACAGCGACACCGTCACGCCGTCACGGCCGGCCTGGGCCTCCAGGCTCCCACCCACGAATTCGATGGCCTCATCCAGGACGGAGCCGGACCGTTGAGCGGTCCCTCGGGTGAGCATCTCGGCGGTGAGGTTGGCGAGCCCCGGAGCCTCGGGGGGATCGAACGCCGAGCCCGCGGGGAGAGAGACGCGCACCACCACGATGGGGATCGCGGGGCGCTCGGAGACCAGCAGGACCGCGCCGTTGGGCAGCACCTGTCGCTGGGCGGGGAGGGGCGCAGCCCCCAGGGCGGCGACGCCAAGGAGGCTGACGAGGAGAGCCGCCACCCGCTGCATCGGTCTACTCCGGCCATTGCCGGCAGACGAGACGCCGGCCGTGTCCTTCCGCGGCGAGGGCAACCACGTAGCCGGAGGCAAGCTCAAAGCCCCCCCCAGGTCAAAGGCCGTCATTGCCCGCCCGGACCTGCGCGAGACACCGTCGCAGCTGCTCGGCGAGGACCTGGACGTGGGGTCTCGCGAGCATCGTGTAATGATCCCCCGGGACCGCATAGGTCTCGAGTCGCTGGGAAACGAGCCTGCCCCAACCCAGTGTGGGGTCGGAAAGAAGCTCAGGAAGACCCTCCGCCGAGGCCTCGGGGACCCCCGCGCTGGCCCGGAAGAGGGCAACGCGGCTCGACGACCGTCCTGGCTCGGAGCTCAGTGCGGCGCGCATGTTGGCTGTCCAGACCCGCAGCAGTTGGCCCAGCTGCAGGAGTCCAGTCTCGGGGGGCAGGATGTTGGCCCTCAGCGCCTGCTCGCGGACGATTTTCAACTGATCGTCGGCACCGAGCCGTCTGAGATCGTCTGCCGAGATCGGCAGACGTTTCCCGGCAAGGCCTCCGAGATCTCTGGCGAACAAGGCGACCATGGCGGCCGCGTCAAGCTCTCGAGACGTCATACCGAATCCCGGTGCCCAGCTATCCAGGAGGGCAACCACCCCGACCCGATGGCCCCGCCGTTCCAGCTGCCGGGCCATTTCGTAGGCCACGATCCCGCCGAAGGACCACCCTCCCAGGAAGTACGGTCCTCGCGACTGCACCTCTCGGATCGCCTCGATATACCGGGCGGCCATGTCCGCGAGGTCGGTGAAGGGGTCCCGTTCGCCGTCGAGCGGTGCCTGGAGCCCGTAGCAGGGTTGATCCGGGCCGAGATGTCGCGCCAGGTCGACGTAACAGACGACGCTGCCACCGACCGGATGCACGCAGAAGAACGCCGGTCCTGAACCGCCACGCTGAATTGCCACGAGGGGTGACCAGGGCCGGGAGGCCGGTTGCCGATGCTCGGCCGCAGGGGAGTCGAGGTCCTGCTTCTCGGAGGCGGATCGGAGGGGGATCGCCGGGAATCCCGCTCCTGCTTGTCGAGCCGCCTCGATGCGATCGGCCAGCCCCGCGACGGTCGGCGCTTCGAACAGGCTCCGCAGGGGGAGCTCCACCCGGAAGGTGTCGCGCAGTCGAGCCATGAGCTGGATCGTCATCAGCGAGTGCCCGCCCAGCTCGAAGAAGTCGTCGTGGACGCCGACCCGGTCGAGGCCGAGCACGTCGGCCCAGATCCCGGCCAAGCCCTCCTCGAGGGAATTCCGCGGAGCGACGAAGGTGCCTTTCCGCACGGGCCTCGCCCAGTCGGGTGGCGGCAGCGCTCGGTGGTCAACTTTCCCGGTGAGCGTCAGCGGCAGCGCGCTCAGAAAGACGAAGGCGGAGGGAACCATGTACTCGGGGAGGTGTTCTTTCAGAAAGGTGCGCAATTCTCCGCTGGAAGGCGGGGCGGATGGACCGGCGACGAGATAGCCTACGAGGCGTTTCTCGCCCGAGGCGTCCTCGCAGGCCACGACGATGGTCTCCCGCACGCCGGGATGTTGGCCCAGGACTGCCTCGATTTCTTCCAGCTCGATGCGAAAGCCGCGGATCTTCACCTGGTGGTCGGTCCGCCCAACGTACTCGATGTTCCCATCGGGCCGATACCTTGCCAGGTCCCCCGTCCTGAAGAGGCGAGCTCCGGCGTCGCCGCCGAAGGGATCGGGAACGAACTTCTCGGCGGTGAGCTCCGGGCGGTTCAGATAGCCACGGGCGACACCCGGGCCACCGATATAGAGTTCACCGGGAACGCCAATCGGGACGAGCTGCCCGTGGGCGTCGAGCAGGTAGATCGTGGAGTTGGCGATGGGACGGCCAATGGGCAATTCCGACGCGAGGTCGGGAGTTCCCGGGGACGGCGGTTCATAGACTGTCGCGGTGACCGTGGCTTCGGTCGGGCCGTAGGTATTCATCCAGCGCATCCCGCCGGCGCTCACTTTCTGCCAGGTCGCATATCGTTCGGGCGACGCCTTCTCGCCTCCCACCACCACCAGGCGAAGCGAGGGCGGCAATCGCTCTCCTGAGAGGTCGAGCTCGTACACCCACTCATGCCAGTAGGCCGTCGGCAGGTTGAGCACGGTCACCTGCTCTCGCTCGATGAGGCGGAGCAACTCGGGCCCGGAGGGCGCCGCCCCCTCGGGTCGGAGCACGACGGTGGCGCCGCTCAACCACGATGGGATGAGCTCTTCCACGGCGGCATCGAAGCTGATCGACGCGAACTGCAGGATCCGGTCGCTCGGTCCGAGCCCGAATCGCTTCGCGACCGCCACGCTGTGGTTCACCACCGCTCGATGCGGGACCAGGACACCCTTCGGCCGCCCGGACGAGCCCGACGTGTAGATCACGTAGGCCAACGTCGCGGCCGTCGCCCCGGTCACCGGGGCGTCCTCGGGCTCCTGGGCGATGCTCTTCCAGCCCGTGTCGAGGCGAACGACCGTCGCCCCATGCGGCGGAAGCCTCTGGACGAGCCCCTCCTGCGTCACCAGCACGCGCACCTCGGCATCGGCCAGCATGACCGCCAGGCGGGCGCTCGGATACGTCGGGTCCAGGGGCACATACGCCCCGCCGGCCTTGAGAATCCCGAGGAGTCCCACCACCATCTCCAGGGAACGCTCCACGCAAATCCCGACCAGCGCGTCCGGCCCGACTCCGAGCGCCCGGAGCGAATGGGCAAGTTGATTGGCCCGGCGGTCCAGCTCGGCGTAGGTCAATCGCTGGCCCTCGAACACGACCGCCGGCGCGTCGGGAGTCCGTCTCGCCTGAGCCTCGAACAGCTCGTGGACACACGACTCGCTCGGATAATCCGCCCCGGTCTCATTCCACTCCACGAGCAGCCGATGCCGCTCGGGCTCCGACACCAGCGGAAATTCCCCGACCCGCCGATCGGGATCCGCGACGATGCCTTCCAGCAGAATCCGGAAGTGCCGTTCCAGACGGGCAATCGTCGCGGCGTCAAACAGGTCCGTGTTGTAGACCACGTGGGCGGAGATCCCTCCGCTCACTTCGCCGATTGTCATCTCAAGATCCAGGACGGCCACGCGATACTCCAGATGGAACGACTCCAGGTCGAGTCCGCCCACGTTGGTCCGGAACCCTGTCTCGCCCAGCGCGAACTGCGCCAAGGCCTCCCCCTCGAGGCGATGCGTCCTCACCATGTTGAACATCACCTGATAGAGCCGCGGGCGACTGGGATCCCGAGGCGGCTTGAGCCGCTCGACGAGGAGAAGAGCGGGGAAATCCTGGTGCTCGAGCGCTTCCAGCACCGTGCGACGCGTCTGGGCGAGAAAGGCCTTGAAGGCGGGATTCCCGGAAAGGTCCCCGCGCAGCATGACGGGATTCGTGACACACCCCACGATCCCTTCGAACTCGGCCCGCGTCCGAGCCGCCAAGGGAGAGGCCACCAGAATGTCTTCCTGCCCCGTGTAGCGATGCAGCAGCACCTGGAAGGCCGCCAGGAAGGTCATGTACAGCGTCGCCCCCTCGGCCTTCGCGAGCGCTTTGAGCCGCCCCGTCAGTTCCTCGTCCAGCCTGAAGGCGTGCGAAGCCCCGGCGAACGTCTGGACCGGCGGTCGCGGCCGATCGGTCGGGAGATCGAGCACGGGCAGCTCACCCGCGAGTTGCCTCCGCCAGTAGCTCCAGAGCCGCTCTCCTTCGGGGCCCGCCAGCATGTCGGCCTGCCATGCAAGGTAGTCGGCGTAGTGCATGGGAAGAGGTGGCAGCGACGGCGCGAGGCCGGTCGCTTGGGCGGGGTAGAGGATGCTCAGGTCGTCCATCAGCACCACGAACGACCAAAAGTCGATCGCGATGTGGTGGACGGCGACCAGCAGGACGTGGTCCCCCGCGGACCGACGGAACAGGGTCACCCCCAAGACGGGCCCGCGCTCCAGGTCGAACGGCCGGTGAGCTTCCTGGACCAGCCGCTCCTTCAACTCCGCCGGGCTCCAGGTTGAGGCGTCGGTCTCTTCGAACCGCAGCGGCGCGTGATCGTGAACCTCCTGAATCGGTTTGCCGTTCCGCACGGTAAACGTGGTTCGGAGGGCGGGGTGGCGATCGATCAGCGCCTGAAAGGCTTGTCGCAAGGCCGCCACGTCGATCGCCGAGCGGATGTGCGCCGCGACGCTGATGGTGTAGGCTGCCATTTCCGGCGCGAGCTGGTAGAGGAACCAGATGCCCTGCTGCGTGTAGCCGAGCGGATAGGACGATCTGGGCTTGCGCCCCCCTTTCCGAAGCAGCTCCGCGAGAAGCGCGCGCTTTTCCCCCGGGGAGAGCTGCGAGAGGCGCTTCGGGAGGTCGCTCATCGAGTATCTTCCTCTTCTTCATCCAACAGCGCGCTGAGCAAGGCGTCCACCGTGTCGTCCGGGAGCCGATCGATATTTGCCAACAGCTCTTCGGCATTCTCCAGCCGAGCAGCGGGCGAGGGGGGAACCGGCGCGGTCAGCTGCTCGAGCACCTGTCCGGCCAGCTCGGCGGCACTGCGCCCGGCGAGGAAACTCACCACCGGCACGATGACCCCCAGGTCGGTCTCCACCCGGTTTTTCACCTGAACCGCCATCAAAGAGTCGAGGCCCAGGGTGTTCAGGGGTTGGCGCATGTCCAAGTCGGACGCGGGAAGCCCCAGGGCCCTGGCCACGAGATCGCGGAGATAGGACTCCAATACCCGCTGTCGTTCGCCGGGCTCCGCGGCAATCAGCGCGTCACGGCTCAAACTCCCTTTCGGTCTCGGGCCCCCCGCCCCCGGCGCCACGTCGGTTTGTTCGCGCGCCAGCTCCGACAGGAGCAATGGCTCGCTGCCAGCGCCATGGACCCGGCGATAGCGCGGCCAATTGACGGGAAGCACGGCTGCCTGGGTCGCGCCTTGCGCGAGCAATCGTTCGAGCAGTTCCAGCCCTTGCCTGGGCGGGATGCCCGCGATGCCCTGGACCGCAGCGTGCCTGGCGAGGCGCCGGCCCCCGGGGGTCGCCGCAAACCCCAATTCGGCCCAGGCCCCCCAGTTGATGCTCAGGGCCGGGCGGCGCTGGGCGCGCCGGTGATGCGCGAGGGCATCCAGGAATGCGTTGGCGGCGGCGTAGTTCGCTTGGCCCGGCTGACCCAGCAGCGACCCGGCGGAAGAGAAAAGCACGAAGAAGTCCAGCGCCGCATCATCTAGAAGGCGGTGGAGGAGCCAGCCACCGACGACCTTGGGCCGCAGAACCGCGTCGAGCGCCGGGACATCGAGCTGCTCCAGCAGTCGATCCTCCAGGACTCCCGCGAGATGCCAGACGCCCCGGATCGGCGGCCACCCGTCCCCGCGAAACGCCTCGAGGAACGACGCAAGCCCGGCTTCATCGGCCACATCGACCGCGGCCAGATGCACGCTCGCCCCCAATGCCTCCAACTCCCGAATGAGGGAGACTTGGCGGGCAAGGCGAGTCCCGTCTTGAACCTCGTTCCACCTCGACCGTGGGGGAAGCTGGGAACGCCCGAGGAGAATGAGCCGCCGAGCCCCTTGCGCGGCCATCCAGCGGGCCACCTCGAGGCCAAGGTCGCCCAGCCCACCGGTGATCAGGTAGGTGCCGTTCGCTCGCCACGGGAGCGGAGGCAGCGGCGGGGCGGACGTTCGCCTGCGCACCAGACGGGCCGCGTATCGTTGCCCATTCCGGAACGCGAGCTGACGCTCGCGATCCGGATTCCGGACTTCCGCACCCAGCATGGCCGCAGCCTGCGGCGGCGGTGCCCGGGGATCCAGATCTATCAATCCTCCCCACAGGGCGGGGTGTTCTTCCGCAACGACGCGACCGAAACCCCAAAGCGGGGCCTGACTCACGGCCAGCGGAACGGGCGCCGTCCCGACCGGCTGGGCGCCGCGCGTGACCAGCCACAGGGAAGGCGGCTGGCTCCATCCGACCTGAATCAGCTCCTGAACCAGCGTCAGGACGCTGTGGCACCCGAGGGTCTGCGCCGCTTCCAAGGAGGCGATCGTCGTCTCTTCCGGAGGCGTGGCGTCGAGACTCCAGAGGTGGACCACGCCCCGGCAGGCAGGGGAATCGGGGGTCCCCAGAGCCTTCAGGAGCTGACGCACGTGATCCCGTCGCGCCGGGTGAATCCGGACGTGCCCGCCGTCCAGTCGCTCGTATCCGTCGCCCGGCCAGACCAGGACACACTGTTCGCCTTGTGTTCCGAGAACCCCCGCGAGGGCCTCCCCGATTCCGCCGCTGTCGGCGAAAATCAGCCAGCTTCCCCCGCTCGCGCCCCCCGAAGGCGCCACGCCTTGCCGTCCCTCCGACGGCGCGCTCGCCTGCCACTCGAGCTCGCAGAGCCACTCTTCCACCTCGCCCGACCCGCCGCCCTGCGCCGCCGGGCCGAGACGCCGGAAACGGACGCCGAGCAGCTCGACCACCACGCGTCCGGTCTCATCGAGAAGGCGGACACTCCCCTCCAGACTCCCCGCACCAGGGTCGGCCGCCTCGCGGAAACGAGCGTGACCCCAGAGCCCGAGGCCGGGAAGGCCCGCACCCCGAACCCGGGCCACATGGATCGGCAGGAAGACATCCCCGCTCCCGACGTCCTTGGCTTCAACCGGCAGAGCAGCCCCCAGAAGCTGGAAACAGGTTTCGAGGATCGCCGGGTGGAGTTGATGAGCGTCGGCTTCGGGCTCGAGCGTTTCGGGAAGCCGCACCTTGCCCAGCGCCTCTCCCTCTCCGCGCCAGAGCCGCTCGATGTGCTGGAAGCCGGGGCCGTACTGGATCCCCTGCTCGGCCAGGCGCCGATAGTACTCTTCGCGCGACATCACCTCCGGGCACCGAGTCCGGATCTCGTCTGGGGCGGCCTGCTCCGGATCGTCGGGAGCCCGAGGATCGGGATCATCGCCGATCTTTCCTCTCGCGTGCAACGTCCACGATTCCGTCGCGCGCCCGCCGGCCCCCGCGCAGCTATAGAGGTGGAAGGACGCGCCTCCCTCCGCACACGGGGCGACGACGACTTGAATGGTTCGCGCCCCGCTCTCAGGCACGAAGAGCGCCCGGTGAAACTCGATCTCTTCCAGCATCCAGGGCCCCGCGCCGAGAGTCTCCGCCGCGGCGGCCAAGGCCATGTCCACGTAAGTGGAAGCCGACAGGACCCGAGCCCCCTGAACACGATGGTCCTCGACAGCGGGAAGCAGCTGCCTGTCGAGGTCGATTTGCCAGAAGTGGCTTCCCGGAGGATGGGCGGATTTCAAGTGCCGGCCCCGGGGGGGATGTTGCGCCGCTCCGCCCCCGGCCGGCTGGACGGCCGTGCCCGGCTCGCCCGTCTCGAGCCAGCAACGCTCGCGTTGCCAGGGGTACGAGGGCAGCCGAACGCATTGGCCTCCGTCCGGATAGAGACGCGGCCAGTCGACCGAGTGCCCCAGGGCGTAGAGGACGCCGAGGGATCCGAGCAACACCGTCCGTACCTCCCCGCGGCGAAGCGAAGGAAGCACGACGCCTTCCCGGCCAGAGTGATCAAGCCCTTGCTGGATCGCGCTCAAAAGGATCGGATGAGGGCTGACCTCGAGGAACAGTTCGTGGGTGCCCTCCAGCAGCCGTTGAACCGCCACCGAGAAGAGGACCGGCTCCCTCAGATTCCGCACCCAATAGCGTGCGTCGAGCTCATGGCCGTCGGTGACCGTGCCGGTGACGGTCGAGTAGATGGGCGTGGCGGATCGCCGCGGCTTCAGTCCGTCCAGGACCTGCACCAACTCGGCTCGCAAGGCGTCCATCTGCGGGCTGTGCGAAGCGACATCCACCTTGATCGGGCGGCAGAACACGTCCTGCCGTTGCAGTCGTTCCGTGATTTCTTCGAGCGCGG
>JACQWA010000237.1 GCA_016209425.1 Candidatus Rokuibacteriota bacterium
ACTCCTGGATCCCCGGGGTGATCCGCTTCATCTCCTCGGTGAGCCTGGCGGCGTCCAGCGCCGTGCCGAGCACGCGGGGCGTAATCAGGATCAGCAGCTCGGTCTTCTCGATCTTCTCCTCGGTGGAGCCGAAGAGCAGGCCCAGGAGCGGGATCCGGTTCAGCAGGGGGATGCCGGACCGGGTGAAGGTCCGCTTGTTCCTGATCAGACCACCCAGCGCCAGCGTCTGGTTGTTGACGAGGACGACGGAGGTCTCAGCCTCCCGCTTGATGAACCGCCGGGAACCCGTGGGGGGTTCCGCGGCTCCCAGGTCGTTCACCTCCTGCTTGACGTCCAGGGCCACGGTTCCCCGCTCACCGATCCGGGGCGTGACGGTCAGGATCACGCCGGCATCCTTGTACTCGATCGTTTGGGTGCCGACGACGGCGGTGGTCGTCGTTGGAGTGGTCGGGGTCGTCCCGCCAATCGGCACCTGCTGGCTCGTGACGATGGGGACGGAGTCCGAGACATTGATCACGGCCTTCTTGTTCTCGGTGGTCAGGATCGAGGGGCTCGAAAGGATGTTGACCTTGTTGTCCGAGGCCAGCGTGTTCAGGGCGGTGAAGAAGTCCTTGGTGGCGAAGGTGAAGAAGTTCAATCCCTGCGCGACCCCAGTGATCGTCGTCAGCGAGGGGATGGGAAACGTCGGTCGGGCGGGGAGCGTCCCCGAGGGGGTGGCGGACACATCAAATCGCCCGCTTCGGATCGCCCACTCGATGCCCAGCCGCATGTCGTCCGTCAGCGTGATCTCGGCCACGAGGACCTCGATCAGCACCTGCCGCGGCATCCGGTCCAGCTTTTTGAGCGTTTCCTCGATGTCGGGCCAGTTTCGCGGGAAGGTGGCGACGATCACCGAGTTGGTCACCTCGTCGGCGATAAAGCGCACCTCGCCTTCCACGAGCCCGAGTTCGGGGCCGCCGGGGGCGGGCGGAGCCGCGGGTGGCCGTGGCGGCGGGGGCGTGTACGGCACGGGCGGAGCCCCGGGTGGAGTTGGAGGCCGCACGGCGGCCGGGGCGCCTTCGCCCCGTCCGTAGATGGCGTTCATCGTGGCGGCCAGGTCCTTGGCTTTGGCGTTCTCGACGAAGTAGATGAAGATCCGCCGGCCGCCGTAGATGTCCACATCGAGCTGAGTGAGCAGGCGCCGGATAATCTCCATCTCCTGCTTCCGGGCGTGGACGATGAGCACGTTGATTCCCCGATAGGCGACGATCAAGGGTGCGCGCTCCGGGCCCGGGGCTTCAGCGGGGGGGCGGGGCACTGCGGGCGGGGCTCCGGGCACGGGGAGGGTGAGGACCGCGGGGACGGCGCCGGGGCGGACGCGGCCGGGGGCGAAGATCTGGTTCAGAATCTGGGCCAGTTCCTGGGCGTCGGCGAACTTCACCGGGATGACCTGGAGCTCTTCCAGCGTGACTTCCACGTCCACCAGCTTGACGATCTCGAGCAGCCGACGGATGTTGGACGCGGAATCGGTGATGATGAGGAGGTTCGTCTCCCGGTGGGGAATCACGCTCCCACGCGCGGAGACCAGCGGCCGCAGCAGGTTGGTGAGGTCTGCCACCGACGCAAAGCGGATGGGAACGATCTGGGTGATGATCGCGTCGCCGACGCGTCCCGGGTCCGGGAGCGCGCCGATGATCGTCGGAACCGGGCGCTCCCGCGCTCCCTCGAGCTTGATGATCTTGTACAGGGTATCGGACTTGACCGCGGTGAACCCATGGACCTCCAGGATCGCGAGCAGGACGTTGAAGACGTCCTCCTGGGGAATCCGGGTGGAGGTCTGCACGGTCACTTTCCCCCTGACGTCGGGGGCCAGGACGTAGTTGAAGCCGACAATCTCGCTGGCGGCGTGAATCACCGTCTCGATGTCGGCATTGTCGAAGTTGAGGACGACGAACCTCCCGCGCTGGGCCGTCGGCGCGGTCGGAGGCGGTTGAGCCGCGGGCGGAGCGGGAGCCGCGGGCGGAGCGGGAGCCGGCGGGGGTTGAGCGGTGGGGGCTTCCTTCCTCGGTTCAGCCGGCGGCGGAGCGCCCTCGGGTTTCGGAGGCGCCGGCGGGGGCGCTTCAGGGGCTTTCGGGGCTTCGGCGACGGGTTGTGACGGCGGTTTGGGGGCGGGCGGTTCCGGGGGAAACAGAGTCGTGCACCCGACCAGGGAGAGCATCAGGAGTCCGCTGAGCCAGATCCCCTGGCGGTGGGGCGTCATCGTCTCCTTTCGTCGTCAGCGGGATGGAGCAATCCTCACCGGGGGAACCGCCGACGCCGGAGGTCGGGGGAAGAGCGTGGGCGAAGGCACTCCCGTGGGTGTCGGCGGCACCTGAGCGCCCCGTGCGCCCGGAGTTCCGGGCTGGAGCCCCGGGACGCCAGGCCGTGGCGCGGCCGGCGCCGCCGCCACGGGCTTCGGTTTCGCCGGGTCCCGCAGGAGCACCTCGAATGTTGCCTCGCCCCGTCGGATCACGACGCGATCCGCTGCGATCCGTTCGAGCTGACCGCCTGCCACCGCATCGCCGGGCTTGTAGCCGAAGACTTTTTTCGTGGCCGGATCCTCCAGAAAGGCCATGGGGCTTCCGTCCGTGAGCACGATCCCGTGGAGGTACAGCTTGGCGGCGGGAGCCGCGGCCGTCACCGTCGTCGTTTCGGAGCGGCTCGGGTTGAAGAGATTCCGCGCGGCGACCGCGTCGTAGGTGGCGAGGGAAGCGGGCGGGCGCGGAGTCTCTTCGGTGGGTGGGAGCACGGCGTGAGGCGCCCGAATGACGGGAGCCGCCGGAAGTCGAGGGGAGAAGGTGACGATCCGGATCAGTTGAACGGCGAACACGACTGCCGCGGTCACCAGGGCCAGGTTCAGCACGAGCAGTCGCTTCGACATCGTCTATCCCCGGGGCGACCCCTCAGGCTTCTCCCCCTGTTTCTGCGTTGGACCGCTGGGCAGAATGTATCCGGACACCGTCAGCGTCGTCAGCAGTTCTTTGGGCTGACCGACGCTGATCACTCTAACTTTTAAATCCTGGAGGGTCAAGACTTTTGTCGTTCCTTCGAGGCGATAGAGCAGCGTCAAGAGCTCGCGGATCCCCCCCGCGACGGTGATCTCCACCGGAATCTCCAGCAGGCTGCCGCGCTCCACCGGCTGGAGGATCCTCTCGCTCCTGACCTCGACGCCCGACTGGCCGGCCAGCTCCTTCACCAGCTTTTGGAGCTCCGACGCCGCCAGCGGCGGGGTGGCGCCGGGCAGGGACCGCGATGAGGCGTGCTCCACGGCGCGGGAAATCTCCTCGAGCTTGGCCGCGTAGGCGGCGCGCCGGCCGATGAGGGCGCGGCGCTTGGTCAGGACCTCCTCCCGGGCGGGGATCAGCGCGGCCTGCTCACGGGTGCGCGCCACGGTGGGTTCCACCAGGTAGACGTATCCCGCCACCACTATCGCGATCCCGGCGGCCATCCCGACAAGGGTGCGCTCTCGTTTCGACAGCGCGGTCATGGCGAGCGGGCGCCGCGCGGTTTGGTGGCTGCGGGCGCTGCCGCGGGCGTGAGAGCCGGGGCCTTCGGAAGCGTTTCCCAGGAACCCTTGATCCTGAACTGCTCCTTGTCCCGGCCCTTGGTCACCGGGGAAGCGAACTCCACTTTCTCGAGGCGCGGGGAGCCCTCGAGCAGCGGGATGAGCTGATTGGCGGCCGCGGCCTGCCCGCTGATCTCGATCCCCTTGGCATCCAGCGTCAGCGTGGTGAGCCACGCGTCGGGCGGCATCAGCTCGGTCAGCTCCCGCAGGAACGGGAGCGGGCGGAGCGCGGATTCCTCCACGGCCCGGACCGTGGTCAGCAGCTGGCGCTTCCGCTCCAGCTCGGCGAGCAGCCGCTCCACAGCTTTCACCTCCGGGTCGAGGGCTCGAATGGCCACGTTCAACCGGGCGAGGTGCCGTTGCGCTTGATATCCTTGGCCGAAGAGCACACTGATGCCCAGGATGGCCGCCGCGCTGAAGCTGCACGCGGTCACCGCCTGCGCCCACGAGAGCTGACGGGGGCGCAGGGCGGGCGGCAGCAGGTTCAGGAAACGGCGACGTTGGGCGAGAGCCGCGGCGAGCGCCAGAAGGGTCAGCCCGTTCGCCGATTCCCCGAGCGATAGGACGGCGCCACGAGCCCGAGGTGACAGGGGTGGGGGCGTGAGGGGGATTCCCAGCCCCGACAGGTCTCCCGAGATCAGCAGCTGCTCGGCTCGATCCCCTGAAACCCAGAGCGCCCCCACTTCCTCCCATCCCAGGTGCGTCAGGCTCTTGCCGATCTCGCCCGCCAGCGCCGTCTCATCGTCGACGGGAACGCTCCGGCTCAGGCGGAGGCGCGGGCCCTCCAGGAAGAGTAGTTCCGCCTCGTCGCCGACCAGGTGCACCCAGACGGCCCGCTTCGTCCGTGCCCATTTTCCGACGAGGGTGCTCAGGTCGTGGCAGGCCACGGTGAGGGAGCGAGGCGCGAGATGGGCCTCTTCAATCAGCCGAAGCGCGCGGTCGACGGTGCGTCGCTCGCAGGCGACCAGGAGCACGTGTTGGGGGCCGCCCCGGGCCGACGGCAGCGGGAGGAAGTCGAAGGCGGCGTCCTCTGCGGGAAACGGCAGATGGCGCTCCAGCTCGAAGGCCACCATCTGCGCGAGGCTGCCTCCCACCGCGGGGGGAAGCTCAAGCCTCTTCACGGTGGCCAGGCTTCGCTGGAGCGCGAGCGACACCCTCCGGACTTTGAGCCTGCGGGCTTCCAGCTCGGCTTTCAGGACCGCCGCGGGGTTTTCCGAGGCCTCGAGCGTGAAGACCTGGCGCACCCGGGCCCCGGCGACCGCGACGACGGCCAGCCGATGGTCTCTGAGCATGATTCCGAGGCGGAGCCGGCCGATCATCGTCGGCCCCCGGCTGCCGGGTTCCAGGAGACGACGACGCCGGTCGCCAGGCCTCCGGCCTCACTCCGCTTCTGCACGATCGCCAGGCCGCGCGCTGTCGGCTGCCCGTCCACAAACCCCTCTGCTTCGACCCGAAATGTTCGGCTGGAGGCCGAGAGCCCTCTGCCCGTAAAGCGCGGGGGAACCGCCGCATAGGGAGCCGTCGCCCGAGACTGGACGATCTCGGAGACCTCGGCGTCGGAAAGCCCCAGCGCCTTGAAGACCGTGGGGGAGGCGGTATTGATGTTCACCTGGCCCGAGCCCCACACGGTCAGAACCTTCACCAGGCCCTCCTCGCCGTTGCGCCCGAAGTAGAGCTCCGGCGTCACGCCACGGATCTGGAGGAGCTCTGCCAGATCCTGCAGGTTCGCGTTCCGCGCGCGGTAGGGGACCGGCAGCTTCAGGTAGTAGTCGCTCTCCGCGCCGTTTGCCCGGTACAGCTCGTTGGGATCCTTCCAGTCCTGCAGCGAATCGTTGATGACGTCGCGCGCCTGCTTGTCCATTCCGAGCGCCGCGAGCAGGCGATCCAGGCGGTCCGGTGGCGCGGTGTTGAGGTTGACGCGGGCCTCCTCGTCGTCGATCCGGTAGGAGAAGGTGCCGCGGCCCAGCGGGACCTCGGATCGCGCCAGGCGGGGCAGCGGCTGGATGGGGAGTCGGTAGAAGGTGAGGAGCCCGTCGTCCACGCCCACGATCTGCGAGTCGGTCACGATTTCACGGATGGCCTGCTGAACGGCGGCCTCGACGAGGTGGCGACCCACCACCTCCTCTCGGTAGCTCCGGACCATCGTCGCCTCCAGCCGCATCGAGAACGCGAATTCCCCGGCGATGACGCCGAGGAGCGCCAGCACCAGCATGACGGCGAGGAGCGCGAATCCTCGTTCCCCGCTCATGGCGTCCTCGCCGGGATAGAGATCGTGAGCGAGGGGAGGGACTCGGTCCGCCCGCCGAGGCGAACAGTCAGGCGGACCTGGACCGCCTGCGGGAGCCCTTGCTCCGCCTGGCCGTCCCAGCGGTCCTCCCAATCTCCGTCGGGGGCCAGGTAGCGGAAGCTCACCGCGGTCACGGCGGAATCGACGAGGATCGGCTCCGCCTCCTCGAGCGGATCAAAGTTGGGGAGGGCCTTTTCGCTGATCGCGAGTCCCGGACGCCCCCCGGCGCGCTGGGCGAAGGTGACCGCCGTAAACGCCATCGAGGGGGCCAGGGGAAACGGTGGCGCGAATGTCACGAAGGAGAGCCGCTCCTCTTCGCCCTGGAACTGGAGTTGGGCCTCGCCGCCCTCGCGGTCGCTCTGGCGATAGGGAAACGCCGCGGCGATCGACCGCGCGAGCAGCTCGGAAAGGTTCCGGAGGTGTGCATGCGCCTCGGCCCGATCCTCGCCCTGGTGCCAGGCGGTAAGGCCCACGTGAAGGCCGCCGAGCAGGATCGCGAGGAGCGCGCCCACGATGGCCAGCGCGATCAGGAGCTCGAGGAGCGTAAATCCTCTCATTGGGGGAGAGGCTCTCGCATGGTCCGGAGGGTGGCGATCTCGACGCTCCGGTTGCCGCCCCAGCGGACCTGTACGCTGACCCGGTAGAGGCGGACGGGGGTGGGGCTCAGGACGGTCAGCTCCTCCGGCACCGGTGTCACCGTCATGCTGCGCTCCCACTGGAACACTCCCTCCTGTCCGGCCTCGATCCCCTGGCGGATCGATTCCATCTCGCGTGCCTTCTGGTCGGCCAGGAGGACGGCTTGCTGGTAATCCCCGGCCACTTTGAGGAGCCGGAGTCCCTGGGAGAAGAGCTGGATGATGGTCACCACCGCCAGGCCGAGGATCGCCAGGGCCACGAGGACCTCGAGAAGGGTAAACCCGCCCTCTCGCCTCATCAGCTTCCTCGCGCGCTCGTGACCCGTCCGGTCAGCGGGTCGACGCTGACCCGGTACGCCCGGCCGTCCGGCCCTACGAGCTGAAAGCTCCCACCGCTGGAGAGGCCGCTGGCGGAAAAGGTGACCGCGAGAGCGGGAGCCGCCTCGGCCCTGATGGCGATCCGTGGCGAGAGACGGCGGCTGGCGCGCTCTTTCTCTGCTCCCGCCGCCGTCAAGGTGAGAAGGCGGCCGTCGGGGTCAACCCTGACCTCCTGAGTCTCCCGCCGCGTGATCGCCTGCTCGCGAGCGTAGCGGAGAAAGGCCGAAAATGCGGCCACCTCGGCTCTGAGCTGGAGGGTGTCAACCCCTCGCCCAACGGCCGGAAGGGCGAGCCCGGCCACAAGGGTCAGGATGAACAGGACCAGGATCAGCTCCACGAGGGTGAAGCCGCGCGCCATCACTTGGTTTCCCAGGAGGTGATATCGGCGTTCTCCCCCTCCCCTCCCGGCGCGTTGTCTGCCCCGTAGCTCCAAACGTCGAAGTCGCTGTGGTCGCCGGGGCAACACTTGTAGTGGTAGGGGGTCCCCCACGGATCCTTGGGGATGGCGGGTTTCTTGAGGTACGGCCCGTTCCAATTGGTGGCGCCGGGATTTCTCACCAGCGCGTCCAGTCCCTGCCCCGATGAGGGGTAGGCGCCCACGTCCAGCCGGTACTGGTCCAGACCGGCGCTCAAGAGCTCGATCTGCGCTTTGGCCGTGGCCAGTTTGGACTGCCCCACGCGCCCGAACAGGCGCGGGCCCACCAGCCCCGCCAGCAGGCCCAGGATGATGATGACCACGAGCAGCTCGATAAGCGTGAACCCCCCCTCACCCGGCCCTCTCCCCCTCACCCTGACCCTCTCCCCCGGCGACACTTCGGTGAGGGGGAGGCGTGGTGGTGACGAGCGGGCAGTCCGAATCACAGGGGGATCTCGTTGATGGAGAAGATCGCCATCAGCATCGCGACCACGATGAAGCCGACGAGCAGCCCCATGATGAGGATGATGCTGGGCTCCAGGAGTCCGATGAGCCGCTTCACCCGGCTGCGAACGTCCGCCTCGAAGGTGTCGGACACCTTCAGGAGCATGTCCTCCAGCCGCCCCGTCTCCTCCCCGACGCGCACCATGTGCAGCGCCAGCGGCGGGAAGACCCCGCTCTCCCCCATGGGCCCGGAGAGTCCGGCGCCACGCTTCACGCCGTCCCCGAGGCGCTCCACGGCGAGGGACAGGAGCCGGTTCGACACCATTTCCTTCACGACGGCCAGCGCTCCCAGAACCGGAACGCCGCTCCGGAGCAGCGTGCCCAGCGTCCGGCAGAAACGCGCGACCTCCGCCTTGCGGATCACCTCGCCCACCAGCGGGAGGCGGAGCGCCGCGCGGTCCCACGCCAACCGCCCGTCTTCGGTCGCCAGGACGATGCGCGACCCGAGCACGCCCGCCACGACCGCGAGGGCCAGCGCCCACCAGTAATCCCGGAGGGCGGAGCTCACCGTGAGGAGGATCTGCGTGGGGAGCGGAATGGCCTGGCCGAGGTCGGCGAAGATCTCGGCGAAGCGCGGGATCACGAAGGTGAGGAGAAAGACCACGGCGGCCCCGCCCACCGACGTCAGGAGCGCCGGGTAGATGAGCGCGGAGACGATCGCCTCCTTGAATTCCTGCGCCGCCTCCAGGAATTCGGCGAGGCGGCGGAGCGTCACCTCCAGCACCCCGCCCTTCTCGCCGGCCCGCACCATGTTGATGTAGAGACGGGAAAAGGGGCGTGGGTGATGCTTCGCCAGGGCCTCGCCGAACGACGCCCCGCCTCTCACGCTCTTGAGGAGATCTTCCAAGATGGTCTTGAGGCGGGCATTCGGGGCAAGCTCTTCGAGCACGGAGAGCGCCCGATCCAGCGGGAGACCGGCTTCAAAGAGCGTGGCGAGCTGCTGGGTGAAGGCCACCAGGTCGCGACTGCTGATTCCGCGGGCGGGGAGCCGGAGCCAGAGCCCGGCGCTCCCGGCCTGGGGGGCCACCTCGATCGGATAGTACTCCTCCCGGTGGAGGCGCTCGACCACCGCCCTGGAATCCGGGGCCTCCATGACACCCGCGATGGTTTTGCCCCGCTGGTCCGCAGCCCTGTAAACGAAGACCGGCATCCGCTCCTCGCCTGTTCAGCCCCCGCCGAGTTGGATGAAGTTCTCGCGCACGGCTCTACTCTTCCTCCTGCGTGACGCGCAGGACCTCCTCCACCGTCGTGATGCCGGCTTTGGCCTTTGCCCAGCCGTCCTCGCGCAGCGTCACCATCCCCAGCTCGTTAGTCGCCCGCCGTCGGATCTCTCCCGTGGGGGCTTTTCTGACGATCAGGCTCCGCACCTCCTCATTGATGAGGAACAGCTCATAGATTCCGGTGCGCCCCCGGTAGCCGGTCCCGCGGCACTGGTCGCAGCCGGCCCCCTTGAAGAGGGGCTGCGTCTCTGCCAGCGCCTCGGCGATCCCCAGGGCGCGAAGATCGGCGGGGTCGGGCGTGTGGGCGACCCGACACGCGGCACAGATCCGGCGCAGGAGGCGCTGGGCGAGGACGCCGTGCAGCACGGAGGACACCAGATACGGCTCGCACCCCATGTCCTGGAGCCGCGTGATCGCGCCCGGGGCGTCGTTGGTGTGGAGCGTGGAGAAGACCAGGTGGCCCGTGAGCGCCGCCTGGATCGCGATCTCGGCGGTCTCCAGGTCGCGGACCTCGCCCACCATGATGATGTCCGGATCCTGCCTCACGATGTGACGCAGGCCGTTGGCAAAGGTGAGCCCGATCTTGGGCTTGACCGCGATCTGGTTCACGCCCTTGAGCTGGTACTCGACCGGATCTTCGATCGTGATGATCTTCTTCTCGGGGGAGTTGATCTTGTCCAGGGCGGCATAGAGCGTCGTCGTCTTGCCGGAGCCCGTGGGGCCCGTGACCAGCAGCATCCCGTGGGGGCGGACGATGAGCCTCTCGAACAGATGTCGCGTCTCGGCAAACCCGAGCTTCTCCAGAGGGAGGAAGATCGAGGAGCGGTCCAGGAGCCTCATGACGATGGACTCGCCGTAGACTGTCGGGATGGTGGACACCCGAATGTCGACCCGGCGGCCGCCGAGGGTGACCCGGATCCGCCCGTCCTGGGGCAGGCGCCGCTCGGCGATGTTCAGCTCGGCCATGATCTTGATCCGCGAGGTGACCGCCGCCTGTAGCCGTCGAGGAGGCGCCTCCTGATCGAACAGGATCCCGTCAATGCGGTACCGGACTCGGAAGGTATCCTCAAACGGCTCGATGTGGATGTCCGAGGCCTCCGCGGTCACCGCGTTCTCGATCACCAGGTTGACCAGACGGACCACCGGCGCCTCGAAGGCCATGTCCCGGAGCTGGTTGATGTCCTCCTCTCCTTCGCCGGGGGCGAGGCCCTCGTCTCTGATCCCCTCCACGATGCGCTGGAGCGGGCTCGTCGCTCCGGCGCCGTACGTCCGTTCAATCGCCTCGAGGATCGCCTCCTCCGGGGCCACGGCCAGCTTGATCCGGAGCCCGAGGCTCTGGCGGAGGTCGTCCAGCAGGAGGGGGTTGGTGGGATCGGACGTGGCCACGGTCAGGGTGGACCCCTCCACGGCCACGGGGCAGACTCGATTCTGCCGCAGGTATTTCGGGGAGAGGTTTTTCAGGATGGGGACAGAGGAGGGCAGTTCCTCTCGGGAGAGGTACGGGAGGCCCTGCTGGTGGGCAAGGACTTTCAGCACGTCATCCCGGGTGACGGCGCCCATCGACACCAGGATCTCGCCGATCGGCGCTCGCGTCCATTTCTGGCGGGACAGCGCCACCTCAAGGGTCTCCGGCGTGATGAGCCCGGCGTCCAGGAGCAGTTGTCCCAGGGGCAGTCTCGCGACCGAAATCGCCATCGACTATCGCTGTGCCTCTCTGTTTTTACAGTACCGAACGGCGCGGGAACCCACAAGCAAAAAAGGGGAGTGCGCTCTCCCGGTGCGGAATGGCTTGACAGCGCGAGCCCGCCGCATTAGAAGGGAGCGATGACCCCGTATGCGTGGAGTCTGGTGCTGGGGAGCGTGGCCGGTCTGGCGGATGTCCTCGGCGCCTTGATCCTGACCGGAAGGCGGCGCTGGGACCGCGCGGTCCTCAAGTATTTCCTCGCTGTGGGGGCGGGGTTCATGCTGGCGGCGGCGTTTGTCCGGATGCTCCCCGAAAGCGTCGAGAAGCTTCCCCACGCCTTCTTCTTCGTCCTGTTGGGCTACTTCGGGATTCACCTCTTCGAGCACACCGTCGCTCCGCATTTCCACTTCGGAGAGGAGATCCACCCCGAGGCGCTCGTTCACCCCTCCGTGGGCTACCTGGCGCTCCTGGGTCTCGGCGTGCACACGATCTTCGACGGGGTGACCATCGCCTCGGGCTTCATCATTAGCCCCTCCCTCGGGTTCCTTCTCTTTCTCGCCGTTCTGCTCCACAAGCTGCCCGAGGGATTCGCCATGGCCTCCGTGATGCTGGCCGCCGGTGGGACCCCGCGAGCCGCCCTCGGGGCCGCGGCGGCGCTGGGTGGGCTCACCCTCGCCGGCGTGCTGCTGACCTCCCTCTTCAGTCAGTTCGTCGGCTACGCCCTGGCTCTCTCCGCCGGCGTGACGATCTATGTGGCGGCGTCCGACCTGATCCCCGAGGTCAACCGGGAGCGCGGCCCCGGCGTGGCCTGGGCCGTATTCGGTGGGCTCGTGCTCTTTGTTGCCGCCGACGGGGCCGTTTCCGCGCTCGGGCTCCACTGAAGATGCCCCTCACCTCTTCTCCTCGCCCCGGGGCCGTTCTTGCCGGTGGCTGCAACCGGATGGTATTCTGAGGCGTGTCGGAACACGTTTTCTTTTGAGGAGACCGCTCGGTGAAGAAGGCCATCCTGGTCCTCCATGGGCCCAACCTCAACCTCCTGGGAAGTCGGGAGCCCGGGGTCTACGGGCGCCTGAGCCTCGCCGAGGTGGACCGAGAGATCAAACGGTACGGCCGGACCCGCGGGGTCCGCGTCGAGTGCCGTCAGTCCAACCACGAGGGGGAGCTGATCGAGGCCCTCCAGACGGCGGGTCGGAAAGGGTTTCACGCGGTCGTGTTTAATCCGGGCGCCTTTACCCACTACTCGATCGCCCTGCGCGACGCGGTTTCGGGGATCGCCCTCCCCGTGGTTGAGGTCCACCTGTCCAACGTCCATGCCCGGGAGGAGTTCCGCCGCCACTCCGTCATCGCCGCGGCCGCCCGTGGGCAGATCTCCGGCTTCGGCCTCCAGAGCTACCTTCTTGGGATCGATGCGGCGCTGGGCGCTCTGGGGTCCGGGCGACAAACGCGGGAGGCCGGGCGGTGAATGGGCCGGAAGGTCCCGGCGTCTAAGGAACAGGGCTGCCGCTCGGGTGGAGCGGATCAGATCTCCGCTTGAACTCGGACGACAGCGAGCTCGTTGAGCGATGTCGGGCGGGGGATCTATCGGCCTTCGAGCCGCTGGTCGAAAAGTACCGGCAGCGAGTCTGGCGCCTGGCCTTTTACATCCTCCGGGACCGCGAAGAGGCATGGGACGTCGCCCAGGAAGCCTTCGTCCGGGCCTATCAGTCGCTTCCCACCTTTCGTGGTCAGTCTGCCTTTTACACCTGGGTGTTCAGGATCGTGGTCAACCTTGCCACCGACCGGCAGCGCCAGCGGGCGGCTCGATCGCGAGCCTTGGGGGGCGAGCCCGTCCCCGCAGAGGAGTGGGGGCGGACCATGCCTGATCCGACGGCGGGTCCGGAGCTCCTGGCGGTCCGAGCCGAGGAGCGGGAGCTCATCCGGCGGGCGTTGGATTCCTTGCCGCCCAACCAGCGAACCATTATCATGCTGAGTGACGTTGAGGGTCTCGTGTACCGGGAAATCGCCGAAGCGCTTGGGATTCCGATGGGGACGGTGATGTCCAGACTCCACAACGCGCGCAAGCGTCTGAGAACGCTTCTGGGTCCGCTGCTGGGCGTGGCGCTGATCGTGTGTTTGGGGATGGCCCCGGTGGCGGCGTGGGCCCAGCAGGTCGCGGCGGTGACGGTCCGCGTTCTGCTCCAGACCCGTCAGATGCCCGGCGCTCCCCCCGCGAGAGGGCAGGCGGCCGACCCGTACATGAAGAAGTTCCAGCAGCACTTTCCCAACCGGCAGTACGAGCAGCTGGACCTGATCCAGGCCCGGGTCCCCGTGGGGAAGGCGCAGCGGTTCGCCCTTCCAGGCGGCCGGGAACTGGAGATTCTTCCAACCGGCTTCCGCGGGCCGGTGGCCCGCATGAGCTTCAAGATCCTGAATCGGGGCACGCCGGAGGTGTCGGTGAGCGCCGACATGCCGCCGGGCAAGCCGTTTTCGATTGCAGGGCCGCCTCACGGACCGGGGGTCCTGCACCTGGTTATTGTCTCCGGCGAGTAGCGGAGCGCGCGCCCGCTGCGCGGGTCCCCGGCCCGCGCAACCTGGGGGGAGGAATCGGACGGGGGGCGGAGCCCCCCTCCGAAGACATGACCGAGGAGAAATATTTCCAGGAGCGGGCCCGGATTGAGCAGGGCCACGTCAAGTACCGGGACAAGCTCAAGGAAGAGGGCAAGCTCTTCGTCCGCGAGCGCCTGAAGCTCCTCCTCGATCCGGGGAGCGAGTTCGAGGAAGAGTGGTTTTTTGCCCGGAGCCAGGAAGCCGACACGCCTGCCGACGGGGTGGTGACCGGGGTTGGGAAAGTTGGCGGCCGGAGCGTCTGCATCATGGCCAACGACTACACGGTGAAGGCCGGCTCCTGGGGGGAGAAGACGGTCCAGAAAATCGTGCGGATCCAGGAAAAGGCCCTGCGCTTGCGGGTGCCGCTCGTCTATTTAGTAGACGCCGCGGGCGGCAGGATCTCGGAGCAGGTCAAGATCTTTCCGGGCCGCTTCCACGCCGGCCGCATCTTCTACAATGAGGTCCAGCTCTCCGGCGTCGTGCCTCAGGTCTGCATCCTCTTCGGGCCCTCGCCGGCCGGCTCCGCGTACCTGCCCGCCCTCACCGACGTGGTCATCATGGTGGATGGCAAGGCCTCACTGTATGTGGGCTCCCCCCGCATGGTGGAAATGGCCATCGGGGAGAAGGTGACGCAGGAGGAGCTGGGCGGCGCCCGGATGCACTGTACCGTGTCCGGCTGCGGGGACGTGCTCGTCGCCTCCGACGAGGAGGCCATCGAAACGGCCAAGCGGTACCTGACCTTCCTGCCTCAGAATTTCACGGAGCGACCGACCATCACCGAAGCGACCGAGCCCAAGCCCGGGCGCCCGATCGATGAGATCGTTCCCTACGACCAGCGGAAATACTTCGACATGTACGAGGTCGTCGACCGGCTCATCGACGCCGGCTCCTGGTTCGAGATCAAGCGGCTCTTCGCCCCCGAGGTCATCATCGGCTTTGCGCGCCTCGGGGGTCGGGCGGTGGGCATCGTCGCCAACCAGCCCCGGGTCAAGGGGGGCGTCCTCTTCGTGGACTCCTCCGACAAGGCGGCCCGGTTCATCTGGCTCTGCAATGCCTTCAACATCCCGCTGGTCTACCTGGCCGACATCTCGGGCTTCATGGTCGGCTCGAGGGTGGAGCGGGCCGGGATCATCCGCCACGGGGCCAAGATGATCTTCGCCACCGCCCAGGCGACGGTCCCCAAGATCTCCGTCATCGTCCGAAAATGCTACGGCGCGGGGCTCTACGCCATGTGCGGGCCGGCCTACGAGCCCGACGCGGCGCTGTCGCTGCCGCAGGCTCAGATCGCGATCATGGGGCCGGAGCCCGCGGTGAACGCCGTCTACTACAACAAGATCATGGAGCTCCCCGAGGCCGAGCGCGCCGAGTACGTCCGCCGGAAGCGGGAGGAGTTCCAGGCCGATATCGACATCTACAAGCTGGCCTCCGAGATGCTCGTGGATGACATCGTGCCGGGCTCCCTGCTGCGCGCGGAGCTCATCAAGCGGCTCCAGTACGCGGAGAGCAAGGTCCACGACTTCCCGCCTCGACGCAACGGCGTCTATCCCGTCTAGTGACGATGGGGACGTTTTCGGTCAAGGTCACGATCGTCAATCCCCTGCATCCCGACCGGTCCGTGACGGTGGACTGCCTCGTCGATACCGGAGCTGCCTACAGTCAGCTCCCCCGATCGGTCTTGGCCTCGATCGGGATTGAGCCGTTCGACGAGCGCCGGTTTGTCATGGCGGATGGCCGGCACGGGACGTGTCAGGTTGGGAAGGCGGACTTTCTCGTGAACGGCCGACAGACGCCCTCCCTGGTCGTCTTCGGAGACGAGGCCGCGCCCCCACTGATCGGGGCGATGACGCTTGAGGGCCTTGGGCTCGGCGTCGATCCGCTTTCACGCCGCCTGGTCCCTATTGATCTGCCGTTAGTCTGAGACAACACGGGGCCTGATCCGAGCGGGACCGATGAGGCGGGACCGGCTTGGCGCCTGGGTGATCGCGGCTTCCCTCCTGAGCCTGCCCTTCATCCTTCCCCACGTCGTGGAGGATTTTGCCGAGGAGATTACGCGGCGGGTCGGTCTGTCCACGGGGAGCGGCGCGTTCCTGCTCGGCGGCTACCTGGCGCTTCAATCGCTCGGGCTCATTCTGGTCACGGCCGGCAAGCGGAGCGGGTTTCTCCTGACCTTCTGGATCGGGCTGATCTGGGTCGCCGGGGGGCTCCTGGACCACGGCCCCGGGCTCCTCAAGGGCGGCTTCAGGAGCGGGGTGCCTTCCGTCCTCTGGGTCGTCGGGCTCGTGCTTACCCAAAGTGTCAGCGCTGCCCTGGCAGCCTGGGGGGCCTGGGGCCGCCGCGGTGGAGGAGGGTGAGGGAGGAGGGTGACGATCAGCGGGCTCATCACCGCCATCAGGTTTCTCACCATCATTCCCGTTCCCGGTCGAGCCCTCCTGGGTCCGCACGCCCTGGGGCGGTCGGCCGGATGGTTCCCGGTGGTCGGGCTGGCGCTGGGGGCCTCGCTGGCGCTGGAGGCGCGCGTCCTTTCGCTCGCGTTTCCCCCCCTTCTCTCGGCGCTTCTCGTCCTGCTGACGTGGAAGCTCCTCACCGGCGGGATCCATCTGGACGGCCTGGCCGACAGCCTCGACGGGCTCAGCGGGGGAACCCCCGATCAGCGACTCGCCGTCATGAGAGACAGCCGGATCGGCGTGTTCGGTGCCCTCGGATTGATCGCCGTGGTTTCGCTAGGCTTTCTTACACTGGCGGAGTTGGCGGGGCCGCTCCGCGCCAGGGCGTTCCTCGTCGCTCCCCCGGTCGGCCGACTCGTGCCGCTCCTCCTGGCCCGAACGTGTGTTCCCGCCACGCCGAGCCGCGGGGTCGGAGCGGCCTTCATGGATGCGGTGACGCGACGAGCCCTGGTGGTCGGTAGCAGCGTCGTCGTGACCGCTGCCGCGGTGACCCTCTGGCCGTGGGGACTCGTCGCTGCAGGGGTCGGCCTGGCCGTACCCTGGGCGGCGGCCCGATTTTTCTCGCGTCGGCTCGGGGGGCTCACCGGCGACAGTCTCGGCGCGGGGGTCGAGCTGGGGGAGCTCACTGTTCTGCTCGCCCTGGCGTCGATTCACCACCTCCGCCTGGTCTGATGTCGTCCGCCTGGATCTACCTCGTGCGGCACGGCAGCGTGGTCGCGGCCGAGACCCGGCGGTTCATCGGTCACCTGGACGTGCCGCTGTCGCCGTCCGGGGAGGCCGAGATGGAGCGCCTGGCAACGCGCCTGGCCGGGGTTCCGCTCGTCGCGGTCTATGCCAGCGACCTCGATCGGTCACGGCGGAGCGCCGAGATCATCGCCCGCCCCCACCGGCTCACGCCCCAGCTCCTGCCCGAGCTGCGGGAGATGGCAATGGGGCGCTGGGAAGGCCTCACCGCCGATGAGATCAACGCCCGGGAACCGGACGCCTTCAAGGACTGGATGGCCCGCGTGGGGGAGTTTCCGTTCCCCGGCGGCGAGAGTGTTCCTGACCTCCTGGCGCGGGTGTGGCCGGTGTTCGAGCGGATTGTGAGCGCGCACCAGGGTGGCCGCGTGGCGATCGTCGCCCACGGGGGCACCAATCGGGTGATCCTCTGCCGCGCCTTGGGTGTCCCGCTGGAGCGGTTGCTCGCCTTCGGCCAGGACTACGGCGCCCTTTCGCTCCTCGAGTGGCGCGGGAGTCGCGCCATCCTCCATCTGCTGAACCAGCCCCCGCCGCCTTGAGTTTGGGCGCCTTCGGTGCGAAGATGCTGGGCGACGCGCGCTGCGATGACCGACACAGCCCGGCCCGATCAGCTCCTCGAGATGTATACCGCGATGGTGCGGATCCGCCGCTTCGAGGAGCGCGTGCGGGAGCTGTACGCCAACGGTCGAATCCCCGGGTTCATTCATCTCTCGATCGGCCAGGAGGCGGTGGCGGTGGGGGTGTGCGCGGCGCTTCGGCGCGACGACTACCTCCTTTCCACCCACCGGGGCCACGGCCACCTCATCGCCAAGGGTGGGTCGCTCCGCGCGCTGATGGCCGAGCTGTACGGCAAGGCGACCGGCTGCTGCAAGGGCAAGGGCGGGTCCATGCACGTCGCGGATGCCTCGGTGGGCTTCCTGGGCGCCAACGGGGTTCTCACCGCGGGGTGCGTGTTGGCACCGGGGGTCGGGCTGTCGATCCAGCTGAGGAAGACCGACCAGGTCGCGGTGGCGATCTTCGGCGACGGCGCGGCCAACCGCGGGCCGTTTCACGAGGGGGTGAACCTGGCTGCGCTCTGGCGCGCGCCGGTGGTGTTTGTCTGCGAGAACAATTGGTGGGCCTCCACGACCGCGCACGCGGTGTCCACCGCAGGAGGCAGTATCGCGGCACGCGCGGCGGGGTATGGGATTCCGGGCGTCGCCCTGGACGGCAATGATGGCCTGGCGGTGTTCAAGGCGTGCTCCGACGCGGTGGCCCGGGCGCGTCGGGGCGAGGGCCCTTCCCTCATCGAAGCCCAGACCATCCGCTGGATGGGTCACTACGAGGGGGACCCCCAGCTCTACCGCGGGAAGGAGGAGGCCGTTGAAGGACGGCGCCGGGATCCCGTGGCGCTCCTCCGGGATTATCTCGAGGGAAAGAAGCTCCTTGACGCCGCTCACGTGGAGCTGATCGAGACGGCGGTCAGGGCCGAGATCGAGGATGCGGTGGCTTTTGCCGAGGCGAGCCCGCTTCCCGATTCGCGCGCCGCGCTGGAAGACCTGTTCGCGTACTACCCCTGGCGGGAGTGATGGCGCTCCTCGATTACGCGGGCGCCTTGAATCTAGCGCTGCGGGAGGAGATGAGCCGGGACCCGCGCGTCTACGTGATCGGCGAGGACATCGTCCTGGGCGTCCCCTTCGGCGTGACGAAGGGGCTGATCGAGGAGTTCGGCCCCGAGCGGGTGCGGAATGCTCCCATCTCGGAGGCGGCGATCGTGGGGTCCGCCCTGGGGGCGGCCCTGACCGGCATGCGACCGGTGGTGGATATGCACTTCGCCGACTTCGTGACCTGCGCCATGGACGAGGTGGCAAATCAGATCGCCAAGAGCCGGTACATGTTCGGCGGGCAGGTGGACTGCCCGTTGGTGCTCCGCATGCCCTACGGGATCGGCAAGTCCGCCGGCGGGCATCACTCCAACTCGGTGGAGTCGTGGTTCCTGAACATCCCCGGGCTCAAAATCGCGATCCCGTCCACCCCTCGGGACGCCCGGGGGCTGCTCAAGACCGCGATCCGCGACCCGGACCCCGTGATGGTCTTCGAGCACCGCGGACTCTACCGGGTCGTCGGCGAGGTGCCGGATGACGAGGAGTTGATCCCTCTGGGGTGCGCAGACGTCAAGCGGCCCGGCGAGGATGTCACGGTGATTGCCACGGCTCGCATGGTGCACGCGGCGCTCGAGGCCGCCGACCTCCTGGCCCAGGAGGGCATCTCGGCGGAAGTGGTGGACCCCCGAAGCCTGGTCCCCCTGGACCGCGAGACCCTGGCGGCGTCGGTGGCGAAGACCCACCGCATCGTCATCGCGGAGGAAGGACCGATCCGGGGCGGCGCGGGGGCGTGGCTCGCCTGGGTGGTGATGGAAGAGTGCTTCGACGACCTGGACGCCCCCATCGCCCGAGTGGCGGGGCCGAACGTCCCCATCCCGTTCAGCCCGCCGCTGGAGGCCGCCTGCACCCCCGACGCCGAGGCCGTGGTGGCGGCCTGCCGCCAGGTCCTGAAGTAGGGTCGAACGTTATCTGGATCGTTTGATCGCCAGGGCGCCGGAGCCGGCCAGGATGAGGGCGACGGTCGCCGCGAGCAGCAGCAGGACGAACTCGAAGCCCCCCACACTGGCTCCGCCCGCCATCACCTTCAGGAAGAAGCCCTGGGGAAGGTGCACCTTGACGAGGGCCACCAGCATGATGATGGCGTTGGCGGCCGCGGCCCACCGGGTCCAGAGGCCCAGGATCAGCAGGAGGCCGCCGAGGCCGTGGACCGCGATGACGATCCAGGCCGTGAGGGCCGGCGCCGGAAGGCCCACGTTCGCCATGAAGGCTGCCGTCCCGGCCGGGGTGAAGCGGGCCAAGGCCACGTAGGAATGCATGACGTAGACGATCCCCACGACGATTCTCAAGATCGTCGGCCCATAGTCCTTCATCGGATGGCCTCCCTTGTGAGGGTGTCGGTTAGCCCCCGCGGTCGGCGCGGGAGCGGTGCGCCTGATAGGCTCGGAAGACCTTGAGGTTCATCTCGCGGCACGCGTCGCGGGCCTGCTGCTGCCGTTGGGGGGTGTCGGCCAGGAGGAGGAGGGCCTGGCGGCCGATGGCGGCGTGGCGATACTCGTCGGGGAGGATCTGGGCGCGGTAGAGGTCGGCAGTCTCGGGGTCCAGGTCGCGGGCCAAACGGATCAGCGTTTCGAAGCCCTCGCACGACTGGGTCTCGCCCGCAAACTGGAACATGGCGAGCTTCTCCACCGTCGGCCGGTGGCGGCAGGCGACGAGCCAATCGAAGAGGGCCTGCCACTCCGGCAGGGGCTGGTACGCGTCGGGGTCCTCTCCCAGGTCCTTGAGCCGCCGCCGGAGGAGCTGATAGTGCCGGTGCTCGTCCTCCAGCTGGCGCGGGAGGAGGTCGCGGATCTCGCGCTCCGGGACCCACGGGATCCAGGCGGCGATCAGCTCCACCGAGCGGAGCTCGTTGTACACGCCCTGGCGCATCCGGTAGCGGATCTGGGAGAGAAGGGCGTCACGCGGCGCGTCGGGATCGAGGCGGACGTCGCGGCCTGCCCAGAACGCCTTGTTCTCTCGGGCCAGCTCCTTGACGAAGCGCTCGGTCTCCGTCACGGCTTCGTGAAGCGGATCTCGCCCATGAACGACTCGGCGCTGGACTTCGTGTCGTTGGAGTCGATGGCGATGGAGACGGCGCCGACCTCCTCCGGCTCCTCGTTGTAGATCCGCTTGTAGTCCTCGTAGACGTTGCGCGACTCGGTGAGCCAGCGGTTGAGGTCCTTGGTTCCGGATCGCACCACGACGTAGGTGACGAGGGAGGTCTTCTGGCTCGGCACGATGGTCCCCTCGGGGACCGTCGTGTCCCAGACGTACCCGATGATGCGCGAGCGCACCGCCGAGGGAAAACGGGGGAACGTCACGTAGAGCTGGGCGGCTTGATCGTCGGTGGCCTTCTTCCGGGAATCGCCTCCGGTCGGCAGGACCACGACCTTCCACTGCCATTCCAGGATCGGGGTCTCCCTTAGATTGACCTTGACTTCCTTGGTGACCATGGAGCCCTCGTTCCGGCTCTTGAGGTGGAGGACCTTCGTCGGGCTTTCGGCGACCACCGCCAGGTCGTAGGCCGGGCTCCCCCAGTTCTGCCCCTTCCACCCTTCCGGGATGCCCGTGGCACCCACCTCGTGCTTGCTCCAATCCTCCACCACCACCGCTCCCGGCTGGGCCCACCCGACCGTGGCCAGGGCCAGAATCAAGCCGGGCAGGATTCGGCAGAGCTTCTTCATGGGTCCCCGCTCGACCCCGAGTATATCCCTCCCCGAGGGCCCTGCCCAGGGGGCGCCTTGGCGTGATATCCTCCGGGGTGAACCTGGATGATGCGGCGGCCCTGTGCGGCTTGGGGCGTGGAGACAATGCGACTTCCAAGGGGTAATCTCCTTTCCATTCTTGCGCTCATAGGCGTGGCGCTCGCGGTCGCGTTCCTTTTCATAGGGGTGGGTCACTCCCTGATCGTGTTGACCAGCGGCAGGGTGAGTGAGAGCGCGTTGACTATCCAGCGAGGTCGTTGGGAATGGGTGGCGGCCTCGATCGCGGTCTTCCTCGCGTTCCTGGCGTTGATCCCGGTGAGGTTGAAGCGTGACTGGAGATCCCACGGCATCTACGCGGCGTTCGTCATTTCCCTCTTCGCCGAGATGTTCGGGTTCCCGCTCACGGCCTATTTTCTTTCCACCCTTCTCGGCCTGACATTCTTTGAGAGACAGTTCATGCTCTACATGTACAAAATCGGAATGCCGCTGGGCTCTCTGATCACGTTCATGGGTGTTCTGCTCGTCGTTCTGGGCTGGAGGGAGGTCTACCGAGCAAAGGACCGGCTCGCGACCCGCGGCCTTTACAGCTATCTGCGCCATCCACAATATCTGGGATTGCTCCTCGTCACCGCCGGATGGCTCGTGCACTGGCCGACCATCCCCGGCCTCGTGATGTGGCCCCTGCTCGTATTGCTCTACTACCGTCTGTCCGTCCGCGAGGAGAAGTATCTGGCTGAGACGTTCGGCAACGAATACTGGGCCTACGCGGAAAAGACGCCAGGACTTCTCCCCTTCAGGCTGAACAGGGTCAAATAAGCCGGCCCGCTCCCTGCTTGACGTTTCCGGCGTCTCACACGCGACGCAGCGCAATGGCCGTGAGGGCTGCATACGCCTCGACGAGGTGAAGGTGCTCGGATCCGAGGGGAGCCCGCGCGCCCAGTTGGAGCACGCCGAGCAGCTCGTTGTCGACGAGGAGGGGCAGCGCCACGATCGCCCGGACCCCGAGGGTCCGGCACCAGTCGGGGTTTCCGGCCAGAGGGTCCGCCTGAACGTCTCTGGTGACGCGCGCCTGACGGTGGAGCGCCGCCCAGCCGGCCAGCCCCGAGCCGTAACGTATGCGCTCACCCAGGCCAGGAAGTCCGTGGTCGCCGGGGTCAGCGTAGAGGAGGTGAAGCTCACGGCTCTGATTGTCGGCGCCCCACACTGAGAACCAGCACGCCTCCGTCGCGCGCCGACAGGATTCGGAGATCAAACTGAGCACGACCTCGCGAGGGCGCCCCTCGTTGATGGCCCGGGATGCCGCCGCCAGACCCGAGAGATGCTCGGCGTGGACATCGGTCTCCCTGAGGAGCTGAGCGTGGCCGATGGCCAGGGCGGCGTGGTCGCAGTAGATCCCGAGGAGCGAGAGCTGGGGGGACGGGAGCGGGGCCGTGGTCCCGACCGACAGGACTCCCACGAGCGCGTCTTTGAAGCGCAGCGGGAAGGCATAGACACTCCGGATGCCCCGGCTTTGCGCCCACTCTTTGGTGACCACGCGGGGGTCGGTCAGCGCGTCGTCAAGGTGCAGGGCTTCCCCGGTCTCGGCGACCCATCCCGGAACGCCCTCGCCGTACGCGAACTTCACGGGCAGAGAGCCTTCCGAGCCCTCTGGCTCGAGGAGCACGATCCGGGTAAGGCGCCTCGCCGCCGGGGCGGCGAGCCAGATGACCGTGGCCACCGCGCGCGAAAAGGTCCGGGCAGCCTGGCCCACCATGGTAAGGGTGTCCTCCAGCTCCCGGGGCTCCCCCAGGATCTTGGCCAGCGTCAGGAGGCGGAGCAGATCCGTGTTCAGGGATTGGAGCCCCTGGCGCACCCGGCTGTTCTGGAGTGCGGTGGAGAGCTGGCGCTGAATGGCCAGGAGGGCGGAGTCGGAGAAGGCCGGCGCCGGCTCGCCCCCCGCGCGGAACATCGCCATGAGGAGCCCGAGCAGACGCCCCTCGCTGCACAATGGCAGGAGCATTCCGCCTGACACCCCCTCGGCGGTGAGCGTGGCATAAAGCTCCTCGAGTCCTGGGAAGATGTCTTCGCCGAAGCGGATCGGCCGGGCCACCTGTTCGGCGGCTCGCTCCACGTCCAGGGGGAAGACCTGGCGGAGGGCCTCCGCTACGGCAGGGCGGATGCCGCGGACCGAAACCATCCGCATTGTCCTGGACTCGGGATTCACGAGGCAGGCGACTCCCACCGTCGCTCGGGCCACCTGGAGCAGCCCGTCGATCGCCCGGGTGAGGAGTTCCTCGGGGGAGATGCCCAGATTGGCCGCGTTGCTCAGCTGGCTGAGCATGGCCTCGATCCGGGTCTCCAACCGTTGGGGATCTGCCATCGTCGGGTGGTTCGTGCCGTGACCCATTATAGCGTTCCTGCCCTGGCCCGCCCGGTGGGGGGAGTATAGCTCCGCGTCGCCGCCCTGCACAGAGGGTCGTTGAGATTGTGTCCTGGGATCGCTCGCCGGCTGTGCATCGAGCAGCGTCTCGCCCGGTGGACACTTAGCACAAACTCCGGCCAAATCGGCCTGTTTTTGATCGGTGGGGTCAGGCACGAAACTTGCCCCGGCATGGGAGCCTCCCTTCCTCCGGGGGGAGCCGCCGCTGGCGGGCAGGCCGCGGTGGCGAACGCCGTTCGGGGGAAGGGAGTTGCGTTCAGCAGGGGCCTGGCGTAGAACAGGGGCCGGAGGGAGGAGCCGTGATCACCGCGGATGGCGTCAGGGTCGATAAGTGGCTCTGGGCGGCGCGCTTCTTCAAGAGCCGGGCTCTGGCGGCGGCGGCGTGCGACGGCGGCAAGGTGGATGTCAACCGCAACGCCGCCAAACCCGCCAAACAGATCAGGCCGGGAGATACGCTTCGGCTCACCCTGCCCCGGGCGAAAAAGATCATCAAAGTGCTGGCGCTGGCCGACCGACGGGGCCCGGCGTTGCGGGCCCAGCTCCTCTATGAGGACCTCACGCCTCCGGCCCCCCCTGAGCCAGCTCCTATGACCCCGCCGGTCTATCGCCGCCAGGGCGCCGGGCGCCCGACGAAGCGGGAGCGCCGTCTCCTCGAACGCCTGAGCCGCTGGTAAAGGCTCTCCTCGCCCTTGGGCAGGGGCGATCGGCGTCGCCTTCCTCGCGGTGAAGACGTTCGACACCCTCGACGCCGTGAGGCAGCTCAGGGACAAGCTCTCCCAGGACGGTGTCGTCGTGACTCTCCAGAACGGCATCACCGTGGTCAACCCCTCCGGGTTTCCATTTGATGCGAGGGCTGCGAGGGCTGATTTCCTCCGGGGCTTATTCCTGCCTGGGAACGACGATTTCCATTCCTCTCTCGGCAAGGGATCGGAAATGGCCCTCGTTGAAGGTGAGGAGTGCACCGGCTTTCGCCTTGAGGGCACACTGGGCAATGACGGCATCGTAGGTGTGCCCGCCAGCGATCCCGTCGTCCGCCGCCCGACGTAGCAGGGTGCGGTATGAGTTCGCGGTCAGAGTGATTACCTTCCCGCGCATGAAGTTTGCTTCCAACAAGGCGAGGGCATCCATCGGCGACAGGCGATGGGGCGGGGGCAAACGGGTCAGAACCGCGTAGGTTTCGACCAGAGCTGGACCCGCGACCAGCATGTTCTCGTCTCGTCGCAAGCGCTGGTCGATCTCCCGTGTTGCTCGATCATGGTGCTCATGCCATGCGCACACCGCGGCGACCATGCAGCTCGTATCAACCAAAAAAGTGGGCACGACCGCCTACCTGCGAGGCGACCGTTCTCGACGTATCGCCGCGCGTGTCCGCTCCACCGTCTCGACCGTTAGAAGGCTCACTTTCTTTTGCGGGATTGCCACCATCCATCGACCTCGGCGCACAAGCTTGACGGGTAATGGCGCAGGCGTGATCTCGATTCGCCCGTCCTCCCAGCGCACCTCGAGCGGCATACCGGCCTTAAGGCCGGCTTCTTGCCGGATCTCTTTGGGGATGACCAATCGCCCGGCCGTATCAATGGTAGTTTTCATGGTATGAATATTACCATGAAATTTGTGCAGGTGGACCGTTGAAGCTCGAAACCGTGTCCCAGGAGGTGCCCGAGGAAGGGGAGCGGTCAACACAGGGTCGCCTTGACAATGTTCTGCCCCTTCGGGTAGCCTGAGCCCGTCATCGGCGTCTGGGTGGCCTGTTGGAACAGGCCACAGGGAAGGCGGTGCGAAGCCGCCGCGACCCCGTCACTGTGATCGGGGACGAACCCCACGACGGCCACTGGTCGGGCTAATACCGGACCGGGAAGGCGTGGGAAGTAGGACGATCCGAAAGCCAGGAAACCTGTCCGGACGCCCAGTACCAGCACCGGTCTTCGAGGGAGGGTCCGGGCTCTTGCTTCCTCGCTCAAGCTCTCCGGTCGACTTCCCTTCGTTTGCGTCCCTGTGACGGCCGCCCCATCGTCGCTCCTCGTTTTGGGCGGGGCGCGGAGCGGAAAGAGCCGCCATGCCGTGGCCGCGGTCCGTGCCCTGGGCGGGCGAGTGGCCGTCGTGGCCACGGCGGAGCCGCTCGACCCCGACATGGCCGCCCGGATCTGCCGTCACCGGAATGAACGTCCGCCCTCGTGGCTCACCGTTGAGGAGCCTATCGAGCTGGTCGAGACCCTCCGTCGCCTCGGTGACACGGCGGACACCGTGCTCGTGGATTGTCTGACCCTCTGGGTGGCCAACCATCTCCAGCGTGGGGTCACGGACGAAGCCATCGTGGCGCACGGTGAGACCCTCGCCAAGCTCGTGGGCGAGCGGCCGTACTCCCTGGTCCTGGTCTCCAACGAGGTCGGGCAAGGGGTGCATCCCGAGACGGCCGCGGGTCTCCGGTTTCGCGAGCTTCTTGGCCTCGTCAACCAGGCCGTGGCGAGGGAGGCTGACCGGGTCGTCCTGATGGTGGCAGGGCTGCCGCTGACCGTGAAGGATCAGATCCCGCATGAGCAGGCTCCAGAAGCTCCTTAGCCGGATCGGCCTCCCGGATCCACGCCTCGGGGCGCGGGCTCAGGCCCACCTGGATCAGCTCACCAAGCCCCCGGGCAGCCTCGGGAGGCTCGAGGAGCTGGCCCGCCGGGTGGTCGAGATCACCGGGAAGGACCCCCCCAGCGTGAAGCGCCCCCTCATCTTCACCCTGGCCGGCGACCACGGCGTCGTGGTCGAAGGGGTGAGCGCCTATCCCCAGGTCGTGACGGCCCAGATGGTGGAGAACTTCCTGCGCGGAGGAGCCGCCGTCAACGTGCTGGCCCGCCACGCCGGAGCCCGGGTGCTCGTCGCGGACCTGGGGGTGGCGACTCCCCTTCCCTCGCATCCCGCTCTCGTCGTGAAGAAAGTGGCTCCCGGGACGGCCAACCTCGCCCGGGGTCCGGCGATGACGCGGTCGCAGGCGATCCAGGCCATCGAAAGCGGGATCCAGCTCGTCGACGCGGAGGCGAGGACCGGCTGCGATTTGATCGGCCTCGGCGAGATGGGAATCGGCAATACCACCGCTGCCAGCGCCATCACGTCGGTTCTCACCGGGGTCGCCCCCGAGGCGGTGACGGGTCGCGGCACCGGGATCGACGAGGCCACCTGGCAACGCAAGGTGGCCGTCATCCGGCGGGCGCTGGCGGTGAACCAGCCCGACCCGACGGACGGTCTGGACGTCCTCGCGAAGGTGGGGGGGTTCGAGATCGGCGGCTTGGTGGGAGTGATTCTGTCGGCGGCCGCGGCCAGGATCCCCGTGGTGGTGGACGGCTTCATCGCCGGCGCCGCGGCCCTGATCGCGGTGACGCTCAAGCCTGAGGCCCGCCCGTTCCTCCTGGCCTCGCACTGTTCTGCGGAGCCCGGGCACCGGGTGATCCTCGGGCATCTCGGGCTCAAACCCTATCTGGATCTCGAACTGCGCTTGGGCGAGGGGACCGGCGCGGCCCTGGCGTTCACCCTGATCCAGGCCGCAGTGAAGGTTTACACGGAGATGGCGACCTTCAAGTCCGCGGGTGTTTCCACTTCGAGGGGGGACTGATGTCCCCCCTCAGGGCGCTGGTGGTTGCGGGCGTCTCGAGCGGGGTTGGGAAGACGACCGTCACGCTCGGGCTCGTCGAGGCGCTCAGGCGGCGCGGCCGTCGGGTTCAGGCCTTCAAGGTCGGTCCGGACTTCATCGACCCCGGCTTTCACGCGCTGGTGACCGGCCGCCCCTCCTACAACCTCGATGGCTGGATGTGTTCGCGCGAGAGCGTCGTGGCCACTGTGGCCACTCACGCCGCGGCTGCCGACGTCGCCGTCATTGAAGGGGTCATGGGCTGCTTCGACGGCCTCGACGCCAAGAGCGAGGAGGGCTCCACGGCCCAGGTGGCCAAATGGCTCGGCGCCCCCGTGGTGCTCGTGGTTGACGCGGGGGCCATGGCGCGTAGCGCCGGGGCCGTGGTGCTCGGGTTCGAGCGCTTCGATCCCGACCTGGATGTCGCCGCGGTGATCTTCAACCGGGTGGCGGGGGAGACCCATTTCGGATGGCTTCGCGAATCCTTGGAGGGGGCCTGTCGCTCGATTCCCCTGGGGTTTGTCCCCGCCCGGGATTCGCTGGCCTTGCCCGAGCGCCATCTGGGTCTGGTCACCGCTGCCGAGACGGGATTGGCACAGGAGTTTCTCGATGGGCTCGCCAGCGCCGTCGAGCAGTCGGTGGATCTGGATCGCCTCCTGGCTCTCGCGACGAGCCGAGTGGAAGCCGTTCCACCAGCGGCCGCGGAACGACGCTTGCCTTCCCCCGCTCGGCCGCGCGCTCGGATCGGTGTCGCCCGGGACCCCGCCTTTCAATTTTATTACCCGGCCAACTTCGACCTGCTCTGCGCCGCCGGGGCGGAGCTCGTGTCTTGGAGCCCGCTCCGGGATGCCGAGGTCCCTGAGGTCGATGGCTTGTACCTGGGAGGCGGATACCCCGAGCTCTACGCTAAAGCCCTTGCGGCAAACGAAGCGGTGCGCTGGGCCGTCAGGGAGTTCGCCGACTCCGGCCGACCCGTCTACGCGGAATGCGGGGGACTCATGTATCTGGCGGAAGCCCTCGAGGATGAGGCCGGAACGCTTCATCCCATGGTGGGATTGCTCCCCACCATCGTCAGGATGACGCCGAAGCGGCTCACGCTGGACTACGCCGAAGTGGAGGTCATCCGGGAAACGCCGCTCGCCCCGGCGGGGACCATCGTTCGGGGCCACGAGTTCCACGCCTCCCGGATCGAGGAGGTGCCGGCCTCGGTGCCGCGGGCGTACAGCGTACGGATGCGGCGCGGACAAGCCCCGCAGGCCGAGGGCTACCTGATCGGAAACGCCCTCATGAGCTACATCCACCTCCACTTCGGCGCCAACCCCAGGGTGGCCGAACACCTGGTTCGGAGCTGCCAGGCAAGGAGGGGAGCGTGACCCGCCTCGGGATTGCGGTGGTATGCCTCTTGCTCCTCGCGGGGCCGGCCGGGGCCTTCACGGTCCGCGACATGCTCGGACGCGAGGTGACGCTCGCGGCGCCGCCGCAGCGGATCATCTCGCTGGTCCCGAGCGTCACAGAGGTCATCTACGCGCTGGGCGGTGAGGAACGGCTGGTGGGGGTCACGGACTATTGCGACTGGCCGCCCGCCGCGCGGCAGAAGCCCCGCGTGGGCAGCATGCTGGCGCCGAACCTCGAGACCATCGTGGCGCTCCGACCCGACCTCGTCGTCGCGACGAGCGAGGGGAACCGCCAGGAGACCTTCATTCAACTCCGGCGGCTGAATATCCCGGTTTTCACCGTGAATCCCCATCGGCTCTCGGACGTGCTGGCGGTCTTCACCCAGCTCGGCGCGCTCACGGGACGGCAGGCGCACGTCGGTCCGCTGACCGAAGCCGTGACTCGCCGGATCAAAGCTGTCACGAACGCCGTCAAACCATACCCCCGGCCGAAGGTCCTCTACGTGCTCTGGCCGGAGCCGCTGATCGTGCCGGGGCGCGAGGGGTTGGTCACCGAGCTGATCGAGCTGGCCGGGGGAACGAGCATCACGGCACTGGCGGCGGACGCCTATCCCCGCTTCAGCCTGGAGGCGGTTGTGGCCCGGGCCCCCGAGGTGATCATCCTGGCCCGTCACGGGGGCGATGGAACACCTCTCCTCCGCGCCCCCTGGGAGCGCCTCACGACCCTTCCCGCGGTCCGCGCAAGGCGAGTCCACTCAGTGGACGGGACCTACCTCCATCGCTACGGGCCGCGGGTGGTGGACGGGCTCGAGATGCTCGCCCGGGTCATTCACCCG
>JACQWA010000223.1 GCA_016209425.1 Candidatus Rokuibacteriota bacterium
GCGTTGAGGGTTGGGCCCCACGCAACGAGAATCGTCGAACCCCGCCAGGCCCGGAAGGGAGCAACGGTAAGGCGACCCTCTCGTGTGCCGTGGGAGTACCTGACCGGAGCAGGCTCGGTGAGGAGATCGCAGGGCGGACGAGGTCGACGGAGGGTGCACGGCCATTTTTCCGAGGGGGGTCCCCACCCCCCTCGGGTCTCCCCCCGGCGGGGCAAAGACAGAGAAACGAAATGAGTTATCAGGTGCTCGCGAGGAAGTGGCGGCCGCAGACCTTCGACGCGGTCGTGGGGCAAGAGCCGATCACACGCACGTTGCGGAACGCGCTGGCCACAGGCCGGATCGCCCACGCGTATCTCTTTGCCGGGCCGCGCGGAGTCGGGAAGACCACGACGGCCCGGCTCTTGGCTAAAGCCCTGCTCTGTGGCGCTCGTACGGGTCCCGAGCCCTGCGGGGCCTGCCCGGCCTGCCAGGAGCTCGTGGCCGGGACTCTCGTCGACGTCATCGAGATCGACGGGGCTTCGAACAGAGGCATTGACGAGATCCGCACACTCAGGGAAAACGTCAGGTACGCGCCCGTCCGGGGACGGTATAAGGTCTACATCATTGACGAGGTCCACCAGCTCACCGACGCCGCCTTCAACGCGCTGCTCAAAACCCTGGAGGAGCCACCCGCCCACGTGGTCTTCGTCTTGGCGACCACCCAGCCCCAGGAGATGCCCTTGACAGTCCTTTCGCGCTGCCAGCGCTTCGACTTCAAGCCGATCGCGCCCGAGCTTCTCCGGACGAGCCTGGAGCAGATTCTCCGTGCGGAGAAGATGGAGTTTGACCCGTCCGCCCTCCCCCTGCTGGTGCGAAGCGCTGAGGGGAGCTTGAGAGATGCCTTGTCCCTCCTGGACACCGCGCTGGCCTATGGCGATGGGCGCCTGGACGCCGAATCACTGGCTCACCTGCTGGGCGCAAGTACCCCGGCCCAGGTGCGGGCCTTCGTCCAGGCGCTCCTGGCTCGGGATGGTGCCGTGGCGCTGGGGGCCATTGACCGGGCGGCGCGCGGGGGGGAGGACCTGGTGTTTCTCTGCCGCGAGGCGATCGAAGGCGTGCGCCGCAGCCTTCTCCTGAAGCTGGCGCCGCACCTCTGTCCGCCGGACCTGACTGCGGCAGAGGGCGATGCCTTCCGGGCTCAGGGAGCCGAGGTCAGCGTGGAGGAACTGCTCTACCTCCTTAAGGTCTTTGTCGAGGCCGAGGGCGAGCTCCGGCGCTCTCCCCATCCCCGCGTGGAGCTGGAGATCGCCGCGGTCAAGGCGACCCGACGCCCTGTCGTCGTGGCCATCGAGAGCGTCCTCGCCCGCGTGGAGGAAGCCGAAGAGCGCCTCCGCCGGATGGCGGTGGTCGGGGGGGTGGCTCCCACGCCAGCATCGGCGCCGGTTCAGGAGAGCCTGATTCCCCTCGAGGCCGGGGCTCGTTCACAGTCTCCGCCGGCTTCCCGCATCACGCCTTCCCCTCCACCCCGCCCCGCCACCAATTCACCCGGGCGCTCCCTCGCGCCCGGCGCGGGGCCCGCCGCCACGCTTGGCCAGGGGCTGGAGGCCGAATGGCGACAGGTGGTCGATGAGGTCATGCAGCGAAAACCCTCGCTTGGGGCGGTGCTCGATCAATCCACGCCCGTGGCCCTTGCCGAGGGCACGCTCACCGTCGCCGTCGTCGGGAACCACTTCCACAAGGATCTCCTTGCCGACCGCGCGAACCACGACCTCGTCACCCAGTCCGTGCGGCGCCACATTCCCGGGGCGATCCGCTTCGAGATCAGCGTGGGCACCGGGCAGGTCGCGGGCGCCCAGGGGCACCCCGCTGTCCAGGCCGCGCTCGGGGTGTTCCAGGGCGATGTGGTTGCGGTCAGGCCCAGGACCCAGGAAGGAGGGGAAGGCCAGTGAAGGGCTTCGGGAATATGCTGAAGGAGGCGCAGAAGCTGCAGGCTCAACTGGCGGCGCTCCGCGAAGAGGTGGCCAAGAAGAAGGTCGAGGCCACGGCTGGCGGCGGCATGGTCACGGTGGAGGTCAACGGCAACCAGGAGATCGTCTCCATCAAGATCGACCGCGAGGTGATCAATCCCGAGGACTCCCAGATGCTGGAGGACCTGGTCCTCGCGGCGTGTAACGAGGCGCTCCGAAAGTCCCGGGAGCTGGTGCAGGCCGAAATGGGCAAGATCACCGGCGGCCTGAAGATTCCGGGCCTCACCCCGTAGAGGGATTGGGTTGGCGTACTACCCGGAGCCGGTCGCTCGCCTGATCGACGCGCTGCAGAAGCTGCCGGGCATCGGCCCCAAAACGGCCCAGCGCCTGACCTTCTTTCTCCTCAAGCGCCCGGCTGACGAAGTCACCGCCCTGTCGGACGCCATCGCCCGCGTGAAGGCCGAGATCGTGAATTGCTCGATCTGCTTCAACGTCACCGAGGAGGACCCCTGTCGGCTCTGCACGGATCCTACCCGGGACTTGCGCCTCCTCTGCGTGGTGGAGGAGCCCAACGACCTGCTCGCCATGGAGCGGACGGGGCAATACCGAGGCCGTTACCACGTGCTCCTGGGCGCGCTCTCGCCGTTGGACGGCATCGGCCCGGAGGATCTCCGCGTGCGCGAGCTCCTGGCCCGGCTCGAGGTCCAGCCGGTCGAAGAGGTGATTCTCGCCACCAACCCCAACGTTGAGGGCGAGGCGACGGCAATCTACCTAGCCAAGCTTTTGAAGCCCCTCGTGGCCCGGATCACGCGGATCGCCCGCGGCCTTCCCGTCGGGGGCGATCTGGAATATGCTGACGAGGTCACCCTCGGCAAGGCCTTGGAGGGGCGGAGGGAGATGGGGTAGAATACCCCTGTTCCCCGGTAGCTCAACCGGTAGAGCAAGTGGCTGTAACGGGAGGTGTTGCAGCGTTCCGTCGAAAGGCGGAATGGAAAAGCGGGTGAATTCAGGGAAGCCTCCCTCCCCGAGGTGTTGGGGGACACGGTAACCC
>JACQWA010000224.1 GCA_016209425.1 Candidatus Rokuibacteriota bacterium
CCCTACGGCTTCGATCTTACTCCCTTCTATAAACGCGAGGTCTCGGTCTGGGGCGGGTACATCATGAACCAGCCCGTGGATGCCCGCCTGGCCGGCTATGAGGTGACCACCGTCTTCCCGGACGACTACGGGGTCCATACCTACGATGACGTCGTCTTCACCTCGGAGGATTTGATCCGGCGAAACCCATCGCTTGTCACGCGCTGGCTCCGGGCCACGCTTCAAGGGTGGCGCTACGCCATCGAGCATCCGGAGGAAGCTACCCAGATCACGCTCGACGTCGATCCCACGCGCCGGCGCGAGAAGGAGCTGGCCATGCTGCTCGCCAGTATCCCGCTGATCCACACAGGGGAGCATCCCATCGGGTGGATGAGTCGGGAGACCTGGGAGGAGGCTTTGGAGATCCTGCTGGATCAGAAAATTCTCCGGCACCGCCTGGAGCTGGAGAAGGCATATACCACCCGATTCCTCAACGAGGCCTACGGGAAGTAGCGGGGCGGTCCACCGATGCTCGCGCGACTCAAGCTGGGCAGTCTCCGGACCAAGTTCCTGGGTTCGCTCTTGCTCCTATCCGTCCTTCCCCTGAGTGCGCTTGGAGTTTTTGCCTACCGCCAGGGAGAAGTCAGGCTCCGCAGCCAGGTCTTCGAGAATCTCAGCACGGTGGCCCTCTTGAAGGGCAAGCAGATCGAGGCGTGGGTGAAAGAGCGGCAAAAGGACGTCACGCGGCCCGCCTCCATGTCCGTCTTTCAGGAGCGCGTCATCACGCTGGTGGAGCAAGAAGGACAGCCCCGGGGGAAGGAGGCCCGCCGAGGGCTTCTGGAGATCATGGAACGAATCCGGACGGCAGGGGAACTGGCCGAGATGTTCCTGTTGGAGCCCAACGAGGGGAGAGTCCTGATCTCCACCGACCCCGAGGAGGAGGGGAAGTTCAAGAAGGACAGGCCATACTTTCGCGAAGGCCGCAAGGGGCCCTTCGTCCAGCACGTCTACTATTCCCTGACCCTCGGGAAGCCGGTCATGACCTTCTCGGCGCCTGTCGTGGATGCACAAGGGCGTCTCGGCGCGATCCTCGTGGGTCGGGCGGACCTCAGGTTTCTGGACCGGCTGATGATGGAGCGGTCCGGACTCGGCCGGACCGGCCAGACCTTCCTCGTGAACCGGTTCAACTACTTCGTGTCCGAATCCTTGGGGCGAGGCGAATACGGCTTGCGACCAGTCTTCAGCGAGGGCGCGAAACTGGCGCTGGCCGGACAGACGGGGACCGGGTTGTACATCAATCACGAAAATCGCCCCGTGGTGGGGGGGTACCGCTGGCTTCCTGAGATCCAGCTGGCTCTGATTGCCGAGGTGGATCAGAGGGAGGCACTGGCGCTTGTCCGGCAGTTTGGCATGGCCCTCCTTGCCGTCCTGGGGGTCGTCTCCGGCGGCGCGCTCCTGCTGGGCGTCGGACTCTCCTGCGGGATCACCCGGCCCGTCAGCCGGCTGGTCGAAGCCGCCCGCGCCATCGGCAAAGGGGATCTCACCCACCAGGTGGAGGTCAAGCGGCCCGAGGAGCTGGCCGTGCTGGCCTCGGCGGTCAACCAGATGGCCGATGACCTGCTGAGGTCGCGAAGGGAGTTGGAGAGCTACAGCCAGACCCTCGAGGTGCGCGTGGAGGAGCGGACGCGTGAGAGCGAGTCACGGCGTCGCGCCGCCGAGGCCCTGGCCGAGGTGGGACGCGGAGTGTCCCAATCGTTGGACCCCGGAGTGGTCGCGCAGCGGATCGCCGACAGTGTTCGCGCGCTGCTCCGCGCGCAATCATCTGCCCTTTACCGGGTGGAGCACGATTCCGGGAACATGGTCACGCTGGCGGCTTCCGGCGATGCGGCAGCGGCCTTCGGCCGGAAGCCGGTCTTCCCGCGGGGGACCGGTCTCGTGGCTCTCGCCGTGCGCGCGCGCCATCCGGTGGTCACCCCTAACCTCTTGAGCGATCCCCGCGTCATCCTCACGCCCGAATGGCGGGCCCGTATCGAGCAGGCCACCTTTCGCGCCGCGCTCTGCGTGCCCCTCGTGGCCAAGGACACGGTGATCGGGGCGCTTGGCGTGGGCGACAGGGAGGGCCGGGTGTTTGGGAAGGAAGAGGTCCGGCTGGCTCAGGCCTTTGCCGACCAGGCGGCCATGGCGCTCGAGAACGCGCAGCTCTACCAAGAAACTCAAGAGCGGCTGAACCGGACCGAGACGCTTCTCGCTGTGAGCCAGGCGATCGGCTCGACCCTCGATCTTACCGAGACGATGCGGCGCGTGGCGCGGGAGACCGCCCGCGCTCTCGGGGCGGATATGGTGGGCGCCTACCTGGCCGATCCCGATCGAGCGCACGTCCGCCCCATCGCCGGGTACCACGTGCCGAAGCGCCTGATCGAGGCATTCACCGCCTTCCCGATCCCCCTCAAGGGCCATCGCTTCCTGGAAGAGGCCTGGGAGCACCAAAAACCGATCTTCTCAGGCGACCCTGAAACCGATCCCCGGATCGACCGGGAGACCCTTGAGCGCTTTCCCCCCCGGTCGGTTCTCTTTGTTCCCATGATCGTCAAGGGGGAAGTCTTCGGGGGGCTTTTCGTCATCTGGTGGGAGCGGCGGCATCTGCCCGCCTCCGAGGAGCTCCGGCTGGTCGAGGGAATCGGCCGCCAGGCTGCGACCGCCCTGGAAAACGCCCGCCTCTATCGGCAGGCCGAGGAGCGCGCTGAAAAGCTCAAAGCTTTCAGCGCACTGACTCGGCTTATCACCTCCGCCCCGGACAGCCGAAGGGTGGTCAGTAGCGTGGTCAACGCCGCCACCGGCCTGCTGGGAGCCAGAATGGCCCGTGCGTGGGTGGATGACCCCGTGGCCCACGTCCTTCGCAGCCAGGAGAGCATCGGCATCGATCCAAAGCTCGAGGAAGCGCTGACCGACGTTTCCTCCATCCCCCACCAGCAGGGGGTGGTGGGCGCCGTGTTTGAGTCACGGACGCCCGAGTACATCCAGGATATCCAGCAAGACCCCCGCTGGATAAACCAGCGGCTGGCCAAGGAGGCCCATCTTCATGCGTACGCGGGGCTCCCGATGATCACCGGAGACCGGGTGGTGGGCGTGCTGTCCATCCTCTTCTCAGAGCGGCGTCAGTTCACCACGGAGGAGAAGGAGCTCATGAACCTTCTGGCGGACCAGGCCGCCATCAGCATCGAGCGGTCTCGCCTCTTCGAGGAGCTGAAGGGCTCCATTGAGGAACTCCAGCGGACCCAGGACCAGCTCGCCCAGGCGCAGAAGATGGAAGCCGTCGGGCGGCTGGCGGGCGGTGTGGCCCACGACTTCAATAACCTGCTGACAATCATCATGGGTCGGACCCAGCTCCTGTCGGGCCGGCTGCCCGTCGAAGATCCGCTCCGCCGGGACATCGAGCTGATCGATAAGGCGGGGAAACGTGCCGCCGCGCTGACCCAGCAGCTCCTGGCGTTCAGCCGCAAGCAGGTGCTCCAGCCGAAGGTGCTGGACCTCAACGCAGTCGTGGCCAACATGGAGACGATGCTGCGGCGCCTGATCGGTGAGGACATCGAGCTGGTTACGGTGCGACACTCCGATCTCGGTTGCGTCAAGGCTGACCCGGCACGCCTTGAACAGGTGATCCTGAACCTCGCCGTCAACGCCCGCGACGCGATGCCGCGGGGGGGGAAGCTCACGATCGAGACGGCGGACGTGGAATTGGATGAAACCTATGCCTTTCGCCACGGCGCCGTCCACGCCGGCCCATACGTCATGCTGGCAATCAGCGACACCGGGTGTGGAATGGACGCGAAGACCCAGTCCCACATCTTCGAGCCGTTCTTCACCACCAAGGAGAAAGGCCGCGGGACCGGGCTGGGGCTCTCCACTGTCTACGGCATCGTCAAGCAGAGCGGGGGCTACATCTGGGTCTACAGCGAGCCGGGGCGAGGCTCGACCTTCAAGATTTATCTGCCGCGGATCGAACAACCCGCTGAAACCGTCGAGCCGGATCCGAGGCCTGCGGGGCCGTTTCAGGGCTCCGAGACCATCCTGCTGGTGGAGGATGAAAGTGAACTCCGAGAGCTGGCCTGCGAGATCCTCGGCGGGACCGGGTATACCGTCCTCGCGGCGACCGACGGCGTCGAGGCGCTCCGGGTCTCCCAGGCTCACCCGGGGCCCATCCACCTCCTGGTGACCGACGTGGTGATGCCCAAGATGAGCGGACGGGAGCTGGCCGACCGCCTGGCGCCGATCCGCCCCGCCATCAAGACGCTCTACATGTCGGGCTACACGGACGATGCCATCGTCCACCACGGCGTGTTGGACCCCGGGGTGTTCTTGATCGAGAAGCCCTTCACCCCGGATGCCCTGCTTGGGAGGATACGAGAGGTGCTCGATGAGCCCCAGAACTGCCTGGCCTAGCGGACCGGTGGGAGAACAGCGCGTGCCGACGATCCTGTGCGTGGACGACGATCCGGACGTTCTCGAGGTTCTCAAGGAGTACTTCACGCGCCACGGGTTTCGCGTGGTCACGGCGGTGAACGGCGTGGAGGCGATGTTTCAGGTCCAGCGGTATCTGCCCCAGGCGGTCATCCTGGATCTGTTCATGCCGCGGCTCGGGGGCCTGGGGGCGCTGGACCGGATCCGCCGGCTTCTGCCCGGGATCGCGACGATTCTCATCAGCGGGGTGTCGGACGCCGTGGAGATGGTGACGGAGGCGGGAGTGGGCGTGGCGGGCGTCTTACCGAAGCCGTTGAACCTGGACCAGCTGCTGGGGACGCTGGCCCGAGCCGGCGTGGTGCCGCCGCAAGCCCGCCCGGCAGCGGCCCCGAACTCGGAAGCCCCTTCGATGCGGAAGCGGGTGCTCGTGGTGGACGACGAGCCCGAGACGCGAGATCTGCTTGCCGAGTATCTCGAGCGCAAAGGGTTCGAGGTCCTCCAGGCCGACGGGGGAGAGGAGGCACTGCGCCGTGTGGCGGAATTTCGCCCGCAGGTCGTCCTGCTGGACATCCGGATGCCCGGGCTCGACGGGGTGGAGACCCTCCGGCGGATCAAGGCCCTGGCCCAGGAGACCCCGGTCATCATGGTATCGGGCATCGAGGAGATCGAGACCGCGCGCCAGACCCTTGCCTCGGGAGCGTCCGACTACATCGCCAAGCCGGTGGACTTCCAGTACCTGGATTCGGTGCTGGAGGCCCATCTCTTCATGACCCAGATCTAATCTCTGTCCTCTCCCCCAGGGCCCCCGGGGCTGGAGCCTTGACCCACCACGTGTTCTGCCATATTGTGTTGGCATGAGCGAAGAGCTGTCCAAGCGGATCGATGACCTCCATAAGCGCTTCGACGACCTGCGGGCCGACATGAATCAGCGCTTTGGCGAGGTGAACCAGCGGTTCGGTGACCTGCGGGCCGACATGAACCAGCGCTTCGGCGAGGTGAACCAGCGCTTCGGCGAGCTGCAGGCCGATATGGACCAGCGGTTCGGCGGACTGCGGGAGGACATGAACCGGCGGTTCGGCGAGCTTCGGGAGGACATGAACCATCGGTTCGAGGGTGTCAACCTGCGGCTCAACGACATGAACCAGAAGCTCACCACGTTCATGTGGATCGTCTCCGGCTGGTTCACCTTCCTGACTGCCGTCCTTGCGGTCTTCGGCTTCCTTCGCCGGTAGTCGGCTCTATCTTTTTCTTCCTGTGGCC
>JACQWA010000251.1 GCA_016209425.1 Candidatus Rokuibacteriota bacterium
CCCCAGGTCTTCCTCTTCGACGAGCCGCTTTCGAACCTCGACGCCAAGCTCCGCGTCCAGATGCGCGTGGAGCTGAAGCGCCTGCACGATCGGCTGGAGACCACGGCCATCTACGTCACCCACGACCAGGTGGAAGCCATGACCCTGGGTGATCGGGTCGTGGTGATGAAGGACGGGCTGGTCCAGCAGGTGGGCGAGCCGCTGGAGGTCTACTCGAAGCCGCGAAACAAGTTCGTGGCCGGGTTCATCGGCTCCCCCGCCATGAACTTCATCGACAGCACGATTGGGGATTCCGCTGGAGCCCTTTATGCCGAGGCGCAGGGGCTGAGGGTGAAGGTGCCGGCCGACCGGGTCTCCCGACTCTTGCCCTACAAGGGGCAGGCGGTCACCCTGGGGATCCGCCCTGAGGACCTCCGGGAGGCGAGTAGCGGCGACCCCCAGGATCTCGTCTTCGAGGCCCTGGTGGAAGTCGTCGAGCCCCTGGGCTCGGAGATCCTGCTGGACACCAAGGTCGGGACCCACACCATCGTCGCCCGGGTGGACCCCACGGTCCGGACGAGGCATCACGAGAAGATCCGGCTCGCGTTCATCCCGGAGCGGATCCACTTCTTCGACAACTCGACCGAGCAGGCCATCGCTTGACGGGGGGCTCTTTCTGGCCTTGACAGGGCATGGCGCCCTCATACTAGAATGCGGTGGCTTGTTTTGCCCGAAGGGGCTTATCTCTAAGGAGGTGTCGTCATGAAAAGACTCGTTTCGCTCAGATTGGGGATCGCTCTCGCGGTTCTGGCAGGGGCCATGGTTCTGGTCGGGGGATCCGTGGAGCCCCAAAAGGCCACGGCCCAGGCCCCCGTCACCCTGAAGATGCAGGCCAGCTGGCCGGCGGGGCTCACCCTCTTCGACAACTTCAAGATGTTCGCCGAGCGCGTGGAGAAGATGTCCGGCGGCAGGGTGAAGATCGAGGTGCTCCCGGCAGGGGCCATTGTGCCCGCCTTCGAGGTCCTGGACGCCACCCACAAGAAGGTCCTCGACGGGGCCCATACCTGGGCGGCCTACTGGGTCGGCAAGCACAAGGCCGCGGTTCTCTTCACCGGCGGCCCGGGCGGGACGTTCGGGATGGATTACGTGGACGCCATGGGCTGGATGTACGAGGGGGGCGGCTGGGAGCTGTACCAGGAATTCTACCGAGACGTCCTGAAGCTCAACGTGATTCCCATCCCCATCCTCCCGGCGGGGCCACAGGCCTTCGGCTGGTTCAAGCGTCCCATCAAGAACCTGGCCGACTTCAAAGGGATGAAGTGCCGGCAGACCGGCATCGCGGCGGAAGTGTTCACGGAGATGGGGATGCGGACCATCAACCTGCCGGGCGGTGAAATTATCCCCGCGGCGGAGCGGGGCGTGATCGACTGCGCCGAATGGGTCGGCGGGATCGAGGACCTGAAACTCGGCTTCCACAACGTGTGGAAATACCACTACACCCCGGGAATGCACGAGAACGTCACGATTGCCGAACTCATCATCAATCGGGACGTTTGGAACAAGCTCGCGCCGGATCTCCAGGAGATCGTCAAGGCGGCGGCGACGGAGACCTTCTTCCGCTGGTGGATGCGCTGGCAGCGGCAGAACGCCGACGCCATCAAGGAGCTTCAGGAGAAGCACAAGGTCCAGATCCTGAAGACTCCCCCCGACATCCTGGTCGAGTTTTTGAAGGCCTGGGACCGGATCGCGTCGCGGGAGTCGGAGAAGGATCCCTTCTTCAAGAAGGTGCTGGAGTCCCAGCGCCAGTACGCCAGCATCGTCGTCCCGGCCAAACGCTTCATGTTCCCCGAGTACAACTTCGCGGCGAACTACTACTGGCCGCCGAAGCCCGCAGCCGCGGCAGCCCCGGCGGCGCCGGCGAAGCCCGCCGCGCCCGCGAAGGACAAGAAGTAGGACGCCCGCTACGTGCCCGAGAGAGGAGGGGCTAGCCGCAGTGCTAGCCCCTCCTGTTGTAACCCCCTGACGCTGAGAGGGAGCATGACCCATGGCGCAACCCCCTGAGGCACTCCTCAAGGCGATCCGCTTCCTCGACGGAATCGGCGAGTGGTCCGGAAGGGTCGTCGCCTGGCTGGTCCTTCCCCTCGTGCTGGGGTTGACGTACGAGGTCATCGCCCGCTACGGCTTCAACGCCCCCACCGAGTGGGCCTACGACACCGCGTACATGCTCTACGGCAGCCATTTCATGCTGGGGGCCGGCTACTGCCTCCTGAAGAGGGGCCACATCCGCACGGACATCTTTTACGAGAAGTGGACGCCGCAGCGGCAGGGCTGGGTGGACGCGGTCTCCTACCTCTTCCTGTTCTTCCCGGGAATGTTCTTCTTCTTCCTGGCCGGATGGGACTCGGCCTACCACTCCTGGACCATCCGCGAGGTCTCCGAGGCCAGCCCCTGGCGGCCCCCGATCTACCCCTTCAAGATGGTCGTCCCCGTCACCGCCATTCTGCTCTTGCTCCAGGGGGTCTCCGAGTTCCTGAAATCCACCTACGCCGCGCTTCGAGGCGAGTGGCTGTGAGCCCAGAATTCCTGGGTCTCATCCTCCTGGCGGCCCTCCTGATGGCGATCTTCGTCGGCTACCCGATCGCGTTCACCCTCATCATCCTGTCGTTCATCTTCGGCTACATCGGCTTCGGCGCCCGGGTCTTCGACCTGATGTTCTTCCAGACCATCGGCCTCATGAAGGAGGAGACGCTGGCGGCCGTCCCGCTCTTCATTTTCATGGGCCACCTCCTCGAGCACGCGGGATTGATGGAGCGCCTCTTCAAGGCGTTCCAGTTCATCCTGGCCCGCGTGCCGGGGTCGCTCTACCTGGGCGTCCTCCTGACGGCCACGATCTTCGCCACGGCCACGGGAATCATCGGCGCCTCCGTGACCGTGTTGGGGATCATGGCGGCTCCGCTGATGATAAAATCCGGCTACGACCCCAAGCTCTCGGCCGGAGTCATCACTGCCGGTGGGACCCTCGGGATCCTCATCCCGCCCAGCGTCATGCTGGTCGTCATGGGACCGGTGATCGGCGTCTCGGTCATCCACCTGTTCGCCGGCGCGATCGTTCCCGGGCTGATCCTGTCGGGTCTCTACATCGGCTACGCCATGGGCCGGAGCTTGCTCCGGCCAGAGCTCGGCCCCCCTCTGCCCCTGGAGGAGCGGGCGACGTCCTACGGGCAGATCTTCCGCGAGCTCGTCGCCGGCGTCATCCCCATGGGGTTCATCATCTTCGCCGCTCTGGGGAGCATCATCGCCGGCCTCGCGACGCCAACCGAGGCGGCGGCCATGGGGGCCTCCGGCGCGCTGCTGCTGACGATCCTCTACCGGCGGCTGACCTACGAGGTGCTGCGCGACGCCGCCTACAGAACACTCCAGACCTCCAGCCTGATCCTGTTCCTGGCGGTGGCCTCCAACATCTACGGGTCGGTCTTCACCCGCCTCGGGACCGGCACCATGATCGCCAAATCCATGCTGGCGCTGCCCGTGCCGCCGCTCGGCACGCTTGCCATCCTGATGTTCGTGATCTTCCTCCTGGGTTGGCCGCTGGAATGGCCGGCGATCATCCTGATCTTCATCCCCATCTTCCTGCCGATCATCCAGGAGCTGAAGTTCGACCTGGTCTGGTTCAGCATCCTCGTCGCGGTGAACCTCCAGACGGCCTTCCTCTCTCCGCCCGTCGCCATGGCCGCGTACTATCTCAAGGCCGTGGCCCCCAAGTGGGAGCTGACCCAGATCTACCGGGGGATGTTCGACTTCATGATCCTCCAGGTGATCGGCCTGGCCATCGTCTTCTTCTTCCCCCAGGTCGCCCTCTGGCTGCCGAACCTGCTCTTCAAGTAATGCCCGGGCGGCGCTCTTGTCTCCTCGCCGTCGCGCTCGTCCTCGCGACCGCGGTAGGAGCGCCCGGGGTCGAGCCCATCGTCATCGGCGAGATCAACCCGCGCACCGGCGTCCTGGCCGTCCAGGGCACCGCCGTGCATCAGGGGATCCTCCTCGCGGTGGAGGAAGCGAACGCCAGGGGCGGCATCGCCGGACGCTCCATCACGCTGCTCTCCCGGAACGACGAGGGAAAGCCCGAGCGCGCCATCGCTGCGGCGGAGGAGCTCGCCTCCCGCCACCGGGCGGTGGCTCTGATCGGCGGGTACGTTGACAGCCTCGTCGGGCCCATCAGCGAGGTCGCCGACCGCTCGAAGATCCCCTACCTGGCCACCGCGTCCCTCGACGAACGGCTCACCCACCGGGGCAACCGCTTCTTCTTCCGGGTCTCGAGCCTCGCCTCCTACGTCCAGGTGACCACGGGGATCATCCTCGAGGTATTCCACGCCAAGAACGTGGCCATCCTTTACTCCTCCACCCCCGGAGCCAGCCAACTGGCCCGCCGCCAGAAAGAACGGCTGGAGCGGGCCGGGGTGAAGGTGTCGGTGTTCGAGCCCTTCTCGCCCGGCCTCTCTGACTTCACGCCGCTGCTGGCGCGCGTGAGGGATCAAGGCGGTGAAGTCCTCCTCTCGGACACCTTCTTCGCCGACCACCTGCTCCTGGTCCGCCAGATGGCGCAGGCCGGGATCACCCTCAACGCGTTCCTGGGCGCGTTCGGTATGGAGTTTCCCGGCGTGATCAAGGAGCTGGGACCGGCCAGCGAAGGGCTCTACGGGACGACCTCGTGGCAGCCCGGGGTGAACCTGGGTGGCGGCGAGCGGGAGTCGGTGGCCTTTATCGAGGCATTCCGAAAGCGCTTTGGAACCGAGCCGGCGCCGCTGACGATGCACGGCTACGCAGCGGCCAGGACCCTGCTCAAGGCGCTGGAGACGGTGGCCGCAAGCGGAAAGGCGATCACCGGCCAGGCGCTCAGAGACGCCCTGGCGCGCGTCGACGTGAACACTCCCCTCGGCCGGGTGAAGTTCGACGAGGTGGGCGATCCCCTCTTCTATGAGCGCGTGGTCGTCCAGATCCAGGGCGGGCGCCACGTGGTCGTCTATCCCAAGGCGCGCGCCACCGCCCCCGCCCGCTACCCCGCCCGGTAACCCCCTCACCCAACCCTCTCCCCCGACGGGGGAGAGGAACAAGGTGAGGGGGCTAGAGGCGAGTAATCCCTCCACCGTAAAGTCGTCTCCCAGGGCCGGCGTCTCCTCAACCGCTCC
>JACQWA010000240.1 GCA_016209425.1 Candidatus Rokuibacteriota bacterium
CTGATCGGCGGGACCCACGTGCCCTGGAGCCCGCCGGTCCACTACCTGACGGAAGTCTTCCTCCCCGCGCTCCGGGAGATCGGGGTGGAAGCGCGCCTCATCCTCCGGCGCTGGGGGTGGTATCCGGCGGGGGGCGGCGAGATCGAGGGCACCATCGTCCCGACGGGCCGCCTCTCCCGCTTCGCGCCCGGAGGCGGACCGACGTCCAGGATTGCGGGGCTCTCGGCGGTCTCCCATCTGCCACGCTCCATCGCGGAGCGCCAACGCCGCCGCGCCCTGGAGCGGCTTGCGGCTGCCGGGCTCGCGGCCGACATCACTGTGGAGGAGGACGCCACCGCGCGGGGGCCGGGGACGCTGATCTTCCTCGCCGTGCCCGGCCGGGCCGGGTTTTCCTCACTTGGCCGCCGCGGCGTCCGGGCCGAAGCCGTGGCGGATGAGACCGTCGAACCGCTGCTCGCGTATCGGGCCAGCGGCGCCCTGGTGGACGACCACCTGGCGGATCAACTGGTGCCATTCCTGGCCCTGGGTCGGGAGGCCTCAACCTTCACCTGCCCGAGCCTCTCGCCCCACCTCGGCACCGTCGCGTGGGTCGTCCAGCAGCTTCTGCCCGTCGCGATCGAGCTGGAGGGCACAGAGCCCGCGCGCGTGCGGATCACGCCGCCTGCGGCTCCCTGAGCTGTCGCGTGGGTAGGGGTCAGCGGGACGGCGCGGGCGACTGCAGGAAGGCCACCAGATCCGCCATCTCTTCGGGGCGGAATCGGGGCCAGGCCACCTGCCGGCGCTCGGCGCGTTCCGCCATGACGAAGCCGTGGTTCCACAGCGCCGAGATGACCGCCGCGGCCGAGTCGAGACCCCTCGCCCGGGCCAGGTCCGGGCCGACCGTGCCGCCCACCGCCTCGAGCGAGTGGCAGCCCAGGCACCCTTTGGCCGTCACCAGCGCGCGCCCCTTCCGGGGATCCCCCGGCTCGGCAAAATACCGAACGGCGTAGAGGTAGGCCACGAGGTCGGCCATCTCGCGCGCTTGGAGGCGGGGAACTGAGACGGCTCTCGCCTTCATCTCCTTCATCATCGCCGGCGCCTTGTTCCACATCGCCGCCGCGAACTGCGTGAGGCTCCAATGGAGCCCGCGCTCGGCCAGGTCCGGGCCGACCCGGGCGCCTTCCCCCCTGACGCTGTGGCATTCGATGCAGCGCTTCTCCGTGAACAGCCGACGCCCCTCATCGGCACGGCCCGGGAGGACGTACAGCGGCTCTTCCGCGTGGGCCTGGGAGGCCGTCTTGAGGTAGGCGATCAGGTCGCGAAGCTCCGCGTCCTTGAAGGTCGGACGCTCGATCCCCTTGGCCCGCATCGCCTCGGCCATCGCGGGGCCGTGGTTCCACAGCTCGGCCGCGATCAGGATGGGGGAGCCGAACTGCCGCAGGAAGTCGAGGTTCGGGCCGACCACCCCGCCGGTCCCGCCCGCCTGGTGGCAGACCACGCACTTCTTCTCCGTGAAGAGCCGCCGGCCGATCTCACCGTTGCCGGGGCGATCAAAATAGTCGAGCGTGTAGAGGAAGCCGATGAGGTCGCCGGTCTCCCGCGGGTCCAGCTGGGGACGCGTGATCCCGAGCTCTCGCATGCGCTCGGCCATCCTCGGCAAGTGGTTCCACATCGCGCCGGCGAGCTCGTAGAACGACCGGGGACGCGGGATCCGGCCAAGGTCGGGCCCGACCGTGCCGCCCACGCCGCTGACCGCGTGACACTTGACGCAGCCCTTGGTCCCGAACACGCGCGAGCCGGAAAGTGGGTCTTGCGTGGGGCTGAAGAGCGACTGGGGGAAGCCCGCCTCGAGACCCCACAGAAGCAGGAAGGACACCACGCCGACCATCCACTTCATGGCCCTAGCCTCCCGCTCCACGACAGGAGCAACGCGCCTCGCTAGAATCCTTTCGTGAGGATGACGATGAGGTTGTAGTCGAACTCCTTGGCGCTCGTGATGGGCAGCTGGATCCCGGCCCGGACGTTCCACCCCTTGGCCGGCTCCACACTCATCCCCGGTGTGAGATAGAGCTGCACCCGCTCCTTCAACGGATCCTCGCCCTGGGTCATCGTCACGCTGTTCAGTTCCAGGATCAGGCCCAGCCGCTCGACGGGGGAGTAGGTCGCCGTCAGGTTGGCGACGAGCTGCTGCTCCTTCTCGGGTCTAATGGGTTCTTCGCCCTCCTCTTCGGCCGGGATCATGGGTCCCCGATTCAGTTGCCAGCTGTAGAACACGTCGGCCTGGAGACTGAAGGGTCCGAGTCCTTTGCCCGCGGCCAGGAACGGGGCGACCGCGAGCATCCCGCCGAGCTCACGCCGCTCGCTCCCGGTGGGGAAAGTCAGCTTGACGCCTCCCGACAAGGCGAATTGTTGAGCGGGGAGCAGCAGCGGGACGTACTTGGCCATCACGCTGACGTCTCCGATCCCGCCCACGGTGGGCTCCGAGTCCCTCGGATCGCGGACGGCGAACGGAATCGCCAGCTTGACGCCGAACGAAGGAACCGGAGCGTACTGAAGGCTGCTGAACCCGAACCCGTAGGTTCTCTCCGTCTGGGATCTCGTCAGGGTGAACGTCCCCTCCGCCTCCGTGGCCGGCGTGGCCCCCTCGGTGATGAGCGTCGGGGGAAGGCTCACCTCCTCCCCGCCAGTCTCACCTCCCTCTGCGGCGATGGCGGAGGAGGGGCCACCAGGAATGACCAGCGCAAGGCCGACAACGAAAAGCGATGCCCGCGCGTTCATCGGTCGGCCACCCCTTCGCGAGGCCTATTTCTCCGGCAGCGTCTGGGCGTAGGCGAGCACGTCAACGACCTGCTGGATGCTCCAGCCCGCCACCAGGGCCGAGGGCATGGGCGGTTCGCTGCCCGGCTGGCCCACCCAGGTCTTGTGGATGAATTCCTGCGGATTGTCCTTCGCCACGGTCCCGACGTATTCGGGCTTCTTGTCATCGCCGAAGTTCAGCTTCTTGCCGTCGGCATCGTGGCAGGCCGCGCACAGTGTGTCGTAGGAGGGTTTGCCCCGGGCGGCGTTTCCGCCGATCGGCTTCTTGGTCGCATAGTCCACATGCTTGGCC
>JACQWA010000225.1 GCA_016209425.1 Candidatus Rokuibacteriota bacterium
GTTGTAGATCGTCACGAAGCCCAGGGCGATCAGGGCATAGATGCTCCCCGTCGTCAGCCCGGCCAGGACGAGCTGGAGGAGCTGGTCAGCGGGAATACTCTCTCCCGCGCGCTACCACTTCTCGGGGGGGAAGTACTTCCACGCGCCTCCCTCGATCCGCACCAGCACCATGGAGCGCTCGTCCAGCCCCACGTGGTCCTCGGGCGACATGGTGAAGATCCCGCCCGTGCCGGCGAAGTTTTTCACCTTCTCCAGCTCGTCCCGGATCCGGGCGCGCGCCTGCTCGAGCGGCATCGCGGACACCTTGGCGAACGCCATGAAGCTCATCTGGAGCGCGTCCCACGCGTGGCCCGCGAAGGTGCTGCGCGGCTTGCCGGTCCCCTTCTCGTACCAGGCCACGAAGTCGAGGAGGACCTTCTTCTGGGGGTCGGCGGCGGGGAGGGTCTCCGCCACGAGCATCTTGCCGATGGGGAAGATGACGCCGTCGGCGGCTCCCCCGGCCAGGTCGATGAACGGCTTGTTGCCGACCCCGTGGTTGTGGATCAGGGGCATGGTCAGCCCGAGGTCGCGGAACTGCTTCGTGATGATCGAGGCCGACGGCGGGATGGCGTGGACGACCAGGGCCTGGGCGCCGCTGGCCTTCACCTTGGTGAGCTGGGGCGTCATGTCCTTGTCCGTGTGCTCGAACTTGTCCTCGTAGACGATCTCGATGCCGGAGTCCTTGATCGTCGCCGTGAGGCCCCGACGCGAGTCCTCGCCGAACGCGTCGTTGACGTAGAGACTCGCGATCTTCGTCAGGCGCTTGGCCTTGAGGTACTTCACCTGGTGGGTCGAGACATGGATGTTGGACTGCGGCGTCTTGAAGACCCAGAAGCGCTCCTTCACCGGGGTCACGATGGCGTGGCTGGACGCCATGGAGATCAGAGGCACTTTGGCCTCCTTGAACCAGTCGGCCAGTGCAACTGCCAGGCTCGTGGGGCTCTGGCTCGAGGCGATCACGACGTGGACCTTGTCCTCGGCGATCAGCTTCTTGACGAGCCGGACGGTCGTGTCGGCCTTCGACTCGTCGTCGTGGATGAGGATCTTGACGGGGTACTTCTTCCCGTCCGGGCCGGCGATCCCGCCCTTGGCCTCCAGCTCCTTCTGGATCATGACGGCCACGTCCCGCTCGGGAACGCCGAGGGACGAGGCGGGGCCCGTGATGGCGGACACGAACCCGATCCGGTACTCCTGGGCCCCCGCGGCCAGGGGCCACGCCAACGTGAGAGCGAGGATGAAGATAAGTGCGACACGCGCTCGGCTCATAATGCCCTCCTGCGATTGGGGTGGTGGGTCACAGCACCGTGGCGATGAGAACCACGGTCGTCTCACTTCCGGCCTGGCTCTGCCGGAAGCCGAGGATCTCGCGGGTCACCTCGTGCATCCGGGCCGTGGCGCCGCCGAGGACCACCGGCCGTCCACTCTCGACCACCAGCTCGGTGGCCGCCTCCGTGAACTCGATCGTGCCCGAGCCGTCGGCGCGAAAATGGCTGATCACCGGCGTCAGGCGGACGCGCACCTGCTTGCCGGGGAGGATGCTGGCGCTCACCTTGAGCGACGTTCCCACCTCCTTGAATGCGACGCCGGTCGCCACGTAGCCGGCGCCGGTGGCGTAATCCCTGAAGAAGGCCACCTGCGGGTACGGGACCTGGGTGGCCACGGTGAGCCTCGACTCGCCCCCGTCCCTGACGATGGTGAAGATGCCCGTCGATTGCTGGACGCGGGTCTGGCGGCTGTCGGCCCCCACGCTGCCCCGCGGGCGCACGCTCCCCTTCTCGGTCATCACGACGCTGCCGCTTCCCTGCACGGCTTCTCGGCCCCGGACAGCGCTCTGGCGGAACTCGACGGCCACCTTCACCAACTTTTGCCCCTCAGCCTGAAGGACTCCCGGCCAAGCGGCTATGACCGCGATCATACCGAGGACCGCCACCAGACGGGTTGCCTTCACGTTCCCTCCGGCCCCCTCACCTTCATCCTCTCCCCCCTCACCCTCCCTCTCCCACTGGGGAGAGAAGAAGAGGTGAGGGAGATCGGGTTGGGCAGGGTGAGGGGGCTATCCCGGGATGTGCGACTCTTCGGGAAGCTCGGCCCAGGCCGGCTTCCACTCGGGAAGCGTCAGGCCGACGGCGCCCGCCAGCCCCTTCACCTCGCTCAGAAAGGCCTGTCGGACCTCATCGTTGTCACGGACCTTGAGGCGGAGCTTCCGGTAGAGAACGTTCTTGGGGGAGGCGGGCCGGCCGAAAATGTTCATGGTCCGGATGAACCACCTGTTGAGCGTCGCCTGGGCTACGGCGTGGGTGGCGGGGTCCTCTGCCAGCCGCTTGACCCAGTACTCGCCGTGGCGGATGTGGAACTTCTCCTCCTTGAAGATCCCTTCGATGGCCCGGACCCAGGGGCCATAGGAGCAGGTGCGGACATCTTCGAGTTGGTGGCCGGCGCCGCGGTCCATGCAAAAGTTGAAGAAGACGAAGTCCGCCCAGGTGTCGATCGGGTAGTAGAAGATGTTGACGCGCTTATCGGAGGTGATCCGGGCAGTTCCGAGGTCGGCGTCCGAATCGATCCGCATGGTGAAGACCTGGTCGTGGGCCCTCACGCGGCCCTCTACGTCCACCCCGAGGTCGGCCAGGAGCCCGTACATCACCATGGCATGGCGCACCTCGTCCTCGACGATCTGGGCCACCACGTGCTTCTCTTCCACCGTCGGCGCCTTGGTGATCCACGGCACGTAGCCGTAGGCCCCGGCCAGCTCGGAGTCCGCCTGCATGGTCATCAGGTGGATCAGGTTCTCCCGGTACTCCTCGGTCATCTCCTCGGGAGATTCGATCGGCTCCCCCGCCCGGATCTTCGCGAGGAGCCGTTCTTCGCGCTCCCCCTCCATCATCCGCTCCTCCCGCTTAAACGCCGACTGACTTCTTCTCCACGACCCGCACCGCTTTCCCCACGCTCCGGGGAATCGTCTTCGGCGGGTCGACCACGATCTCCGGGTTCAGCGTCAGCATCGCCCGAAGCCGGTCGCTGATCCGCTGACGAAGGGCGGCGAGCTCCGGGTTGCTGGGCTCGAAGCGCCCCCAGCGCTGGACGAGTCGCTCGGCGGGCTCCACGTGAACCTCGAGACTCGGGAACCCGCGGGTGCGATCCACGACGAGCTGATAATGCGGGGCGAGATCCTCGATGGCGAGCAGCGCCGCTTCCACCTGGGACGGATAGACGTTGACGCCCTTGATGACCAGCATGTCGTCGGTCCGTCCCTTGATCCGGGCCATCCGCACCGTCGTCCGGCCGCACTTGCACGGCTCGGGGTTCAGGCTCGTGACGTCCCCCGTTCGGTAGCGGATGGCGAGGAGCGCCTCCTTGGTGAGCGCGGTCAGCACCAGCTCTCCCTCCGTCCCGGACGGGAGCCGGTTCCCGGCGGAATCCACGATCTCGGGCAAAAAGTGATCCTCATTAATATGCAAGCCGTCACGGACCTCCGCGCACTCGACCGACACCCCCGGGCCGATGATCTCGGAAAGGCCATAGAAGTCCACCGCGGTGAGCGCCAGCACCGCCTCAATTTCCCGCCGCAGCTCTTCCGACCACGGCTCGGCCCCGAAGAGGCCGTAGCGGAGCCCCAGCTTAGACGGTTCCACGCCCTGCTCCCGGAGGGTCTCGCCGATATGGAGTGCGAACGACGGCGTGCAGGCCAGCCCCTGGGGGCGAAAGTCCTGGAGGAGCATGATCTGCAACAGGGTATTGCCGGAGGAGACCGGAACCACCGTGAGCCCCATGTACTCGGCCGCGTCGTGGAACCCGAGCCCTCCGGTGAAGAGCCCATACCCGTAGGCGATCTGGATCACCTGCCCCGGTTCGGCGCCCGCCGCCGCCAGGGAGCGCGCCATCACCTCCCGCCACACCTGGAGGTCGTTCTTCGTGTAGCCAACGACGGTGGGTTTCCCCCTCGTGCCGGAGGAGGCGTGGATGCGGCTCACCTGGGTGACAGGCACCGCGAAGAGGCCGAAGGGATAGGACTCCCTGAAATGGGCCTTGAGGGTGAACGGGATCCGCTCAAGATCCGCGAGGCTCCGGATGGACTCCGGCGTCATCCGGGCTCCCGCAAAGGCGTCCCGGTAGAACGGGACCCGCTCGGCGGCCCGCCGAAGGGTCGCGCGGAGCCGCTCCAGCTGAAGGCTCTCCAGCTCGCTCCGGCGGAGCGTTTCGGCGCCAGGATTCCAGATCATGGGCTGACCTCCTCCGGCCCGATATTGATCATAGCCTTGCGGCAGAACCTAAACAAATTGCGCCGGGTGATCATTTCACCCCGTAGTCGCGGCGGAGCCGGGCGATCTCCTCGGCGATGAGCCGCTCGGCTACCTCCGGAACCATCTCCCGCGCGACCTCGGCCACGGCCCGCTCCACGACCTCCCTGACCTGATCGCGAATCTCCTGCCGGATTGCGGCGGGCCCCTCCGTGAGGAAAAATTGCTGGGCGGCTGCTGAGACCCGCGAGAGCGCTTCCTCGCGGAAGCGCCGCTCCTGTTCGTCGATCTGGGAGAGCCGGGATTCGAGGCGCGCCGTGAGCCGCTCGATCAGATCGGTGAGGGGCCGGGCGAGCGACGCTTCGGATGAAATGGGGGAACCCTCAGGGGCCACCGAGACGCGGACTGAATCCGGCCAGGCGTCGGCCAGCCCGAGCGATTGCTTGATCGTGTGGAGGATGCGTGCCGGGTCCCAGTGGTCGAGCTCGATGCTCCCGTCCACCGGAATGCCCGCGGGGGGCTGCCGTCCGCCGTGGAGCAGGAACAAGACCGGCACGTGCCGGAACTGGGTGGCCCCCTTCAACGTCCTGGCGACGTCGGCGCCCGTCACCCCCGAGCCGGGCAGGTCGGGGGCGATCAGGACGAGATCCACGTTGGCATCCCGCACGGTCGGCAGTACCTGAAAGCTGGACTCCACGGACAAGAGTTCCCACCCCTGATCGCGGATGACCGGTTCGAGGACGGCCCGACTGGCAGGCGCCGTGTCGGCCAGGAGCAGGCGCCGCGGCGTTTCGCCCATGATGCTCCCCAGCGCTCTCTATCCGACCTGCACAGCCTTCACCAGCCAGTGCTGCCGCCCGAGAAACCGGGCCAGGGTTTCGAGCAGGCGCGGCTCCGCCTCGGCGTCGAGGCTGATGCGGTCGGGAAGAATGTGGCGGACCTCCGGATAGGACACCAAGACCTTGCGGAGCGTTCGGACCCGCCTGTCCTCTCCCAGGAGTCCCTTTCCTTGGGGTGCTCCCCAGCCAGCTTGGAACATGACCCTGATCTGCCGGGAAGGGCCGACGTTCGTCACGGTCGCTTCACCCCGGCGGACAGCGTCTCGTACAGAGCCGCCACGCGCCCGACCTGCCGCCGGGCGCAGAACTTGCGCTCGGCCAGGCGACGAGCACTCTCTCCCATGCGGCGCCTTCGCTCGGGATCGAGCAGAAGCGCGATCGCCGCGTCGGCCAGGTCCCGGGGTTCCGGCTTGGTCAGGATTCCGGTTTCGCTGTTGGCCACCACCTCGTCGACGCCGCACCCGCTCACGGCGACTGCCGGGAGAGCCGAGGCCGCCGCCTCTGAGAGAACCAGCCCTTGAGTTTCGCTCTCGGAGGCGAAGACGAACAGGTCGGCCGCCCGATAGTAGGCGGGAAGCTCCTCCCGGGGGCGCACCCCCCTGAAATCGATCCGATCCCCCACGGCAGAGCGCCTCGCCTGATCGCGCAGGCTGCGGGCCTGGGTCCCGCCCCCGATCAGGAGAAAGCGCGCCGTCGGGAGGACCGCCGCGACCTGGTCGAAGGCGGCAAGCAGGCGCTCGACGCTCTTCTCGCGATCCAGTCTCCCCACGTAGAGCAGGAGGGGGTCGTCAGCCGGGAGCCCTAGAGCGGCCCGTGCGGCGCCGCGATCGCCCGGGGCAAAGCGGTCCAGCTCGACCCCGGTCGGGACCACCGCGATGGGCGCCTTCACGTCACGCTCCCGGAGCGTGTCACGAGTCCGCGCCGAGGGGGCGATGACCAGGTCTGAGAGGTCCGCGAAACGGCAGCTCCACCGGATGGCAAGCGCCCGAACCCAATCTTGGCGCACCGGCACGTAGTGAGCGTATTTCTCATAGCGCGTGTGGTACGTGAAGATCAGCGGGCGGCCCAGCCGGCGTGCCAGCCGCCGGGCGGTGGCCCCCAGGAGGAACGGGTGCTGGGCGTGGAAAATCTCGATGTCCAGGGCCCGGACGGCGCGGGCAAGGCGGGGTGAGAACGGGAGGGCGAGCGGGAAGTCCGGATAGGTGGGCGCCGGGATCGACGCGTAGCGGAATACGAAGGGAGGATCGTCGGGTCGAGGGGAGAACCGGGGGGCGAAGATCCAGGCGCGGTGGCCCAGGGCCTCAAGGCCCTGGCGGAGGGTCTCCACTGCGGTCGTTACCCCCCCGCGCATGGGGAGGTAATTGTTCGTGAAGATGCCGACGCGCATCCACGTTCACACGTGCTCGGCCATCCCTACTCTTCCTGCTTGCCGGGGTCCGTCCGTTCGATCTTGCCGAAATCCGCCGGCTTGATGGAGTCGAGCCACTCCTTGATCTTCTCCGGATCCTCCGCCTTGCCTCCCACCTCCGTCTCCTTCGTCACTTCCACGCTCTTGGCCTTCCGCACCACCTCTTCCTCCACGAAGATGGGGGCCGCCACCCTCAGCGCGAGGGCGATGGCGTCGGAGGGACGAGAGTCCACGGTGATCTCGGAGTCGCCGACCTGCAGGTGGATCGTGGCGAAGAAGGTGTTGTCCTTGAGATCGTTGACCACGACCTTGCCGACCTTGGCCTCCAGCGATTCCAGGATGTTCTTGATGAGGTCGTGGGTCATGGGCCGCGGGGTCGCGATCTTCTCCAGCTCCAGGGCGATGGCGTTGGCCTCGAAGATCCCCACCCAGATCGGCAGGGAACGCTTGTCTTCCTCGTCTCTTAGGATGATGATCGGCATGTTTGAGAGCGGGTCGAGGGCCAGGGCCCGCACCTTCATCTCAACCCACATAGAGCCTCCTTGGGAGGGCCTTCGCTGGACAGCGGGGCCGGAGCCTCGGCCGGCACCAGGGTCCCCCTCAGGCTATGCGGCATGGCCTGGGTGATCCGGACGTTGACCAGCTCGCCGTACAACCGCCTGCCCTGGCCGTCGAAGTTGACCGCCCGGTTGCAGCGGGTCCGGCCGGAGAGCTCACGGGGGTCTTTCTTCGACAGTCCGTCCACGAGCAGTTCCATGACGCGCCCCACGAGAGCCAGGTTCCGCTGCGCCCCGATGCGATTGGCGACCTCCAGGAGTCGTGAGAGGCGGCGGGCTTTGTCCGCTTCTGGCACCTGATCCGCAAACCCAGCCGCGGGGGTCCGGGGACGGGGTGAGTAGCGGAAGGCGAAGAGGCTGTCGTAGCCGACCTGCTCCACCATGTCGACGGTGGCCTCGAAGTCTTCCTCGCTCTCGCCGGGGAATCCGACGATCAGGTCGGTGGAAAGGGCGATGCCGGGAACCGTTTCCTTCAGCTCGGCGATGAGGGCCAGATACCGGGCCCGCGTGTAGCCTCGGTTCATGCGCGCGAGGATCCGGTCGGAGCCGGATTGGAGCGGCAGGTGCAGGGACTCGCACGCCTTGGGGACATCCCGCAGAGCGCGGATGAGGCGGCTGGTCAGGTTCACGGGGTTCGAGGTCGTGAAGCGGATCCGCTCGACGCCCTCGACATCGTTCACCCGCTCGATCAGCGCGGCTAAATCCGTCGGAGGAGCCAGGTCTTTTCCGTAGGCGTTGACGTTCTGGCCGAGGAACGTCACCTCCCGATAGCCCTGCTCCGCCAACCCGCGAACCTCAGCCAGAATGGACTCCGGCGTGTGGCTCCGCTCGCGCCCTCGCGTCAGGGGCACCACGCAGAACGTGCAGAACTTGTCGCACCCTTCCATGACCGTGACGAAGGCCTTGAGCCGGTCGGGTCGCGGGACATTCCCCGTGAGCTTGGTCAGCGGTCCCTCGCGCGTTTCGAGGACCGGGCCCCGCTCGCGCTTGGCGCGTTCCACCAGTTCCCCGACCCGCGCGATGGCCGGAGAGCCGAAGACCAGGTCCACCATCGGCGCCCGCTCGAGGATGGCGCCTTGCTGAAGCTGGGCCATGCACCCCATGATCCCGATGACCAGGTTGGGATTCTTCGCTTTCAGTCTGCGGAGTTGGCCGAGCCTGGAGAAGACCTTCTCCTCGGCCTTTTCGCGGATCGCGCACGTGTTCAGCAGGATCAGGTCGGCGTCTTCCTCGCGGTCGGTGAGGTCGTACTGGAGGTTCCCGAGCAAACCGGCGACCCGTTCCGAGTCGTACTCGTTCATCTGGCAGCCGTAGGTGATCAGATGAAGTTTGGCCATGGGAAGGCGCGTAAATCCTTTGATGATCAACCGTTACGTTAACATCAGGGTCTGGGCTTGTCAACGCCCCTCACCTCTTCTCCTCTCCCCGGTGGAGGGAGGCAGGGTGAGGGGGGAGAGAACAACGGTGAGGGGGACAACGGCTACTTGACCGGCGCCTTCGCCCGATTGCCGCCGCCGTTGAAGACGAGCGGCGGCTTCACCTCGAACTGCTTCTCCAGCCGCCCCCGGCGCTCTTTCCACCCCTCCTGGTACTCGAGCTCGTCCTCGTGCAGGGTCGCCGGCTGCTTGATCCCGTGCGCGGTGCGGAACTGGACGGCCAGCTCCGAGGCGCGCTGCCGGACGTAGTCCCACGGCGTGCCCAGGGCGAACTGATCCGAGACCGCCCCGATGCGGCCGGTGTGGATGTTCACGGAGAGCGTCACGGCGGACAGGATCGGGCCCGACCAGTAGGAGGTCTGCCAGTTGATGGGGACCGGGAGGATGTGGAGGTGATGGCTGCCACGGCAGTCGCCCGCCACCATGGGGCAGGCAGCCCAGGGCGAGGTGATCTCCCCCGGGGCCGGCCAGTCGCCCTGGGCGAAGGCCAGCAGGACGGGGTCGTCCTTGCCGCCGTACGTGAACCCCTTTTTGGTCTTGATGTTGTGCAGGCGCTCGGCCGAGCAGATGTAGCCGAGCTGGTCCTTCTCGCCCTTCCCGTTCCGGCTCCAGATCCGCGCCACCACGAAGCGCGACGACCGGCAAAGCCCTTCGATGTCGAAGAGATCCTCGGGGGCGCGGAGGGTGATGACTTTCTCCTGGAGCCCTTTGCCCAGCTCTTCCATCTTGCCGTCGAGGGCCTTCTGGTCGCGCGGGTGCGCGCCCGCCTCGATCGCCTGGGCCTTGGTGTCCAGATCGACGATGTCCATCAGGTAGCCGCGCTTCATCTTGGAGTGGGCGATCACGAGGCCGGTGTTGAACCGCGGAAGGAGATACGCCCCGGTGGCGTAGTAGTTGAAGGCCATGGGCTCGGTCTTGTCGGCGAAGGAGAGGAGCACGGTCTGGGAGGGGTTATCCTGCCTGAGGGGCAACGGCAGGGCGATCGTGGCGGGGCCGGCCCCCCGGAGGTTCCCGGTGAAGGCGTCGGCGACGAGGTCCTGGCCCGGGCCGTAGAGGCCCAGCTCGGTCGCCTTGTCGGCGCCGAGCTTGAGGGCGTCCCACATCAGCTCGTCCACCACCGACATGGGAATTCGCTCCGACATGATCCCCGTGACGGCCACGTCGTCCCCCGTGTGGGTCACCATCAGCGAGGTGAAGATCGGCTCGCCCTGGAAGGAATTGTTTTCCAGGACGAACTTCGCCACGACAGCCTTCACCTCTTCAGCCGCCACCACGTGCCCTCCCACGCCCCCGACGTCGGCCTTGGTGGCCTTGGTGTAACGCTGGATCAGCTCGGGCTTCTTGGCGAACACGTAGGACCGGTAGGAAAAGATGTTCGGGGTGTTGGTGACGTGGACCTTCTCGGCGGTCGCCTGCGGGAGGTCGGCGAGGTTGTCCTTCGACTCGTGGTAGTGGCTCAGGCTGATCTTCCCCTTGCCGTTGCCCGGGCCGTAGCGCTTCTGGGTCGCCATGGGAGCCTCCTGTCCGGATCGCGAGTGAAGGTGAAAATCCCCGTGCTGCGTCCAGCCTAATGCGATACAATGCGGGGTGTCAAGCAAGAATTTTTAACCCATGAAATTTATTTCGGATCGGGGGGACTTGGGCAGTCCGGCGGAGCTTCGGCAGATGGTCCAATGCCTGGAGCTCTACTACCGCCAGCAGAAACACCAGAAGGAGATCGCCGAGGCCCTGGGCGTCTCCTCTTCCAAGGTCTCCCGCCTCCTGAAGCGCGCCTTCGGCCAGGGGCTGATCCGGGTCGAGCTGGACCTTCCGCTGAACCCGCGGCTCGCGACCGAGCTGGTGAAGCGCTTCGAGCTCCGAGACGCGGTGGTGGTCCCGGCCGGCGGCCGGGGGGAGATCAAGGAAGAGCTCGGGGCGGCGGCGGCGGGCTACTTCGAGAAGGTGGCCGCCAACGGGATCCGCGTGGGGCTGTCGTGTGGCTTCACCCTCTACCACACCATCCACCACCTCAGGGAGCGTCGCTTTCGCGATCTCACCCTCTACCCCCTCTCCGGCGAGAGCACGCTCCGGCTGGTGGACCTGTCTCCCAACACCCTGGTGGGGATGATGGCGGCCAAGTATCGCCCGCACGTGGCCGCCTACGCCCTTCCGGTCCAACACCTGACCTCCCTCAGAGAGATCGAGCGTGAGCGGCGGCGGCTGCTGCGCGACGCGGAGGTCCGGAAGATCTACGAGGCGGCCCAGGCCGTCGACATCGCCCTCGTCGGGATCGGCATGATCGGGGAAGGGACCCCGGGATTCTGCTCGCTGGCCGAAGCCTACGGGGTCAGCGTCCGCACGCTCCGGAAGCTCGGGGTGGTGGGGGAGATCAACTACCAGCCGTTCGACGCCACGGGGAAGATAGTGGATCGGCGGGAGCTGCGCCCCCTCACGCGCCGGGTGCTCTCGGTGACCGCCGACCGGCTTCAGGCGCTCTCGCGACCCGAGTCGAAATACGTGATCGCCGTGGCCGGCGGCCGGCAGAAGATCGGGGCGATCCGGGGAGCCCTCAACGGGCGCTTCCTGAACGTCCTGGTCACCGACGAGGACAGTGCCCTGGCGCTTCTCGGCTCGAAGCCCGCCTAGATACCCGTCCAGCCTCATGCGCCGGAGATCGGCAGCCTCCCCTGGACATCGGTGGCGGTCGCGGCCTCGATCAGCCGCTTGCAGGCGGCTCGGTGCCATCCGGGGCGCCGTGTGGAGTGACGACAACACGATTCCACTCATGATTCGAGTGGCGTCCACCGCAGACGGGACGGTCATGAATGAGGTCGCTGGGCCGTCCGGGGTGGTGGAGCAAATGATGATAGAGAAGCAGGCGTTCTACGTGAGCTTCTCGCACCCAAAACTCCGATACGAGGTTGGAGTTTTGGGCTACAAGATTGACTGACGGCGACGGGAGATTCGTGGTGGCGACCCGGGAGCAGGCCCGCGCAGGCGCAAGCCGCAGAATACGAGCGCATAACAACGCAGTCCGCTGGTTCGCATGCGCTCGCCGCGGCCGCTCACCGCGGCCGTTCGACGGACAGGGGCAGCGAGCCCACGGCGGACGTCGGGGTGGCGTAAGGCGCCGCGGGTCGACCAGGGGCATGTGCCCTGGGGGCGCGTTGCAGGGTTGTCACGGTTGGGTTATACTGCGGGTATGAAAACAGCCA
>JACQWA010000228.1 GCA_016209425.1 Candidatus Rokuibacteriota bacterium
GAGATTGTGAACCTGGCCTCCGGACAGTTGACTTCCGTTCGGACCTTCGCCGAGACCGCGGCCGAGATCCTGAACCTTCCACAGGACCGGCTCGAGTTCGGCGCCATTCCCACTCGGCCGGAAGAGATGGCGCACTCCGAGGTGACGGTGGCGCGTCTCCAGCGGCTCATCGCCTGGATCCCCTCCACCACCGTCGCCGACGGGATTCGGAAAACCGTGGCGTGGGACGCTCCCCACGCGGCCCGGCACGGCTGAGCGTCCGCGGGGTTCATCGGTGCGGATCTTCCTGGCTGACCTGGGGCACAACCAGCTGACGCTCAGCTCCGACGTCTATCCGCTGGGCATCGCGAACCTCGTGACCTACGTCCGGGCGTGCGGCGAGATCCGGGAACCACCCGAGATCCGCATCTTCCGCGAGCCGCAGGAGCTGAAGGCCGCCCTGGACGAGTCCCCGCCGGACGTCCTCGGGTTGAGCAGCTACTCGTGGAACCACGAGCTCTCGCGCACTTTCGCCCGGTACGCCAAAGCCCGGAGCCCGAAGGTCCTGACCGTAACGGGCGGCCCCAACTATCCCCTCACGCCCGCCGAGCAGGCGAGCTTCCTCCGGGGCATGCCCGAAATCGACGTCGCAACTCGCGGGCCCACCTACGAGAGCGAGCGGGCGTTCCTAAGCCTTGTCCGGCGTTTCTCCCAGGTGGGGCATTCCGTGGAAGGGCTCCATGAGGAGGCCGTTCCCGGAAACCACTGGATCGTTCGCCGGACCGGTGAATTCGTGCGGGGCGCCGAGATCGACCGGATCCGCGATCTCGATGAGATCCCCTCGCCGTATCTCGCCGGCCTGATGGACCCCTTTTTCGCCACCGGCTATTTCCCCATGCTGCAGATCTCGCGCGGGTGTCCCTTCAGTTGCTCCTTCTGCAACTCGGCCGTGCCGTCCAACAACAAGATCTACCGGCACTCGGTCGAGAACGTCAAAGCCGACCTGCTCTACCTCGCCCGCCGCATTCGTCCCGAGGTCACCCTGTGCTTCGCCGACGATAACTTCGGCATGTACCCGTGGGACGAGGAGGTCGCGGAGTTCATCGGCTACCTGGCGGAGCGCTTCCACTGGCCACCGTACGTCCGCACCACCACCGGCAAGAACAAGCACGAGCGGATCATCCGGGTGATGCGCAAGGCGCGCGGGGTCCTCCCCATGACGGCGGCCGTCCAGTCGCTGAATCCCGAGGTCCTCAAGAACATCGAGCGGTCCAACATCAAGCTGGAGACGTACGCGGAGATCCAAAAGGAGCTGAAGGCCCAGGGCATGCAGGCCTACGGCGAGCTCATCCTCTGCCTCCCGGGGGAAACCAAGACCTCCTTCATGAAGGCCATCCACGACCTCCTCGAGACGGGGGTCAAGAGAGTCTCGGCGCACCAGCTGATGCTGCTCCACGGGGCGCCCCTCAGCACCCCGCAGAGCCGCAAGCGGTTCGCTTTCACCACGCGGTTCCGGGTGGTGGCCCGGAACGTCGGCGACTACACCGGCGAGCCTGTGGTGGAGGTGGAGGAGATGGTGGTCGCAACCCCCACGTTCAGCTTCGCAGACTACCTGGAGTGCCGGGTCTTCCACCTGTTGCTGACCATCTTTTACTACGAGGGAAACTTTGAGGAGGCCTTCGAGCTCGCCCGCCAGCACGGCGTCAAGCCCTACGACCTTATCGTCCGGCTTCAGGCCATGCGGGAGCGGGCTCCCCGGGCCTTCCAGGAGCTGATCCAGGACTTCGTGCGCGAGAGCCAGGAAGAGCTCTTCGTCACCCGCGAGGCGTGCGTCGCCTGGGCGCAGGAGAACTTCGCCGCCCTCGCCAGCGGGGGAGCCGGCGGCAACCTCCTCAGCAAGTACTCCATGCTCGGGCGGTTTTACGTCCCGCACGACGCGTTGGATTTCCTCCAGGCCGGGATCGCCGCCGCCCTCGCCGACTCGCCCGCGGGAGCCCGGGATGTCCCGCTGGGCACCGTGATCGAGTATCTCCGGTGCGTCCTCCTGCACGCGCCCTTCGCGGAGAGCCTGGCCGCCACAGCCGCGTGGACCACGTCGTTCGACGTGGAGGCGTGGCGGCGGGAGGGCTACGCGAAACCCCTGGAGGCCTACCGCTTCGCCGACCCTCGGACCTTCGCCGCCACGGTGACCCCTGACCGCAACGCCTTGATCCTCTCCAAGGTGGCGACGTTCGGCGAGCACCCGGCCGGGCTGGGGAAGTTCACACGGACGATGTTCGCGCAGGATTTCCGCCGCACGCTGGTGGCGGCCGGCTCCCCACGCCACGTCCCCGCCTCCGTCTCCGCATGATGACGGCGCCTGACAGCCGGCCCGACCTGTCCCTGGTCATGCCCTGCTACAACGAGGAGGCGATCATCGGCTACACGATTCCCAAGCTCGCCGGCGCCTTCGAGAAGGCCGGCTACCGGCTGCAGCTGGTGGCGGTGGACAACGGCTCCTGGGATCGGACCGGGGAAATCATCAAGGAACTGGCCGCCCAAACGCCCTCGGTGATCCACCACCGGATCGAGAAGAACGAGGGGTACGGCAACGGCGTACTCCGGGGAATCCCGATCTGCATCGCCGACTGGATCGGCATCATCCCCGCCGACGGACAGGTGGATGCCGAAGACGTGGTCCGCCTCTACGAGACGGTGGCCACGATCCAGGGAAACGTCGTGGCCAAAGTGCGACGGCGCTTCCGGATGGACGGGCTCCTGCGAAAGGCCGTTTCCACCAGCTACAATCTCTTCGTCCGCGCACTCTGGCCCCGCCTCCGCTCCATCGACGTCAACGGAAGCCCGAAGATCCTCCCGCGCGAGATCCTCCTGGCCATGAACCTCAAATCCAAAGGGTGGTTTCTCGACCCGGAGATCATGATCAAGTCACACTACATGGGGATGAGGGTCCTGGAATTCAACGTCTTCGCCCGGATGAGAGGGAGTGGCCTCTCCCACGTGGGCTTTGGGACCTGCTGGGAATTCTTCCGAAACCTCCTGGTTTTCCGCTTCTCGCGGGCGTGGAGGCAGGATCTCAGGCACATTCCGCTCCCCACGCAGGAGGCGCCCCGGAAACCGGCAAACGTACGGTAGCCACGACCGTAACCGGTCACATCGGCCCGGCCCTCTGACATTGGTTCACCGCAAGCGAACAACGTGCCGCGCGTGCAGCGAGAGCCAGCTGCGATGCTTCCTCTCCTTCGGCAGTGTCCCGCTGGCGAACTCCTTTCCCCGCTCTCCGGCTGAGTTCTTCGACGAGCCGGTCTACCCGCTGGACGTATACTTCTGCGACCGCTGCTCCCTCGTGCAGCTCGCCGACGTGATCGATCCCGAAGTCCTGTTCCGCAACTACATCTACGTCACCGGCACCTCGGACACCATGGCATCCCACAACCGCCGCTACGCCGCGACCCTGGTCGATTCCCTCAACCTGGGCGACCGCGACCTGGTGGTGGAAATTGCAAGTAACGACGGGAGCCTGCTGAGGTGCCTCCAGCAACACGGCGTGCGAACGCTGGGCATCGAACCAGCCAGCAACATCGCCGCCATCGCTTCCGCAAGCGGCGTTGAAACCCTTAATCAGTTCTTCAACTCCTCCACGGCCCAGCAGGTTCGCGAATCGCACGGCCCCGCGAAAGTCGTCATCGCCAACAATGTTCTGGCTCATGTGGATGACACGCGCGACTTTCTCCTCGGATGCAAGCAATTGCTTGAAGAGGATGGCCACGTCATCATCGAGGTTCCATACCTTCGGGACCTGCTCGACCAGGTCGAATACGATACGATCTACCACGAGCACCTCTGTTATTTCTCAGCCACCACGCTCATCCGTCTGTGTGATACGATTGGTCTGTCGATTCTCCGGGCGGACCGCCTGCGGGTCCATGGAGGATCGTTACGCATCTATGCACGCCCGCAGGACCGGTGCGGCGGCCACTCGAAGGATCTCCCGGCCGTCGCAGACCAGGAACGCGCCGCCGGATTGACGGCATTTACGCGCTACGAGCGTTTTGCCGCCGACGTGCAGAACCATCGCCTGGCCCTCCTGGACCTGCTCGAGACCCTGAACAAGGACGGCCGGACGGTCGTCGGCTACGGGGCACCAGCCAAAGGCAACACCTTGCTGAACTACTGCGGAATCGATACGCGTCTCATCCCCTACACGGTCGACAAGAATCCGATGAAGGTCGGCTTGTATACTCCGGGCATGCATATTCCCATCCTGCCCGTGTCAACCCTGCTCGATCACCAGCCGGATTACGTGTTGATCCTGGCATGGAATTTGAGCAACGAGATCATGGCTCAGCAGCAGGAGTATCGCGACCGAGGCGGCCGATTCATCATCCCCCTGCCAACCCCAAAGGTCCTCTAATCCATGCAGGTGCTCATCCTGGCTGGAGGTCGTGGCACCCGGCTCGCCGAAGAGACGTCCACACGTCCGAAGCCTATGGTGGAGATCGGCGGGAAGCCGCTACTCTGGCACATCATGAACATCTATGCGCACTACGGCTTCAGGGATTTTTGGGTGGCATGCGGCTACAGAGGCGAAATCATCAAGGAGTATGTCCACAATTTCTTCATCCACAACAGCGATTATGTCGCTGATCTGAGAGACGGGTCTGTCAACGTACTCAACGCAAGCAAGCTCGACTGGCGCGTTGCCGTGATCGATACGGGTCTTGACACGATGACCGGTGGTCGCATCCTTCGCCTCAAACCGTGGCTCACCGGAACCTTCATGGTCACCTACGGAGACGGTTTGGGCGACGTGGACATTCGTTCTCTGGTCGCCTTCCACCGCGCTCACGGGAAGTTGGCAACCGTCACTGCCGTCCGCCCCCCCTCGCGCTTTGGCGGGCTCGTCCTCCACGGAGACACGGTCTCCCTATTCTCCGAGAAGCCCCAGGTGGAAGAAGGATGGATCAACGGGGGGTTTTTCGTCTTCAACCCAGGCGTATTCGACTATCTGCCCGGTGATGACACGATCCTGGAGCGTGAGCCGCTGGAGCGGCTCGCCGCGGACGGACAGCTCATGGCGTTCCGCCACCCGGGATTCTGGCAACCCATGGACACTCTCCGCGAAAAGGAGCTCCTGGAATCCCTCTGGGCGAGCGGCCGGGCCCCCTGGAAAACGTGGCAGTGAACGCCACGCCGACGCCACCCCCCTCCCGGATCGGGGTCCCGAGACGGGTCGCAGTCCCGCTGCTGGGGATCGTCTTCCTCCTCGGGATCGTGTTTCGCCTCGACGACCTGGCCGCGCGCGGCATGGGCCACGCTGAGATCTTCGTGCCCGGCATCGACCTTCCGAGAGGCCTTTCCGTCCCGCTCCCCCGGCTCACGCTCTGGGAGACCGTCCTCGGGGCGATCCGCGAGCCCCATCCCCCGGCCTGGTACGTCGCCATGTGGCCCTGGACATGGTTGCTTGGCACGGATCTATTCCTCATCCGCCTCCCCTCCGTCCTGTTCGGCGCCGCCTCGATCCCTCTGGCCTATGGCCTCGCCAGGCTCGAGGGCGAGCGCCTGACGGCGCTGCTGGCCGCCGGGCTCCTCGCGTTCAACGGTCAGCATATCTTCTGGTCCCAGGTTGCCCGTCCGTTCGCCATGGCCTGCTTCCTGGGCCTCGCCTCGACCCTCCTGCTCCTGCTGGTCCTGCGCGGGGGCCAGCGGCAGCGCCTCTTCCTGGCGCTCTACGTCACGGCCAGCCTGGCCGGGTTGGCAACGCTCTACTACTTCTGGCCCATCTTCCTCACCCACACGCTCTGGGTCCTGTGGAACACATGGACGGGACGGGCGTCGACCCCCGGCGTCCTGCGATCACAGCTCTTCATCCTCCTGTTGGGGAGCCTCGCGATCCCCCTGGCCATAATCCAAAGCCGGCCCTCCTATCTCTCCCGCGGCCTCCTCGAGGTCGTGGGCGAGTTCCTGCAATTCGGCAGTCTGTTCCAGGTCGACCGCGATGCGCTCGTTCCCGCCCCGCTGCCGACCGGGGCCGCCGCGGTTCTGCTGGTGCTGGCCGGGCTCCTCCTGGTGGCGGGGCTCCGCGTGAACAGGTCTCATGCTCCGGGATGGACGGCTGCGGACGTCGCCGGCCCCTCGCCGCGCCATCTGGGGCTCACCGCCGCGCTGGCCTGTCTGGCTATCCTCGCCGTGGCCACCGTCTTCCATGGGAGCGTCCCGCGCCTCATGGCCCAGGACGCGGACCTCGCGGCGTTCTTCCACGGGTCCGTCTCCCGGAAGGCGACGCTGCTCTTCGCCAGCGCCCTCGTCCCCCTTCTGGCCTTCCTGCTGGCTGCTCTCCTTGAGCGCCAGCTCGCGCGCCGCCGGCCGCCCGGAGTCCTCGCCCCGGAAGCCCCCGCGCGGTCCGCCGGGCCTTGCACCCTCGTCTCGTTCCTCGCCGTTACCCCCGTCCTGATGATCGCCGGCGTGTCTTTGGTGGTTCCCTCCGCGGCAGCACGCCACATGCTCCTCTTTACGCCTTACCTGCTGATCGTCCTGGCCCGGGGGGCGGCGGCCGTCGCCAGGTTCTCACCGGTGCTCTTCGTCGCCCTTGCCGTCTTCCTGGCCGCCATTCACGGTCTGAGCATCGCCTACAACAAGCACCGGCCGGGCTCCCCCATCGATTACAAGGGCCTCGCGCAAAGGTGGATTCCCCACATTCAAGCTCGCGATGTCATCCTTGTGCGGCGCCACTGGGTCACAACGCCCATCTTCTACTACCTGAGGGGTGATCGCTATCAGTTCGCCGAGTGGCATACTCCACGAGCCGTTCAGAACCTCCGCGGCTCGCGCGTCTGGGTGCTGTCCTTCCCGGGTCTTGCGCTTCCGGAGGAGCTGAGAGACACCCTGGCCGGTTACCAACCCTCCGTGAAGGTCGAGGCGCGACGAGTCAAAGCGGAACTCTACGTCCCGCCTCCCGCGCACTCCCGGCCACCGGAAGCCTTTCCCCCCACGCCGGCGGCGCGCCGATGACGTTCTGGGTGAATCGCAACGTCTTCGTGACCGGGGCCACGGGGCTCCTGGGCTCCTGGCTCGTCGAAGAGCTTCTGAAGCGCAGCGCCAGCGTCACCTGCCTCGTCCGTGACTGGGTGCCGGGCAGCCAGCTGGTGGAGTCGGGACTCCTCGCTCGCACCAACGTGGTGCGCGGAGACCTGGAGGATTACCACGTCCTGCTTCGCGCTCTGAACGAGTACGAGATTGACTCCGTGTTCCACCTGGGAGCCCAGACCATCGTCGGCACCGCTGCGCGTTCCGCCCTGTCTACCTTCGACGCCAACGTCCGGGGCACGTGGAACCTCCTGGAAGCCTGCCGGACGTCCTCCCGGCTGGTCGAGCGCGTGCTCGTGGCCTCCAGTGACAAGGCCTACGGCCCGCACGACCGGCTTCCCTACACCGAAGCGGCGCCGCTCCAGGGCCGGTATCCCTACGACGTGTCCAAGTCCTGCGCCGACTTGATCTCGCTGGCGTACTTCCACACGTACCGGACGCCGGTGGGCATCACGCGGTGCGGCAATCTGTTCGGGGGCGGAGACCTGAACTTCAACCGGCTGATCCCCGGCACCATCCGCTCCGCGCTCCGGGACGAGGCTCCCGTCATCCGGAGCGACGGCGGGTTCATCCGGGATTACTTCTACGTGCCGGACGCGGTGGAAGGCTATCTGCTCTTGGCGGAAAAGCTGACGGATGAGCGCCTCCAGGGCGAGGCCTTCAACTTCGGGAACGAAACGCCGATGTCCGTGCTGGACCTGGTCCACAAGATCCTGGACCTGATGGGGAAGACCTCCCTCGCTCCGAAGGTTCTCAACGAAGCCGTTCACGAAATCCGAGCGCAGTATCTCGACTGTACCAAGGCCAGAAGGATGTTGGACTGGAAACCGAGACACACGTTGGAGGATGGCCTGCGAAAAACGATCGCCTGGTACCGCGAATACCTGGGCCGGTGATGAGGTCGGTATCTGTCCGCGCTGAGCCGGACGAATCAGTGGAGGCAACCCCCGCGGTGATGGTCAGAGGTGAGCGGGGCGGCGTTCGATCGGGCGTCTCTGAGCCCCCCACCCGATTCCTCCTCCTGGCCGTCTGGTTCGGCCTCCTCACCGGGTACCTCGAGCTCTGCGTACTGGGAGCGTGGAAGATCTTGCTGCGCGAGCTGCTTTTCGTGAGTCCGCACGCGGTCTGGATGGCGCCTGTGGTGAACGTTTTTCTCTTCTCGGTTCCGGCCCTTCTCCTCCTCCTGCTGGCCCGGCGCTGGCCGCGGCTGGGCTCCCTCCGCGTGGTCACGGCCGTGCTGGCGTTCCTCGCCTTCTCGGGCGCGCTGCTCATGTTCCACCCGAAACTCAACAAATACGCGGCGCTCGTGCTTGCCGCCGGCCTTGCCGTCCAGGCGTCGCGTCTCATCGCAACCCATCCCCGTGGCTTTGCCTCGCTGGTCCGGCGCACGGCCGGAGGAATGGTGACTCTCGCCGCCGTTCTAGCCGTCGGCCAGTATGCGTGGGAGCGGTTCGCGGAGACCCGCGCGCTGGCCTCCCTGCCGCGCTCGGCCGCCGGCGCTCCCAACGTGCTCCTCATCGTCCTGGACACCGTCCGAACCAAGAGCCTCGGTCTCTACGGCTACCACCGTTCGACCGCTCCGGCGCTGGACCGGCTGGCGGAGACGGGGGTGCTTTTCGAACAGGTCTTTGCCACCTCACCCTGGACCCTTCCCTCCCACGCCAGCATGTTCACGGGGCGGTATCCGCACGAACTATCTGCCGGCTGGACGACACCGCTCGACGCGACCTACCCGGTCCTGGCTGAGGTGCTGGGCGCGCAGGGGTACGTGACCGCCGCGTTTGTCGCCAACGTCACATACACGAGCTACGAAACAGGCCTCCTTCGGGGCTTTGCCCACTATGAGGATTACCGCGTCTCACCGGGGACGGCCCTTATGAGCTCCTCCCTGGGCCGGTTCCTCAGCTGGAGCCACAACCTGCGCCGACTCTTCGGCTACTACGAGAGGCTGGACCGGAAATATGCGGAGCGATTGACCGATGACGTCCTGACGTGGCTCTCGCGCGAGGGTCGCCGGCCGTTTTTCGTATTCCTGAATTATTTCGACGCTCACGAGCCGTACCTGCCGCCCCCTCCCTTCGACGTGAAGTTCCCGGCGAAGGTCCCCCGCAAGAATTCCCTGATCAGGTATGGCTGGCACGGCGCCGGGCGTATCGTGAAGTACGAGATGACGCCCGAGGAGACTCAGGCGGAGCTCGACGCCTACGAGGGCTCCATCGCGTACCTGGACCACCACGTGGGTCGGCTCCTGCGAGACCTCCAGAAACGAGGGGAGCTCGAGAGGACGCTGGTGATCGTCACCTCGGACCACGGCACGCAGCACGGCGAGCACGGTCTCTTCTCCCACGCCAACAGCCTCTACATCCCGAACCTGCATGTCCCGCTGCTCATTTCCTTCCCCCCGCGTGTCCCCCGGGGGATGAAGGTTCGGGAACCGGTCACGCTCCGAAGCCTGCCCACCACCATCGTGGATCTCATCCGGATCCAAGGCCCGCCCGTGTTCCCCGGGCGCTCGCTCGCCCGATACTGGGGCGAGTCGGGCCCCGCCACCGATCCGGCAGCGGATCTGGTGCTCTCGGAGGTCGCGAAGGACACCAGGACCCCGCCGTGGTATCCGACCGCGAAGGGCGCCCTTCAATCGCTGATGTTGGGCCGATACCATTACATCCGCAGCGCTGATGGCCGGGAGGAACTCTACGACCTTCACGCCGACCCGGCGGAAAAGCACGACCTGGGAGCGTCGCCGGAGGCGCGTCAGGTGCTCAACCAGGCGCGCTCGGCCCTCAGTGACACGCTGGCCGCTGACCGGACGACCGAGCCGGTCACCAGATGAACGCACCCGGGCGCTGCAGGCATCGGCGGGCGGTATCTCGATCTGCGCGCTCCTGAATCATTCTGACGTCAACGGGTGAGGGCGACGCAGACGGCGGTCGCCATGCGCGAAATGTGGCAACGGGGACACTCTTGGCGCGGGCTCGTGTCGGGACTGGCGTTTTACGCGGGCTTCGTTCTCCTCCTTTCGGTCGTACCCCACCGGTGGCCGATCGACCCGAGCGTCGCCAGCGCGGCCTCGCTGGACGGTTACAATAACCGAATAGCCCATCTCGTCGTGGTCCTTTGGGCCCTGGTGGGGGTGACGGGGTTCGCGGTGGGGACCCGATTCGGCCGTTTTTCACCCCCTGACAACGCGGTGCTGTCAGATGCCCGCGTGACCCCGGCTGCGCCCGGCACCGCAGGGGCGCGCGACGCCATCGAGATCGTGGCGGTTGTCGCGGGTGCCCTGCTGTTCTACTTCCCGCCCTTTCTGGCGAGATATGGCCCGTACATAGAGGACAGCTTTTTTCTCACGATCCTCCACAGAATGCAATCGGGCCAGCGGCCTTACGTAGACTTCCAGTATGTTTACGGCCCCTTGACGATCTGGCCGATGTACTTCTGGACGAAAGCGTTTGGATTTTCGATGACGTCGTATTACTGGTCCCTCGTGGTCCTCGAGGCGCTCCACCTCGTTGTTCTCCTCCGCCTGCTTCAGCATCATATTCCCGACTGCCGGACCAGGTACACCGTGTTTCTGACGATTGGCGCTTTTCAGCTGAATACCCTCTTGGGCGTGAACTCCAACGGACTCCGGAGATTGCTTCCCGTCGTCGCGATGTTGTTGTTGGCAAGAAGGCCGCGAGCCGTCGGGATGGCCGTGACCAGTTCGATGATCCTGGGGGTCCAGTTGGCCTACTTCCCCGAATACGGCGTGGCGGCCTTGGCGGCAATCCTGGCGATGTATGGGCTGCTGACCGTGCTGGAACGGGACCTGGCCTATGTGCGACTCGCGGCGGTGGCCATCGGTGTGGCGGCGGCAGCATGGTACACCTGCTCCGTCCTGGTTCTGGGCGCAGACTTTCCTGGCTACGTGAAGCAGACGGCATACCTGATTCGGCGGTTTGATGCCGGGGAGCAGGCGTTCGGCTTTTACTGGACAGTGAACGCCCTGGCTCTCTTTGGCCTCCTGTGTCTCGGCTGCATCGTGATCGGACGTGGCCTCGCACGGCCCAGGGACCAGATGAGTGCGCCGGGTGATCGGTTGCTCTTCTGTGGGTTGATCTACGCGCTCGTCGCGTTGAAGAGCGGCCTGCACCGATCTGACCTGTGGCACCTGACCGCTCCCTTTCTCGGCCTCGTCTTCACCTTTCTGCTGCCGTGGCGGAGAGCCCTCTTCGGGTATTCCGTGGCTCTCCAGCGGGTTGCCTCCCTGCTGGTGGTGGTCGCCGCGGCGACATATGTGTTTGGGTTACTGCCCACGGCAAGCTACTACCTCAGCGGGCTGATCCGGGGTCTCCGTGATTCGGTCACGGTGCGGGCCGAAGCCGGCAGGCGATCCCCGATGACCCGGGCACCAACGATCGAGGTCGAGCGCAGTTATCCCAGTGCCGATATACTCCGGCTCGGCGAGTATCTGGCTCAGGGGTCTCGGGCCGAGCGCCCGGTACTCTTCTA
>JACQWA010000229.1 GCA_016209425.1 Candidatus Rokuibacteriota bacterium
CCTCGACCTCGAGCTCCTGGAGCACGGCGTCGATCTGAACCCGGTTTTCGGCCATCTCCTCGATCTCGGCGGGCTTGAGGGGCTTGCCGAGGAGATCCATTCTCTCGAAATACGGGCGCATAGACTCTTCCCTCCGATCTAGATTCGGCGGGGGGCTCCGCCCCCCTTCCGAACCTCCCCCCCTGGAGTTGGGCGGGCCGGGTCCCCCCTGTGAGGGTGCGCGCTCGAATAGCGTCTCCGCAATGATCTCTCCGTCAGGTCTCTAGCCCGGACTCCCTACCTCCCGGTCCTGCGGTAGCCGAGCTGATCCTGAGCGATGATCCACTTGCAGATGTTGGCCGAGCCTTCGACCATGAAATAGGTCGGCGCGTCTCGGTAGTAGCGGGCCACCGGATACTCGGTCGAGTAGCCGTAGGCGCCGAGAATCCGCATGGCGTAACCGGCCGACTTGACGGCCACCTCGCCAGCCAGGTATTTGGCCTGGGCCACTTCCAGCGTGTTGCCCAGGTGGCCCTGATCCTTCTGCCACGCCGCCTTGTAGACCATCAGCCGTGCGGCCTCGATCTCGGTGGACATCTGCGCCACCATGTCCTGGTTCATCTGGAAGCGACCGATTGGCTGGCCGAACTGTTCCCGCTCGTTGGAGTACTTGATCGCCGCGTCCAGGCAGGCCTGGGCCACACCCACCCCCCCGGCGGCCGCCGAAAGCCGCGTCTGGTCCAGGGAGCCGAAGAGGATCATGCTTCCGTCACCGGGCTTCCCCAGGATGTTCTCCTTCGGGACCCGCGTATCCCGGAGCGTGATCTCCCCGGTGGGGGAGGAGTGCGACCCCATCTTGTCCAGCTCCGAGGTGGTGACCCCGTTCATGTTCTTCGGTTCCGCGACAAAGGCCGACAGGCCCCTGCCCCGGGCCGACTGGTCCGTGTATGCGTAGTAGATGATGACGTCTGCGATGTTTGCGTTGGAGATCCAGGTCTTGGAGCCGTTCAGGAGCCAGTGGTCCCCCCGGTCCTCCGCCGTGGACTTCATGGCCATGACGTCGGAGCCGGCGCTGGGCTCGGTGATGGCAAAGCCGCCCAAATACTCCGCGCTCACCAGCTTGGGGATGTATTTCCGTTTGAGCGCCTCGGAGCCGTAGCGGAGGATCGGGAAGGCGCACCCCACGGCCAGCATGTTGATCTGGACGCGGAGGGAACTCAGGGCCCGGCCGATCTCCTCGGAGAGGATCATGGCCGCCAGCCAACCCATGTTGTTTCCCCCGTACGCCTCCGGGATCACCGTTCCAAAGAACCCCAGCTCGGCCATGGGCTTGACGACTTCCTGGTAGGGGAAATAGTGCTCGTTGTCCCATTTCTTGGCGAAGGGGGTGATCTTTTCGGCGGCAAAATCGCGCGCCATCTGCCGAAGCGCCTTCAGCTCCTCGGATAGCTCGAAGTCCATTCGCTCGCTCCCTTCTCACAGCCGAGCCCCGCGCGCCCATCCTCGGGCCAGGGCACACCCAAGAATAGCACGAGGGGGATCGAGGCAAAATCTGCCGCGCCCCGCTTAGAGTCTCGGGGCTCAAACCCGCCTCTGGTTTGACTCCGGGGCCCGATGGCGCGCCTGTCTTATTGTTTCTGAGCCATCTCCCCGGCTATCATGTGGTGTCCTTGGGCTACCGCTTAGGAAGGGCCGGCACCGCTGAACTGAACGTTGACGACAGGGAGAGGAGCGACTGGGAAAATGGCCGAGCAGATCGTGGAGGCGCCCCTAGCGGGCAAGGTGATCCGAGTTCACGTCCAGAACGGGAACCCCGTGGAGGAGGGGGACCGCGTGTGCGTCATCGACGCGTTGAAGATGGAGATTCCGATCCTGACCCCGGTGAGCGGCAAGGTCAAAGCGATCCACATCGCTCCGGGCCAGCAGGTCGAGGAAGGCGCCCCCCTGGTCGTCATCGAGTGGTAGGGATACCCCAGGGTCCCCTCGTGCTGAGCGCCGTCTGGTTCGTTCTGGGGGGAATGGCCATCGTCTTTGCCACGTTGAGCCTCCTCGTCGTGGTGATGCTGGGGCTCAACCGTTGGCTCGGACCCAAGCCCCAGGCCAAGACCCGGGGCGAAAGCCCGAAGGAGAGGGGCCAGGAATGAATGAAGGCCAGCTCTTAGGCGTCCTGGCGCTCACCTGGCAGGCCGCCGTCATGCTCGCCATCGGTGGCCTCCTCGTCTATCTGGGTATCGCCAGGCAGGTGGAGCCGGTGCTCCTGGTCCCAATCGGTGTGGGCATCATCCTCGCCAACATGCCCCTGGGGGAGGTCACCCACGCCCACGGCTTCCTCTCCGTGCTCCGAAAGGCCGGAATCGACACCGAGCTCTTTCCTCTCCTGATCTTCATCGGGGTGGGCGCCATGATCGACTTTGGCTCCCTGCTGGAGCGCCCGTACACCATCCTCCTGGGCGCGGCTGCCCAGTTCGGGATCTTCGGCACGTTTTTTCTGGCCTACCTTCTGGGCGACGGAGCGCTCCGCTTGTTCGACTTCAGCTTCAAGGATGCGGCGTCCATCGGGATCATTGGTTCCGCCGACGGCCCCACCTCCATCTACGTCTCTACCGCCCTGGGCTCCAAGTACGCCCCCGCCATCGTGGTGGCGGCGTACTCGTACATGGCCCTGGTGCCCATCATCCAGCCCCCCATCATGCGGGCCCTCACGACCAGAGAGGAGCGGCGACTGGTGATGCCGGGCCGTGCCGGGAAGGTCTCCCGGCGCACCCGCATCCTGTTCCCGGTCGTGACCATCCTCGTGGTGGGACTCATCGCCCCCAAGGCCACGCCGCTCATCGGCACCCTCATGTTCGGGAACCTCCTCCGGGAATCCGGCGTCCTCGAGCGCCTCTCTCAGGCGGCCCAGAACGAGCTGGCAAACATCGTGACCATCCTCCTGGGGCTCACGGTGGGGGGCATGATGGTGGCCGCGGAGTTCCTCCAGCCCGAAACTCTCATGATCTTCGTCATGGGGATCGTCGCCTTCGCGGTCGGCACTGCCGCTGGGGTGATCTTCGGCAAGATCATGTACCTGGTCTCCGGCAAGAGGGTCAACCCCCTGATCGGCGCGGCAGGGATCTCTGCCTTCCCCATGTCGGCGCGCGTGGTCCAGAAAGTGGGACTCGAGGCCAACCCGTACAACCATCTCCTCATGCACGCCGCGGGAGCCAACACCGCCGGCCAGATCGCCTCGGTGGTTGCCGGAGGCGCGGTGCTGGTGCTCGTACCGCTCTTCGCCTGATCTCGGAGGAACTCGCGCGCCCGCCCAGCATCGGCGTGCGAAACTCGCTCACACGTTGGTGGGGATGGCGGGCCGCTCCTCGCCGAGGGCCCGCTCCAGCGCCTCCGCCAGGAGCTGGTCGTGCTCGTGGCTGGTCGCGAAGATCCGGCACTGGGCCACTTTCCCCGGCAGGTACTTGAACAGCTCCGTGAGCCGCTCCTTGGAGACCTGCTTGGAGGTGGAGTCGTAGATGTAGATCTGACGGTCGCCCAGGGCCAGCGGGTTCAGGGGGCGGGGATCCTGGAGCGCCATATCGATCCTGACGGGGAACTGCGCGAGCCGGGCCGGCAACTGCCCACGCACGCGCGCCTCCACGTCCTCGGCTTTCATGAAGTCCACGCCGCGCTGCCGCGGGTACTTGTCCAGCACCACTTCATGCGACATTCGCCATTTGAGCTTCCGATCCAGGATCTGCCGCCATTCCGTGCCGAGCGCCTTCCGCTCGGCGTCCTCCGCATCGTGCCAGCGCCCCACCTCCTCCAGGAGCGTCCACTCCGTCAGGTGCAGGTAGGGGTGGAGCTCCTTCCGGAGGTCCCAGGGGAAGACGATCCGCATGGTGTCCCGGAAGATCTCCTTCAGGTGGAGGTCGATCCCGCGCGTGGTCCGATGGTAGTAGACGTTGGTGTACATATAGAACCGGGCGTTGAGGAACATGATGAGCGCCTGGGTGCCCCCGCGGTCCAGCGTCAGGCCCTCGTCGGTGAAAAAGGAGTAGTAGATGATCCGGTCGATGTCGATCGGGCCGACGGCGACGCCGCACATGTACGCGTCGCGGAGGACGTAGTCCATGTTGTCCGCCGTGTAGATGCCGGAGAGGACCGGTTTCAGGAACTGGAGCCAGCGGGGGTGGCCGGCCTCGGGCCGGCTGAAGGTCTTCCCCATCAGGTAGCAGATCCAGTCGGGATCGATCGTCTCGCCGGGGGCGAAGGGCCCGGACGGGCTCCGCCGGAGGCCGCGGATGATGTCGCCCAGCTCCTCCCGGATGATCCGCTGGCCGACCATCTCGTGGGTCAGGTCGAAGTCCACCAGGAAGTTGTCGTCGAAGAAGTGGCCGA
>JACQWA010000025.1 GCA_016209425.1 Candidatus Rokuibacteriota bacterium
CCAGTGGACGGTCCGGGGGGTGGTACGGTCGGTGATCCCCGAGATCAACGTGATCGTGCTGACTCACGAGGAGATCTCGGGCTTCATGCCGTCCATGACCATGGGGTTCCGGACCGCCGCCCCTCAGCTCTACAACGGCCTCGAGGTCGGAGACCGGATCCGCTTCACGCTGAAAGGGGTCCCCCCCAACGTCACCATCGTGGCGATCGCCCGCGAGGGAAAATCCTGACCAAGTCACGGCCGACCCCTTCTCAGCAACTGACCATGAGAGGCTTCAACGCGCTGGGTCCCGCCCTGGCGGTCCTCCTCTGGGGGGCGGCCGGGGCAGGAGCCCATGCGTTCCTCGAGCGCGCCGACCCCCGGGTCGGGAGCACGGTGAGGACGCCGCCGGCTCAAGTCAGGCTCTGGTTCACCGAGAACCTGGAGCCGGCCTTCAGCTCGGTTCAGGTCGTCAACGAGGCCGGTCAGCGGATGGACAACGCAGACAGCCACGTGGATCCGTCCAACCTCGCCGTGCTTCGGGTCTCCCTCCCGTCCCTTCCCCCCGGCACCTACAAGGTGATCTGGCGCGTGTTGTCCGTAGACAGCCATGTCACCCAGGGAGATTTCACCTTCCGGGTCGCGCCTTGATGGACATGAGACGCTTCAATGACTACCCTCGTTTGACATTCGCCGTGGGGACGGTCTATATTCCAACCCCAAGCTGTCCACACGGAGGACACGCCCATGAAAGGGCTCTGGATATTCGTTGCGGGAATGATCCTCAGCGGGTGCGCAACCATGCAGGACGGGACCCCCCAGGCCACGGCGGAGCTCAAGAACGCCAAGGGGGAGGCGGCCGGGACCGCCAATTTCTGGGAGGACGCCAACGGGGTCCGCCTCCTCGCGCAGGTGCGGAGAATCCCAGCGGGGAAGCACGGCATCCACCTCCATGCGGTGGGAAAGTGCGATCCACCGGATTTCACCACCGCCGCCGGTCACTTCAACCCGGGACGCAAACAGCACGGCCTGAAGAACCCCGCGGGCCCCCACGCCGGCGACCTGCCCAACCTCGAGGTCGCGGCTGACGGGACGGGGCGGCTCGAGACCGTCACCAAGCTGGTAACGCTCGCCTCGGGGCCCACCTCCCTCTTCGATGCCGATGGGAGTGCGCTGGTGATCCACGCCAACCCGGACGACGAGGTCACGGACCCCACCGGGAACTCGGGCGGTCGGATCGCCTGCGGCGTGATCACGAAGGCGGGGAGCCCGAGGTCAGGCTACTAACGGTCTTGGGAGCCTCGCGCTGGCGGACGGTCTTCCTCTGGAGCGGGGGGGTCTTTGTAGCTCTGGCGCTATTCGCTCGCTTTTCAGGGCCGCTCCCAGGCGAGCGCGCCCTCTACGACTCCATCGTGAGCTCGGCCTCTCCCCTGGTGGTCTCGATCTTCCACGGAATCAACTACCTGGGCGACAAACGGGTCCTGCTCCCGGCGACGCTTTTCCTCCTCTGGATTTCACCCGCCGAAGCACGCCGGCAGTGGTGGCTTTGGGCGGGGGTGATGGTCTCGGCCCCGATCCTGGAGGGGCTGGCGAAGGAAATCATCGGGCGGCCGCGCCCGGTGGGGAACGCCTTCGGGTTCCCGAGCGGCCATGTGACCGCCGCCTCGGCTTACTTCTTCCTGGCGGCCTACCTCATTGCCAAGCGGCTGAACGATTCCGGCGGGCGGGTCATGGTCCTCTGGATCGCCGCCGGCATTACCGTCGCCCTGGTGGCGGTGGCGCGGCTCGTGCTCCAGGCCCACTGGCCCGCCGACGCGCTGGGGGGAACGGCGCTGGGCTTAGGGTGCGTCGCCTTCGCCGCCTGGTGGCACGAGCGCTCTCGCATGGCCGGTCAGCCTCGGACGTAGGAGCCGCCCGAGATGCAACGCGTGTCCCCTGTGAAGGCGTTGTACTGCCCCCTCCCTCATTTCCGCGTCCATTGTCCAGTTTCGGTCTGGACCCACTCCCCCGGTTGAGCCCGCTCCCGGTTGGCCTTGGCGAAGCCCGCCTGGACCTTCGCCAGGTCTCCCGGCGGCATGTTATTCTGCTGGAGCAACGTCTGGTAGAGGGTCATCCGGTCGCGGTTCTCGGCGCCGATGAGGCCTCCCACCTCCGGGCCGCACCCCTGGCCCGGACGCGCTTCGAGGAGCGCTCGCGAATTCTCGCCGATGCATCCCCGGCTCTTCCACCCTTGAATCTGGGGAAACCGCTGACGCCGCGACTCGATGGAGGCCATGACCTCCGGGGTTCGGGTCTTCAATTCGGGAACCTGGGCCTCCGCCGCCGGCGGCGCGAGAACGCTGAGCCAGCGGCTGGACGGCTCGGGCCATCCCTGTTTGTCGTTCTTCTTCGCGGGGGGCGGGAGTGGGTGGCCCTCCTTTCCGCCCCGTACAAGGTCCTCGATGCTGCCGGCGGCTGCGTCGATTTTTTCCTGGGGAAAGGTCACGTTGATCGTGACGGCCACGCAGCTGGATGCCGCGAGCACCGTGGCGATCCCCGCGAGCCCCCAAAGGGCACGACAACCGAGCGCGGTCATGGCGAGTCCCTCCTTGGCTGACCGAAGGTTTTGACGAGCAGCGAGAGCGGGATATTTCGGAAATTGATCCCCTGCACCCGTCCCGGGAAGAGACCCAGCCGCTTCTTGCCCTCCAGGAAGAGGCTCACCCGGCCGCCCTGCGGGCCCACGCGGATGTCACCGGTCAGCGATTCGTAGGAGAAGACCGATAGGCTCTCCAGCGTCCGCTTGAGAATCCCCGTGGGATCGGCCTCGGCGTAGGAGAGGAGCTTGTTGAGCGCCTCGATGTTGACCTCGCCGCCGGGAGGATCCGAGACGACGTGTCCCCCCACGACGAGGCCGCCCGCTCGGGAATGCTGGAGCACCAGGAGGTAGCTGACCTTCCCCGTGATCCGTCCGACGGTCAGGCCGTACTCCGTCGTGAGAGTCGCCAGGTTCACTCCCTCCCCCTCGAGCCGCATGCTCAGAGGCACGGCGGCACCGCTGAGATCAAGCCGGGCGTATCCTCTCCCGCTCCCGCCGTAGTGGGCATAGGTGATCTCGGGAAGCGAGAGGACACTCCCCCTCATTCGTGCCGGAGAGCCGGGTCGCCGGAGCACGAAGCCAAACGCGCTGAGCGACTCGGCGGCGACGCTGCCGGCGGACGCCTCTTCCCCTCGCCCAAACGCGAGCGGGAGTGAAGCCCGGAGATCCGAGATCACCAGCGGGCCGCCCACGTTCACCTCCCCCCGGGTCACGTGGGCCGTGAGGTGCCCGGCGAAGCGCGGGCTCGAGTCAGTCCAGTCGAAGCTTCCCCTCACCCGCGCCTCGCCGCTCAGCGCGAAGGGGAGCCCCTCGATCGGCGGCAGGCGGGAGAGGTCAGGAATCCGCGCCTCCATGTGAAGCGGCCAGGCTCCCGCATCTCTTGCGGGACGGGGCTGCGTCAGCGCGGTCACCAGGCCGATGTCCGCCGTCGAGGACGCGAGCGCGAGCTCCCCCCGGTCGAGTCCCCCCAGGGAGATCCGCCCACCGAGGCGCGACAGGGTTCCGGCGATCCTGAGGTTCGCACGCAACGGGGTCCCCATGACCCACGGCGGGGCTTCGACACCTTCCAGCCCCAGGGCCCCTTCCACGCGCACCCCGTCCTTCCCTTCCACCCTCCCCTCCAGCCTGAGCCCCGCGCTCCGCGCGTTCACCTCGAAGGCAGGGCGAGCATACCCGAAGCGCTCGAGGAGGAGCCCAGCCGCAAACGGCTGGAGATCAAGCTTCGCCGTCAGCCCGCCGGAGGCGCCGGAATAGGTCGCATGGCCCGTGAGGCGGCTTCCGTCCACCGTCCCGGCCACCTTGAACGCCAGACGGGGCGCCGTATCCAGTTCTTCGGCGTTCCCCGTCAGATCGACCCGGAGGGCCGGCCCCCACTCGAGATCGAGCCGTGAGAGATCGACCCGCTGGGCGCGCGGGCGGTAGCGGGCGGCGAATCGAGCGGCAAGCGGCGCTGAACTTCCCCTGCCTCCTGGAGTGGCGGTGAGCCGACCGACGACCTCAAGCTCAGGCGGCTCCGAGAGCTTGAAATCGAGCTGGCCAGCGAGCCGGGC
>JACQWA010000231.1 GCA_016209425.1 Candidatus Rokuibacteriota bacterium
CGCGATGGGATCATGGAGACCTTCGAGAAGATGGGCGGAACCGTGCTCGCCAACGCCTGCGGCCCGTGCATCGGCCAGTGGAAGCGCTCCGACGTGGGGAAGAACGAGGCCAACTCCATCGTCAGCTCCTACAACCGGAATTTCCCCGGCAGGAACGACGGCAGCGCCGCCACGCTCTCCTTCCTCACGAGCCCCGAGATCGTCACCGCCCTGGCGTTCGGCGGGACGTTGGAGTTCGATCCCGTCAACGGGACGCTCACGACGCCCGACGGCAAGCAGTTCCGCTTCACCCCTCCCGAGGGGGAGGAGCTGCCGAAGGCCGGCTTTGCCCGGGGGATGGAAGGCTACGAGGCGCCGGCCGAGGACGGCGACAAGGTCACGGTCGAGATCTCGCCCACGAGCGAGAGGCTCCAGATCCTCGAGCCCTTTCCCGCGTGGGACGGCCAGGACTTCGGCGACCTCGTCATCCTCGTCAAGACGAAGGGGAAGACCACGACGGATCACATCTCCCCCGCGGGGCCGTGGCTCCGCTTCCGGGGCCACCTCGACAGGATCAGCGACAACATGTTCCTCGGCGCCAACAACGCCTTCTATCCCGAGGCCGGCAAGGGAACGGATGTCCTGAGCGGCGAGTCGGGCCTGACGATCAGCCAGATCGCGCGCCGGTACAAGGCCAAGGGGATCGGCTCCATCGTCGTCGGAGACGAAAACTACGGTGAGGGATCGAGCCGCGAGCACGCCGCCATGTCTCCCCGGTACCTGGGCGTCAGGGTCGTGCTCGTCAGGAGCTTCGCGAGAATTCACGAGACCAACCTCAAGAAGCAGGGGATCCTGCCCCTCACCTTCGCCGACCCGAAGGACTACGACCTGCTGGAGCAGAACGACCGCGTGAGCCTCAAGGGGCTCGGGACGCTGGCGCCGGCGAAGCCCGTGACGGTCACCGTCACGAAGGCCGATGGCCGCACCCTCTCGTTCAAGGCGAACCACAACCTGACGGCCGAGCAGGTCGGGTGGTTCAAAGCGGGGTCGGCCCTCAACGCACTGAAGTAGACTACGCGCCTGCTCGCCTTGATCCTCTCCCCCTCGAGGGGGAGAGGGAAGGGTGAGGAGGTGAGGGGGACCAGGACATCATGGCGACCAGGGTCGTGAAGATTCCCGCCGGAGAGAAGGTCACCCTTCAGGACGGAAAGCTCCGGGTCCCCGACCAGCCGATCATCCCCTTCATCGAGGGCGACGGCACCGGCCCCGACATCTGGCGGGCCTGCGTCCGCGTCCTCGACGCGGCGGTCGCTCACGCCTGCAAGCGCCGAAAGCGAATCGCCTGGTGCGAGGTGTACGCGGGGGAGAAGGCCCGCGCCGTGTATGGCGCCGACTGCCCGCCCAACCTCCTCCCGACCGAGACGCTGGACGTGATCCGTGAGTATCTGGTGGCGATCAAGGGGCCGCTCACGACGCCGGTGGGGGAGGGATTCCGGAGCCTGAATGTCACCCTCCGCCAGGAGTTGGACCTCTACGTCTGCCTGCGACCGGTCCGCTATTTCACGGGCGTCCCGTCCCCCGTGAAGCATCCCGAGAAGGTGGACATGGTGATCTTCCGGGAGAACACGGAGGACATCTACGCGGGCATCGAGTGGGAAACGGGGACTCCCGAGGCCCAAAAGGTCGTGGAGTTTCTCCAGCGTGAGATGGGGGTGAAGAAGATCCGCTTTCCGAACACATCGTCCATCGGCATCAAGCCCGTCTCGCGGGAGGGCTCCGAGCGGCTGATCCGGGCGGCGATCCGCTACGCGATCGACCATAACCGCCGAAACGTCACCCTGGTGCACAAGGGGAACATTCAGAAATACACCGAGGGAGCGTTCATGCGCTGGGGGTATGCCCTGGCCAAGCGCGAGTTCTCGGACCGCGTGGTCTCCTGGGAGGAGTGCGGGGGCAAGCCGCCCTCGGGCAAAATCCTCATCAAGGACGCCATCACCGACGCCTTCCTTCAGCAGATTCTCACCCGCCCGGACGAGTTCGATGTGATCGCCTCTTGTAACCTCACCGGGGACCTCCTGTCCGACGCCCTCGCCGCTCAGGTGGGGGGGATCGGGATCGCGCCCGGCGGCAACATCAACTACAACACCGGCCATGCGCTCTTCGAGGCCACCCACGGGACGGCGCCCAAGTACGCCGGGCAGGACAAGGTGAACCCGGGGTCCGTGATCCTGTCCGGCGAAATGATGTTGCGGTACCTCGGCTGGACGGACGCCGCCGACCTGATCGTCGCCGGGCTCGAAAAAACGATCCAGTCCAAGGTGGTCACCTACGACTTCGCCCGGCTCATGGAGGGCGCCAGGGAGGTGAAGTGCTCCGAGTTCGGCAGCGCCATCATCCGGAACATGGAGGCTTTGTAGTCCCGGGTTCTGTCGTCATTCATCTTTTTTCATTCATGAGAGGGAGCGACTGCGATGCGACCCAAGGTCACGGTAGTCGGAGCTGGAAACGTCGGGGCCTCGGTGGCCCAGTACACGGTCGAGAAGGAACTGGCTGATGTGGTGCTCGTGGACGTCCTCGATGGGGTTCCCCAGGGCAAGGCGCTGGACCTCCTGGAGGCGGGCCCGATCCACCGCTACGATTCACGGCTCGTCGGCTCGAACGGCTACGACGAGACCGCCGGGTCGGATATCGTCGTGGTGACCGCCGGATTCCCCCGCAAGCCGGGGATGACCCGGGACGACCTCCTGTTCAAGAACGCCGAGGTCATTCAGACGGTGACGCAGGAGGTGTCCCGGCGCTCGCCCAACGCGATTCTGATCATGGTCACCAATCCGCTGGACGCGATGGTCCAGCTGGCCTGGAAGGTCTCGGGCTTCCCCCCCCAGCGGGTCATGGGGATGGCAGGGATTCTCGACTCCGCCCGCTTCCGCACCTTCATCGCGCTGGAGCTGGGCGTTTCGGTCGAGAACGTGACGGCCTTCGTCCTCGGCGGGCACGGGGACACGATGGTCCCGCTCCCCCGCTACTCGACGGTGGCAGGGATCCCGCTCCCGGAGCTCCTGCCCAAGGAGCGGATCGAGGCCATTGTCAAGCGCACGCGGGATGGGGGTGCGGAGATCGTCGGCCTCCTGAAGTTCGGGGGCGCCTACTACGCTCCGGGGGCCGGGGTAGTGGAAATGACGGAGGCGATCCTCAAGGACAAGAAAAAGATCCTCCCGTGCGCGGCCTACCTGGATGGCCAGTACGGGATCAAGGGCCTCTACGTGGGCGTGCCGGTCAAGCTGGGGCGGGGCGGGGTGGAGCAGGTGATCGAGATCACGCTGACCCCCGAGGAGGATGCCGCCTTCAAGAAGTCGGCGGCGGCGGTCCGGGAGCTGGTGGAAAAGCTCAAGCTGTAGGAGCTTAGCGATGCGCGAGATCCACGTCTCGGCGATCACCGGCGCGGTCAAGAAGCTCTGCATGGAGGCCAACTACGACCTGGAGCCGGACATGCTCCGGGCCTTCGACCGGGCGCTCAAGACCGAGCGCTCCCCGGCCGGCAGGCAGGTGCTGGAGCTGCTGAAGGAAAACGCCCAGATGGCCCGGACCCAGAAGATCCCCTACTGCCAGGACACGGGGTTCGTGGTCTCCTTCATGGAGCTGGGACAGGACGTGCACGTGACAGGCGGGCTCCTCACCGACGCCATCAACGAGGGGGTTCGCCAGGGCTACACGGAAGGGTACCTGCGCGCGTCCATCGCGGGATCTCCCTTCGACAGGAAGAATACCTGCGACAACACGCCGGCCGTGATCCACGTGGACGTGGTCCCCGGCGCCAATCTGAAGATCATGGTCATGGCGAAGGGGGGCGGGTGCGAGAACCGCTCCAAGTACAAGATGCTCACGCCGGCCGACGGCGTCGATGGCATGAAGGATTGGATTCTGGAGTGCATCCGGACCGCGGGCCCTGACGCGTGCCCTCCGCTGATCGCCGGGGTGGGGGTGGGGGGGACCTTCGAGAAGGCGGCCATCCTCTCCAAGAAAGCGCTGTTCAGGGAGATCGGCAGCGCGAATCCCGATCCGATGATCGATGCGATTGAAAAGGAAGTCCTCGACAAGGCCAACCGTCTCGGGATCGGGCCCCAGGGCTACGGCGGGGATACGACGGCGTTCGCCGTCCACATCCTGACCTACCCCTGTCACATCACCTCGCTGCCCGTCGCCGTCACCATCGAATGCCACGCGCA
>JACQWA010000232.1 GCA_016209425.1 Candidatus Rokuibacteriota bacterium
ACGTAGGCCCGCACATCGCGCTGCTGGGTGTAGACCGCGCGCAAGACTTCGCCCCAGCGGCGGCGCGTGGACGCGGGGTCGCGTCGGTGCGCGCTCTCGGCGGCCTGCCCGGCGGCGTCCTTCGTCTCGAAGCGGGCCCTCACCTGGCGCTCCAAGGCGGCGAGGCTGTCCTTGTTCATTACCGTCACGGCATCACGCTCGAGGGTGTACGCGAAGCCGTACGGGTCGTTCTCCACACGATCGAGCAGCAACCTCGCGGTCGCATCGGCATCAGCTCTGGTCGCCTGCCGCGCCTTGATCCAGCCGCAGTAGAGGCTCACGACGAACATCCGGAAATTGCCGCTCGAGTCGTCGAGCTCCTCGGCTTTCTCGTAGCAGCCGGCGAGGAAGGTCTCGTAGAGGCTCACAGCTCGCTCGGGGTCGGTGCGGACGAGCGTTTCGAGCTGACCGGCGACGCCCTCGAGGCTCGAGACGAAGTCCCAGCCAGCTCGGTACCCGATGAACCGTCCTGGCTGGAGCGCGACTTCGACGGTGACCTCCAGCGGGTCTCGCCGTCGGGGTCTCCGGGTCCTCATCGTTCGATTCAGGCCTCCTCTGCGATGGGGCGGTTGTGCTGCCGACCCTGGGATCGGTAAGGAGCTGGGGGCCAGCGGCCTCGCCGTCGTCTTGCGCGTCGCTCACAGCGGCAGTCGCTTTCTGCTGATGGCGCGCCAGAGGTTCTTCCGGCGAGCATGGAGGCCGGCCCACGCGTGCACTACCCGCTGGTACGCCGTGGAGTCCAGCTCGAAGAGGGCGGCGAGCCACTCGGCGCAGTCGTCGTAGGTCGACCCGGTAGCGGTCGCGGGGTCCGGCACCAGGCTCGCCGCGTGGCGCCGCCAGAGCTCGAGCACCTCCGGAAACAGATCTGCGACTCCCAGGCGCTCGATCCAGCGGCGCCGTGATGCCCGCACGTTAGGCTCGGCGTGCCATCGTGTCGACAGCAGCCGGTGGAGGGTGGGCGACGTCCGGCGGAGCGAGGATCTCACGTCGAGGTCGAGCGTCAGCGTTCCGAGCGCGCGGCGAGACTGCTGGACCGCGGCCGGCGCGCGCCCCGCCTCCCTGAGCCATTGCCGCACGGCCCGGCGGAACGACGGCGCGCCATCCGGCCCGGCGCGGGCCGCGTCCACCAGGGCGTGGACCCAGACCGAGCCGGGCGGCTCCCGCCGGTCGGCCTCGCGCCCGAGAGTCTCCTCGACGACCAGCGACCGCCAATCGGTAAAGAGCCGGTCGCGCAGGCCCGCGAACTGCGGTGAGGGGACGCGCCGGAACGCCTCCAGGGCCGCGTCCCCGTCCGCCCACCGACGGCCGACCGCGACCTGAAGCTCCAGCGCGCAGGCCAACTCGTCCTGGCCGAGTCCCCTGGCAACCTTCCGCCAACTCTCGAGGAGGCGGAACGCCTCGGCGGGCGGGTCGCTCCCGTCCCGCAGTCCGGGACGGGCGATGAGCAACGTCTCCCGCGGGTCCCACGTCTCTCCGGTCTCGAGGCGCAACAGCGCGCGCACGGCGGCCTCGATGAGGGGCCCCGCCTGGTCGAACGCCTTCCGGCGCAGAAGATCCGCGACCAGGGGGAGGGCCAGGGTCCAGTCGTGAGCGATGTTCTGGCGGCTGCTCTCCTCGAAGAGCGTCGGGTCCCACCGCCGTGCGAGCACCTGGTGGATCTTGAACCATCCCGAATGGGCGGCCCCGAGGACTTCCGCCCAGTGGCTCGCGCTCCGGTGCGCGGCGATGCCCCTCAGGACCGCCTGCTGCTCCGCGTCGCCGAGCCCGCGGATGAACCGGGCGATCGTGTCGGCATCCAGGCTCACGATCCTGGCCGACACCTCGAGTCGCCGGATCGCGTCGGCGAGGTCCAAGGCGCTGCGTCCCTCCCGGCGGCGCGCCCGCCATTCCCATTCCAGCAGACAGCCGGTCACTTCGGGCCCGAGAGGGCACCCATCGCCGAACGACGGGTCCATCCACTCGGGCAGTCCCGACCCGATCTCCGAGTCCAGCTCCTCGATGGCGGCGAGGAAGCTGAACTCAGGGGCCAGCCCCTCGTCCATCACGCGGTTCAGGATCTGGCGCATCCTGGCCGCGAGGGGTTCGAGATCCTGGGCCAGGCTGGACCCGTCTAGGTACGGCTCCTCCCAGTGGTGCTCGCGGACGACGTACCGGCCATCCTCGTCTCCCGACTCCGCGACGCAGGCCTCCCACTCGTCCCAGGCCTTCTCCCACTCCTCGCGGATCTTGGCGCTTCCCGGGGATGGCGGCGCCTTCGTCCGACTCCTCCCGCGGGAGGCCAGGAGCCTGCGAAGCGTCGCACCCGCCTCCGTGCCGAGCCGGGTGAGGAGGCGCTCGCGCCCTCGCTTATCCAGCGCCAGGAGCGCGCCCGCCAGCACGCGCTGGATCTCCTCCTCGGACAGGCCGTGCGAGAGCCGCTCGAGCAGCGCCCGCTCCTCCAGGCGGTCGGCGCGCTGGCCTGTCCGGGTGCCCCGCGCTCCTGCCGTCACTGTGGTCGCCTCCTCAAGAAGCCCCGTTCCCGTTCGCCGCTCAAAGCCCTCGCACTGCGACGCCCGCCGGGCCCCGTCCAGGGGATTCCCCGTCGATACCGGCGCGGTCACTCCCGTCGAAGGCCGACCCGCGCCGATCATCGTACACCAGAACGCCGGGCGGGAGCGGAGCGTCCGGGTCGACACCGCCCCGCTGGCTGATGGCCGGCAGGGCGGCCCCGGGGTATCCTGCAGGGGCACACCGGCAAGAGTATTGCGGGCCAACCACCATGAACGTAGAATCTCCGCTGAGCCATGTCCCGAGGACGGCTGCCCGAGCGGCTTCAGGTCTGGATCGACGCGCGCAAGCGGCATCGTCTCTCTCACGCCCACGTGCAGATGGCGCGCGAGCTCGGCCTGAACCCGAAAAGGCTCGGCAAGCTCGACAACCACGGGCAGGAACCCTGGAAGCGGCCCCTCCCGGAGTTCATCGAGCACCTGTACCTCAAACGGTTCGGCAAGCGCCGACCGGACGTCGTCGTGTCGATCGAGGAACGGGCCCGTCTGGAGAAAGACAAGAAGGCGCTGAAGCGCGAGATGAAGCGTCGGCGCGCTGGTGACGATGGCCAGGGCTAGGACTGCTCACTGGGAGTTCACGCGGCGCTTCCGCCGCGGCGCCTTCGG
>JACQWA010000234.1 GCA_016209425.1 Candidatus Rokuibacteriota bacterium
CGGGCACCGGGTCGTTGAAGAAGATCATCATGCCGTCGCCGGTGAAGCGCTCGAGGGTTCCCTCGTGGGCGAGGATCAGCCGTCCCATCTCGGCGTGGTACTCGCGCAGCACCCCCATCACTTCCTCGGGCTCGGCCGTCTCGGCGAAGGCCGTGAAGCCGCGGAGGTCGAGGAAGGTGACCGTCACCTCCCGACGGTGCGTCCGGAGCGGGTCCTCCGCTCCGCCCGCCACGATCAGCTCGGCGAGCTGGGCGAGAAGAAACGTTTGAGGCGGCCCAGCCGCTCGAGTTGGGTGACCTGAGCGGCGACGCGCGCCTCGAGCGTCGCATTGAGTGCGGCCAGCGCCTCGCTCTTCTCCCGGATCTCGTGGAAGAGGCGTACTCCCTCGCGGGTCGCGCGCACGGGAAAGACGCGGCGGATCGCCTCGAGCTGCTCGGGCGCGAGACCGTCGTGGGCGACGAGCTGGATCGTCTCGCCCTCGAGCCGGAACAGCGCGCTGAACACGCCGTCGCAGAGCCGGTTCGCGCTGTGGGCGATTGCGTCCAGGACGGGCTGGAGGTTGCCCGGAGACTCGCTGATGACCCGCAGGATCTGCGCGGTGGCGGCCTGCTGGTCGAGCGCGTCGCTGAGTTCCTGGCTGAGTCCTTCAACCCCCTCCCCGCGCGTTCCGACCGGGTGCGGCGTGGGCTGATCCGCAGGCATAGGAGGAGGGTAAACGAAGAGCTCACGCGGCGCAAGGCCGCCCGATCACTGGATCCCCCCTATGGATCGCAACGATCGCATACGCGGTCAGACGACTCAGGTGAAGAGGGCGCGGGTGACAAACTCGTCGCCTTCCCCAAGGGGGAGCAAACCGAGTATACTCCGCGTGTATGAAGGCGCGATGGCTGCACGCTCCGTCCGTCCAGGATATCCTGTGCCTCGCCCGGCAAGGGGAGGAGGCGGAAGCGGTCGAGGCCGCGCCTGGTGTCACACTCGAATTCGATGCCGAGGGCGGTCTCCCTGGTGTGGAGCTCCGGGCCTCTCAGGTGCTTCGGGAGCCGGCCACACCCTGGCGGGTCGCCGCCGGCTCACCCCCTCCTTGACGGTGAAGGACGGGGCCGTCTGGTGGAGGCGATCAGCCCAATGAAGGCGGCGGTCATCCGGGCGCATGGCGAGGCCGGCGTCCTCGAATACCTCGAGTGGCCCGACCCGAGTCCCGGCCCTGGGGAGGTGCTGGTCCGCGTGCGCGCCTGCGCGCTGAACCACCGGGATATCTGGGTCCGGCGGGGGCTCCGGGAGAAGCGTCTCCCCCACATTCTGGGGGCCGATATCGCGGGCGAGGTGACCGCACTCGGCCCGGGCGTGCACGGAGTGACGGTGGGCGCCAGGGTGATCCTGTACCCCGCGCTGACCTGCGGCCGCTGCGCCTTCTGCCGGCGCGGCGAGGAGAACGCCTGCGTGGAGATCAGGGTGCTGGGCGGGGCGGTGGATGGCGGCTACGCCGAGCTGATCGCGGTGCCGGGGAAGAATGTCTTCGCGATGCCCGAGGGGGCCACCTTCAGCGAGGCGGCCTCCCTCCCCGTGGCGTTTCTCACGGCGTGGCACATGCTGGTGACGCGCTGCTGCGTGACGCCGGGCGAGGCTGTGCTCGTGGTTGGCGGCTCCAGCGGGATCGGGAGCGCGGCGATCCAGATCGCCAAGCTCTTCGGGGCCACGGTCATTGCCACGGCGGGCACCGATGACAAGCGCCAGCACTGCCGCGACCTCGGGGCCGACCACACCGTGGATCACTACAAGCAGTCGATCGCCGAGGAGGTCCGCCGGCTCACCGACGGCCGGGGCGCCGACGTGGTCTTCGAGCACGTGGGCCCCGCCACCTGGCCGCAGAGCCTGACGGCCCTGGCCCGCCGGGGACGCCTCGCCATCTGTGGCCAGACGACCGGGAACGAAGTGACGCTGGACCTCGTGCGGTTCTTCGCCCAGAACCAGACCATCCACGGCACCTTCATCGGGACGGGGGCCGAGTTCTTCGACCTCCTTCGCCTCGTATCATCGGGACGGCTGCGCCCGGTCGTGGACCACGTCTTCCCGCTGTCAGAGGCGGCTGCCGCCCATCGCCGGATGGAGCGGGGGGAGCACTTCGGCAAGATCGTCCTCTCGGTCTGACACCCTGGACTGACACGACCGCCTTCCCGACTTTCGGGAAGGCGCTCTTTTAACGGGCCGAGGGACAGGAAGCTCCGGAGGTGGTCCAGGAGATACGACCCCCCCACCCGTGCCTCCTGTTGCATCGCCCCGTGGATATACAGATGCCTTCAAGTTGGTGGGGATCGATCCCGGAGCCTGAACAGGTGAACTGACAACACTCGCCGGGGTCGATGTCAGGGTTCTTGGCGATCAGGACGATGCCGAAGATGAAAAAGGGATCGCCTTCCATGGCCATGGCGCATCGCCTCGGTTACGAGTTGGGTGCGCCGATGCGAGCATGATCGACGAGCCAAGCGCCTGCTCCGGACCTGGAGCCGTGCGGAAGGCCCGACGGACCAGCCGAGAAAGCCAAGTATGGATCGCTACGTCGAGGTCCCATGCCTGTCCCACTGGTGCCCTCGAAAATTCCCTCTGGAGTATCGATAGAATGGCGAAGCCGATTCGCACGGAGCCCGAGAATCCACCGAGCACGAACGGTCCCAGAGGGTAGATCTTCTGCAAGCAATCGGCACGCTGCTCGATGCCATCGGGACCTCGGAATGTAACGCAGACGTCAGAAACAAGAATCGAGAAGCCGAATGGTGGAGCGGTGCCGATGATCCATGTCATTTGCGGAAACCTAACCCGGCGGAGCCGGAACCAAACAGGGCCGGCTCCGCCGGGTTAGTCCCTTACGAGCCTCGCGCGAGGCGAGGGGGTCCAGTGAGATAATCCCA
>JACQWA010000235.1 GCA_016209425.1 Candidatus Rokuibacteriota bacterium
ACCTCAGTCGCCGTTCAGGCTGCTGTCGCCCGCTGATACTTTACCCGGGCGTCATACGTGTGGCAATAGGATACGCAAGGGAAAATTCATACTCTCGGCGCTCATATTCGCCCGCCGGGATTCGCGTTGGTCCCTGGATCAGTAACCTTCTGGGAATCATCCCACTGATCGTGACAAGCGTGGGGGCGCTAGCGCGAAGCTACGTCTTTAGTGCTCGTCAGGGGCGTCAGACCTCCAACTCAACCGGTATAGCGTCCGAAGGGGGAACCAGACCTATGAGAAATCCGGCCTTTGGCGACGGGTCGCCAACGACCCCAGCCGTCGGGCCCCGGACGTAGGCGGCCGAGACGCTGCTCCCCTGTCCGCGTACCCTTCGAGGAGCCGGACCCCCACGCCCCCTGAGGCTCTCGGGCGACACCAGGAGTGCGCGGTCGGCCGCCTGGAATCCTGCCCCGCCCGGCCTCAGGAGCGTGGCTGATGCGAGATCCAGGGGCTGGAGTCGTTATACTCCAGTACCCGGGCTTTGGGGGGGGATTGAGGGTTCTTCGTAAGCGCGCAGTGCTTCACGGTACTCACGCCACTTTCTAACGTCCTCTTCTGCGGCTTGTCCGGCTCTCTTATTGGCCTCGAGGACCTTCTGCCAGGCCTGTTCAGACGCTTCCTTCTCAGCCTCGTCCCGCTCCTCGTTTGGGATACGGAGACGGAAGTGGTCTTGTTCATCGCGTAACCGATCTAGTTCCTTGACCTTGGCCCCGGCGGCGTTCTTCCGGACCGCGTCGGCTTCGGCCTCTGCACGCTTAGCCTCGGCTTCTGCGTCCTCAGCCGCTTTCTTGTACTCCTCATTTTTGGGATACTGCTCGGAATCACGACGGATCCTGTCGGCTACTCTTCGGGCCTGTTGGGCTTTCTCAGAGGCCTTCTGGGCTTTCTCGGGGGCTTGACGGGTCTCCTCGGACGCCTTATCAGTCTCTCCGGTCAAATGCCTGGTGGTTTCATCGATTTTCGGCTTCTGATCAGGATGACGGTCATAATAGTCTTTGCGGGCCTGCCTTCGCGCCTTCAGATATTCGATCTCACTATCGTTCAACTCTGTGTAAGCAGCCCGGACCTTCGCCTGTGCCTCCTCAGCCGCTTTCTTGAGCGCCTGGAGCTCGAGCTCGGTAGTCTGCGCTCTCGCCTCGCGCGAGGCGGGCAAAACGACAAAACATCCCGTTATGACCGCCAGTGTCCCTGTCAACGCGATCTTCCCGACACGCCCGGAAGTGAGTCTCACTTAAGCAACACCCCCCATTGAAATATTCTGCGTATGATCGGGTCAGGTTCCGAAGAAGTCAAGGAGAATGTGGGCGGCCGAGGCGCTGCTCGATGCGGGCGATCGCCGCGGCCATGTCGATGGTGCCGGCCAGGACGGGGGCCAGGGGATCGGCCATCTTCGCGAAGCGCCTCGGAAGGGTCTGGATCGTGAACCGCGCCGGATCCAGGCGCGCCGTCACTTCCTCCCAGCGGAGCGGGCACGAGGCCGGGGCCCCGGGCAAAGGGCGGACGGAGAACGGGGCCACGATGGTCCGGCCATGGCCGTTCTGGCCGAAATCAATATAGACTTTTCCCTCGCGCGCCCGGAGCGGCCGGGCGAGGGTGGAAATCTCGGGCGCGGCCTCCACGGCGAGCAGGGCCAAGAGGCGGGCGAAGGTCCGCGCCTCCTCGTGGGTGTAGCGGGCGCCCAGCGGGATCAGGATGTGGAGCCCGGTGGCTCCCGAGGTCTTGACGTAGTCCGGCAGGCCGATCTCCTCAAGAATCGCATGGAGGCCGCGCGCGACCTTCACGACATCGGTGAACGGCGCCCCCTTGGGGTCGAGGTCGAGGATCAGCCAGTCGGGCCGGTCGAGGGAGCCGAGACGGGAGCTCCAGAGGTGGAGCGGGATGGTCCCCAGGTTGGCCACGTAGCGGAGCGTTACGGCGTCGTTGACGATGAAGTAGTCGATCTCGCGCTCCGCGTCCTTCGAGTAGATCCGTTCGGTGCGGACCCAGGCCGGGATGAACTCGGGCGCGTCCTTCTGGAAGAAAGACTTTCCCGCGATGCCGTCGGGATAGCGCGTCAGCACCAGGGGGCGGTCCCTGAGGTACGGGAGCAGGAGCGGCGCGATGCTCTCGTAGTAGGCGACCAGGTCCGCCTTGGTATACCCCTCGGCCGGCCAGAACACTTTCTTCGGGTTCGTGAGCTTGACCTCGGGCCTGGCGACGGGCGGGAGTTCCGCCCCACCCTCACCCTGACCCTCTCCCTCCATTGGAGGGAGAGGAACGGACTCGCGGCGGCATTCTTGGGGGTTCTTGTCGTCCCTCAATCCCAGGAACGCCGGATGGCGGAGCCCGCCGTCCTGAGTCCACTCGGTGAAGCGCACCTCGCAGACGAGCTTCGGCTCCACCCAGTGGTGGCCGCGTCCGGCGGGGGTCCCGACGTCAAAGGGGGAGGTTGATCGACTCAAGAGGTGCAGCCTCTCCCACACCCGCTTGAGCGTCCTCTCGTCGAACCCCGTGCCCACCTTCGAGACGTACAGGAGCCGCGTCCCCTCGTAGAGCCCCACGTGGAGGGCGCCGAAGTACCGCCGCGACCCCTGGGGATCGGTGTAGCCCCCGATCACGAACTCCTGGCGGCGCTGGCACTTGACCTTGATCCACTCCCGCGACCGGCCGCCCACGTAGCGGCTGTCGATCTTCTTCGCCACGATCCCCTCGAGGCGCGCCGCGGACGCGGCTTCGAAGAACGCCTCGCCGTTCCCCAGCACATGGTCGCCGTAGCTGACGGGGCCCAAGGCCGGCAGAAAGGAGTTGAGCAATTCCTTCCGCTCCAGGAGGGGGAAACGGCGCACGTCGCGGCCATCCAGGGCCAGGCAGTCGAAGAAGATCCCGACCACCGGCACCGCGGCCACCGCGCGCTGGATGTCGTGAGGGGCCGTGAGGCCGATCCGGGCCTGGAGCCGCTGGAAGCTCGGCTTGCCGCTCTCGTCCAGGGCGACGATCTCCCCGTCGATGACGAACCGGTCCACGGGCAGCCGCCGGAGGGCGCCGGCCACCTCGGGGTAGCGCCCCGTGATCACCTGGCCGCTCCTGCCGTAGAGCTCCACGCGATCGCCCGCTCGGGACGCCAGGACGCGCACCCCGTCGTACTTGATCTCGAAGAGCCACTCCTTGCCTGACGGCGGGCGCTCCGCCAGCGCGGCCAGCATCAGCGGCTGCTCCCGCGCCGGGAAGTCGCGCCGGGGGGCCTTGAGGGCCTCGAGCCGGGCCCGGAGCGTGGCCAGCTTGCCGGGCAGATCGCGGATCCCCTCCACGGTCAGCCCCGAGACGATCGACTCCGGATAGCGCTCCGTCAGCTCCTCCTGAGCCGCGGCGGCATCAGCCTTCTTGATGAGGAGCCACTCCTTCTCCTTCCTGGACATCCGGGCGAGCGTCCACCGGCCGCGCAGCTTGTAGCCGAAGAACTCCACCTCCAGCTTCCCGCGCGCCAAGTCATCGAGGGGATCCCCCCCTTTGACGGGCCGGTACCACCCGCGATCCCAGACGATGACGGCGCCGGCCCCGTAGTTGTCGGGCGGGATCACCCCCTCGAAATCCGCATACTCGATCGGGTGGTCCTCGACGTGAACCGCCAGGCGCTTCTCCTCGGGCCGGACCGACGGGCCCTTCGGGACCGCCCAGCTCTTCAGCACCCCGTCCATCTCCAGGCGCAGGTCGTAGTGGAGGCGGCGGGCCACGTGCTTCTGGACCACGAACATGCGGCTGCCGCTGGGGGTGGGCCCCCGGCCGGCGGCTGCGGGCCCCCTGCCGGAGGCAGGGGAGGAGGGCCCGCCGAACGGCTCCGGCGTCCGCTCGGGGTCGCGCTTTTTCCGGTAGTCGTGAAGCGGCGGTGGGCGAACGTCCACGGCTTTTTGAATCATAGGAGGTTTCGTGGTATGGTGCAAACGCCCGCATGGCGCTGGGGTACAATAGGGACAAGGCGGCCATGCCCAGAACGCCTCTCGAACCCCGGTTCACCATCGAGTACCTGTCCATCCTGGACAGCGACGGCAACCTGGACACCACGCTCGAGCCGCAGCTCTCCCCCGGCGATCTGAAGCGGATGTACCGCGCCATGCTTCTCGGGCGTCGCCTGGACGAGCGCATGGTGCGGCTCCAGCGCCAGGGGCGCATCGGCACCTTCGCCCCCATCAAGGGCCAGGAGGCCTCGCAGATCGGCAGCGTCTTCACGCTGCGCCCCACCGACTGGATGGTGCCGTCGTTCCGCGAGACCGCGGCGATGCTCTGGCGGGGGTGGCCGATCGAGAAGATCCTGCTCTTCTTCGCCGGGTACCTCGAGGGCGGTCAGCCCGGGTCCGATCAGCACGATCTGCCCATCACGATCCCCGTCGCGACCCAGCTCCCCCACGCCGTCGGGCTCGCGTATGCGGCGCAGTATCGCGGGGACGATGTGGTCGTGATGGCGTACTTCGGCGACGGGGCGACCTCCGAGGGCGACTTCCACGAGGCGATGAACTTCGCCGGCGTCTGGCACGTGCCGATCGTCTTCGTCTGCCAGAACAACCAGTGGGCGATCTCGGTGCCGCTGAAGAAGCAGACGCACTCCCGCACGCTCGCGCAGAAGGCGCTGGCGTACGGCTTCCCGGGGATTCAGGTCGACGGCAACGACCTCCTCGCCGTCTACGCGGCGAGCCGCGAAGCGGTCGAACGCGCACGGGCCGGCGAGGGCCCGACGCTCATCGAGTGCGTCACGTACCGCCTCGGCGTCCACACGACCGCCGACGACCCGACGAAGTATCGCTCCGACGAAGAGGTGAAGGAGTGGGAGCGGAAGGACCCGCTCACGCGCTTCAGCGCCTACCTGCAGAAGCGGAACCTGCTGGAGGAGGCGCTCGAGCCGCAGATCGACGCGGAGATCGCCGCCGCCGTCAAGACGTTCGAGGCGCGGGAGGCCGCGGACCCGCTGACGATGTTCGACCACGTGTTCGGCGAGCCGCCGTCCCACCTCCTGGCGCAGCGCGCGGAGCTGGCCGAGCGACTCGAAAAAGGCGGGCCCCGGAGATCCGACGAGGAACAGCCGCCCCCCTCGCCGCCGATGCGCGGCCAGCGGAAGACGAGCCGGTGGCCAAGCTGAACATGGTCAGGGCCCTCAACCTGGCGCTCCTCCAGGAGATGGAGCGGGACGGGGACGTCCTCGTGATCGGCGAGGATGTGGGCGTGGACGGCGGCGTCTTCCGCGTGACGGAGGATCTGCACCGGAAGTTCGGGGGGACCCGCGTGATCGACAGCCCGCTGGCGGAGGCGGCGATCATCGGCACCTCGATCGGCATGGCGCTCTACGGTCTCAAGCCGGTGTGCGAGATCCAGTTCTCCGGCTTCGCCTTCCAGTGCTTCCATCAGATCGAGAACCACGCGGCGCGCTATCGCACGCGCTCCCAGGGGCGCTTCCTCTGCCAGATGGTCGTGCGCATGCCCTACGGCGGCGGTGTCCGCGCCCTCGAGCACCATACGGAGTCCGAGGAGCAGTTCTACGCCCACATTCCAGGCCTGAAGATGGTGATCCC
>JACQWA010000026.1 GCA_016209425.1 Candidatus Rokuibacteriota bacterium
AACTGGCGAGGGGAATGCTCCTCTCGCCGCGGGGACCGACCGCCTTCGCCACCGCGTCCAGCGCCAACAGCGCCGGAGGCACGTCCGCCCCTGGCGCGTTGTGACACGTGCTTCCAACCACAGTCCCTTCGTTCTGCACCGGAATCGGCCCCACCAAGCCACTCGCTTGGGCAAGGATGCCATACTTCTCTCGCACCAGAGGCGAGGCACGTACCGCTCGGTACGTGGCCATCGCCCCGATGGAAGCTCCCTCCGGCGAGGACCCGATGCCCTTGAGCTGAGGGATCCGATGCAGGCTGATGAGGCTGGAAGGAAAGATCAACCGCTGTCGAAGGAGTACCATGAGCGATTGCCCTCCCGCCAACACTCTGGCGTCCTCTCCATAGCGGGCCAGGAGAGCCATCGCCTCTTCCACTGATTCGGGCTCGTAGTAGTCCAAGGATGGCATCTTGTTCCTACCTCCGCCAAAGAATCAGTAGGCGTCTAGCAGACCCCAGGAGCATAGCTCCTACCAGGCGCCCCAGTATGCGCAGCTGGAGAAAAAACGAAAAAGGCCCGATGGCACGCGAGGGCTGGCTCTGTCTGGCTGGTGTCTGCAGCAACAGGTCCCGATGGACACACCCCAAGAACTCCTGGAGGAGGACCGCCGCGGTCTCCCGGACAATGCCTTGGCCCATCTGACCCAACCGTCCGCTCAGGTGGACGTCGGCGTGGTAAGACAGAGAAGTGGCGCCGGGCCCTTGGGGGTCCAGGCCAAGGTCAACGAGCACACGAACCAGGCTGGACGTTCGCGTATCTTTGCCCTCGAAGCGGAAGCCGATCTGCTTCGGCGGCCGTCTCTCTCGAATACGGAGGTTTCCGCGCAAGGCTACGCTGATGGGGCCGACCTTTGAGCGAGCGGTGGCCTCCCATGAGTCGGGACCAAGGGGGGTGACGCCCTCACACCCCGGAACGCACCGTGCGACACGCGGAATATCCTGGAACAGGTCCCAGACCTCTTGGACGGCCGCCTGCATGGTGATACACCCCTCAATGATCACGGTGGCTCTCTCTTTCGGACGAGGCCGACAGTGCTTGCCGCAATGCAACTCCTGAACGACGGCGTAGCCCATCGACCAGGCGCCACGGGCTCAGGAGTCCTGGCGCTCAACCCCCTCCATGGCCATGAGGACCTTCTCTGGCGTGATCGGGAGGTCTCGGACTTCCACCCCAACAGCATCGGCGACGGCATTGCCTACCGCCGCCGGGACAGCGACGACGGGCAGTTCACCGAAACCCTTCGCACCGTAGGGCCCCACGCCTGTCCCTGGCTCTAGGAGAACCGGTATGATCTCCCGAGGTGCTTCCAGAGCCGTGAGCATTATGTACTCCATAAAGGAGGGGTTCAGCAGTCGTCCTCCATCAAAGGCCATGTGCTCAGTGAGAGCCGCACCGAGCCCCATCACCACCGAACCATGCACCTGAGTCTCGACATTCAGGCGATTCAGGACTCGACCAATGTCGTGGGCTGCCACAATGCGGGTTACTTGGGTCGCTCCCGTCTCAGGGTCCACTTCCACCTCGGCCGCGGCTGCCCCAAACTTCCAGTCTGCGAACGCCCAGCCACCCTCCGGGCTCGTCCCCCTGCCCGGCCCCCTGTGCCCGCCATCCTGGCCCTCCCCGCGGAATGCACCACTGCCCATGAGGACGCTTTGTCCACGGAGAACGCGTGCCAGAGGCACACTTGTCTCCGACTTGCCTTTGAGGAATACACGCTCGTCTCCCAGCTCCAGTTCTTCAAGCGGCACTTGCAGATGACGCGACGCCAGTTGAAGGATCTGCTCTCGGACAGCCCGGGCAGCCTGGAGAACGGCGTTCCCGGAATAGACGGCAGACCGACTCGCCGAAGCGCCATAGTCAAACAGGCCCGCATCTGAGTCGGCGCCGTATACCCGAATTCGCTCGAGCGGTACGCTCAGGACTTCTCCGGCGATCTGCGCCAACACCACTTCAGATCCCGTCCCTATGTCTGGTGTCCCGGTGATGACCTGAACCGAGCCGTCTTCAAACACCTTCACCAGTGCCTGCGAGATAAAACCTGGCACTGTCCATTTCCACAGCGAAGCGATGCCACGTCCCCTGCAGGGCTTCCCCTTGGCCTTTCCCCACCCCAGGGTGTCCGCGGCGCTGAGCAGGCATTCCCTTAGCCGCACGTCCTCCAGCACCTCTCCCCACGGCGTGGCGTCTCCTGTTTCGAAGCAGTTTTTGAGCCGGAATTCCAGGGGGTCCATGCTTACAGAACGAGCCAGACTGTCCGTGTGGCGCTCCACGGCCCAATTCGCCTGGGTCGCTGCCAGACCGCGCCAGGGGCGGGACCCTGGGCGATTGGTGTACACAAGGGACGACTCCAACTGAACGTTTGGGACCCTGTATGGTCCGAGGGCCACCAAGGCTCCCATGGCTGTGGCCACGGGGCTGGTGTAGCTGTGGGCGCCAGCGTTCCAGCGGATCGACACCTGGCGAGCCACCAAGCGCCCGTCGTTCTTGACTCCTGTCTTAAACCGAAACGTGCCGGGAACCCACCCTCCGATGGAGATAAACTCCTCATCTCGCGTGAGGATGATCCTCACCGGCCTACCCGCCCTCTTGCTGAGGGCCACGCAGTAGGGTTCCAGCGTCATGGCAATCTTGCTCCCGAATCCACCCCCCGCTTTCATGCCGATGATCCGCACCATGCTCTGAGGCAGGTCGAAGTATTCCGCCAGCCACCGCTGCAGCCGGGAGATTCCTTGAGTGCAGGTCCAGATTGTGACGTGACCAGCGAGGGTAACGTCGGCGACAGCCCCGTGCGTTTCCATAGGCGCATGGTGAACCATGGGAACCCGGAACGTCTCCTCCACGATCCGATCCGCCTCCCGGAAGCCCTCCTCTACGTCTCCAGCACGAAGTTGGAGCTGATAACAGATGTTTGTCCCGGGGACTACATTGCCAACGGGGAGAGGGCTGCTCGTCGTGATGCTCTGGACCTCATACTGAGCCAGCTCTTCGTGTAGGATCGGGGCGTGCTCCCGGATCGCCTCATCCTCCTCGGACACCGTGGGCAGTTCCTGATACTCGACTTGGATTAACTGGATGGCCTCTTCCGCGGCTGCTTCGTCCATGGCCGCCACCGCCGCAACCGGCTCACCCAGATACCTCACTTTGTCCAACGGCAGGAAAGAGAGGTCATTGACCAGGTGGCCATGCCTCTTCTGGGGCATGTCTCTTCCCGTGATAACGGCGAGTACCCCTCGGTGTCGTTCCGCGGCGCCCGTGTCTATTCCCAGAATCCGCGCATGCGGATAAGAGCTGCGTAGGAGCTTGCCATACAACATGCCCGGCAGCTTCACATCGGCGACGTAGCGAAGGCGCCCGGTGACCTTCTCTGCGGCGTCCATCCTGGGGATCTGCTTGCCGATAAGTCTGTACTTCGTCATCTTGTCCTCTGGGCTTGTGTGTCGCTTGCCACGGCCAGAATGGCCTGGATCATCTTCTGATAGCCAGTGCATCGGCAAAGATTGCTAGCCAGGACCCGCCGGACTTCTTCCTCCGTAGGCGTCGGGTTCTCATCCAACAGCCCCTTGGCCAGCAATATCATTCCGGAGGTGCAGTACCCACATTCCAGCGCCCCCTTTTCCATGAAAGCCCTCTGGAGCGGATGCAGCTTTTCTCCCTCGCTCAATCCTTCGATGGTCTGAATAGCCCTGTCTCTCGCGCGTACCGCCAGCTGGAGACAGGAGCGCACCGCTTTACCATCCAAGAGGATCGTACAACTGCCACAGTTCCCCGTCTCACACCCCCGGCGAGCGCCTGTGAGCCCCACCCTCTCCCTCAATACATCCAGCAGCAGGTGATGGGGCTCCACTTCCAGGGTGAAACGCTGGCCGTTCACCCACAGGGTAATGCTCTTCTCCATGGACACCTCCGTGTCCTTCGCAAGGCCGTTCAGGAGGCTGGGCGACGGTCACACGCCGGGAGCCGCAAGGAAGTCCAGGACGACACGCGCCAGGCCTTCCGGGTCCTCACGCGTCAGGAAGTAGGTACCGCCAGGGAGCTTGCACGTTCTGACCCGCTGGATGCGCGCTGCAGCAGGCTCCACGTTATGAACGAGACTGTCGTTTTCGCCGGCGATCAACAGGGTGGGGGCTTGAATGAGGGGCAACCGGTTCATAATGTCGTAGTGAACGAGAGCGATGTACGCCTCCTTGTAGCGCTCACCGGCCATGAGCTTCCAAAGCGTCTCGCGGTGGAGGAGATCCAAGACGTTTCCGGTGTAAGGCTGTGGGAATGCTCCCCGAACTCTCCCAACAATGTCTTGCCAGACGTCCAGCAGGTGGCTCCCATCCCCTTTCAGAGTGATGGACAGGAACCGCTTGGCAACTTCTTCGGCAGGTCCCGCCCAATAGGGAATGCCGTAGAGGATGAGCGTGTCCACTCGGTGGGGATACCCCGCGGCCAGCTCGCAGCCCAGGGCCGCCCCGGTGTGATGGCCAAAGACGGAGGCGCGCTCCACCTGGAGCGCATCCAGAAAAGCGGCGATGCACCGGGCGTAGTCGGCGACCGTGTATTGATGTGGCGGACCGTCAGACATACCAAAGCCGGGGGTGTCAACGGCAAGGACACGGTAGTGGGGCGCCAGGTAAGGGATGACGGGTTCGTACGTCTCAGAGCAGGAGGCCGTCTGGTGCAGGAGAAGCAGGGGGAAGCCTTCCCCAGCCCAGCGGTAGTGCAGTTGGCCGTAAGGCGTCTCTGCATAGGCACGAATGATCCTGCTCACAAGGCACGCCCCGCCATGTGGCCTTCCCGAATCGCTTCCAACGCGCGACGCGGCGCGACGCAATCCCCCACAGCCAGCACTTCGGGAATGCCGTCCTCTTGCCTCAGCGTGTCGTAGAGTTCTGTGCAAGAACGGTTGGGCGTCGCCGCCACCACGAGATCCACGCCTTCGATGGCCTCTTCGTCCCCGTTATAGACGTCGCGCAGCACTGCCGTGCGCCCTACGACCTCTTTGATCCAGCAGTCCCGGTGGAAGGCAACCCGCCTGTCCTTAAGGCGTTGGAGCGCTGGCGCCCGGCTGACGGGGTGGATTTCTGCAGCCACGGTGCCCGCCTGGGTGACGAGATGCACGCGAGAGCCCTGCTCGGCCAGGAACTCGGCCGTAGAGGTGGCCTTATGGTGCCCGACACCGTCCAAGAGCACCACCTGGTGACCCACCGGCACCCTCCGTTCCAGTACGTCCTCTGCGGTGGCCAAAACTGGGCTGCCAGGCTCTCTCGTGCCAGGGATCTCAGGTGGTTCAGGCGTAGAGCCAGTGGCCACGATGACGGTGTCCGCTCCTTCCTTCTGGATCCGCTCCGGAGTAGCCTCGGTGTTCAGCTTCACCACGACACCCAGGCGCTTAAGCTGGTCTTCCAGCCAAGCCACGATGTTGCCAAACTCCTGACGGTGGGGTGCCTTGACCAAGGTTGTGATCTGCCCTCCGAGGCGCTCCCCCCGCTCATAGAGCGCTACCAGATGTCCCCGCAGAGCTGCGACTCGGGCCGCCTCCATTCCCGCAGGGCCGCCACCAATGACCACGACTGCTTTCCGCCGCTCGGCGGGGACGAGGGACCCTAGCTCGCGCTCTCGACCAGCCTCTGGATTGATGAGGCAGCCAATGGGTTTCCCGCTGAGGGCGCGGGCGACGCACCCTTGATTGCATCCGATACACTGGCGGATGTCCTCTGGATGCCCTTCTACCAACTTTCGCCCAATCTCAGGGTCGGCGATATGCGCCCGGGTCATAATCACCATGTCGGCCTTACCTGCCGCAATGATGCTGTCCGCCATGGCGGGGTCGATGATCCGACACACTGTAAAAATGGGGATCTCCCGGGTGGCCTTCTTGATGCCTGCTGCCAGGTGGACAAAGGGAGCCTGGCCCCAGCTCATGTCGGCGATTTGCTGGGCCAGACTGGAGGGCACATACTCCACGCTGTGGCTGATGCTGAGGTAGTCAAGGGCTCCACTCTCCTCTAACCACCGGGCGACCTCGGTTGTTTGCTCCAGGGTCAAGCCCTCAGGTAACAGTTCGTCGGCACTGAGGCGCATCCCCACCACAAACTCATCTGCCACCGCCTGACGCACAGCACGGGCCACCTCCATGGCGAATCGCGCCCTGTTCCGCAAGCTCCCACCATACTCGTCTGTCCTGCGGTTGGTGACGGGCGACAGGAATTGGCAGATGAGGAAGCCGTGGGCACCGTGGATCTCCACCCCATCCATGCCGGCCCGTTTCATGTTGGCAGCAGAGCGGGCCCACCACCGGATTACCTCCGCGATCTCCTCCTTTGTCATCGCGTGGGGCACCTCGTGAGAGCCGGTGGGCGCCGACCAGGGCAGGTGGAGAGCGGATGGCGCCCAGGCCGCGAGGAGACTATCGGTACTATTGGCGTTGCGCCCCGGGTGGTGGAGCTGTGCGAATATCCTGGCCCCTTGCTCGTGAACCGCATCCGCCACCGACCGGTAGTGGGGGATGTTGTCCTCGTTCCACGCCTCAAGGGCGGCGTCAGGGCCTCGCCCCGTGGGATGGACCCTGGAGTTCTCCAGAACAATGAGGCCAATGCCCCCGCGAGCACGGGCTGCGTGGTATGCCGCCAACTCGGGCGTGGGACGGTGATGGGCTCCCAGGCACGTGCCATGGGCTGAGAAGACCATGCGGTTGCGGACTTCCACGTTCCCTATGCGTATGGGTGACAGCAGATGAGCAAACCCACCGCGGCTAGTCGACATAGTACACGGAGGGGTCCGTTCCCTTTTCGCGGAACAGCTGGCGCCCCTTCCGGGCGGCGATGAGCAGGCAGACACCGCTGCGCGGGTCACCCAAGTCGCCGAAGTGGAGAGCGCTGGTCGGACAGTTCTCGACGCAGGCCGGTTGGCGTCCGTCCAGCACTCGGTCCAGGCAGAGGTCGCACTTGGAGACCACGCCCTCGGGAAGGGCCTGTCCCTCGAGAGGCCACGGCACGGGAGAACCCCTGTCGGCAAAATAGCTCCGCCGGTCCTCATGGAAGAACCGAACCCCGTAGGGACAAGCGACCACGCAGGCCTGGCAGCCCACGCACAGGTCGTAGTCGATGGTGACGATCCCGTCTTCCCGTTTCTGCGTCGCTCCGGTCGGGCAGGTGGTCTCGCAGGGAGGGGTGCCACAGTGCATGCAAGCCAGAGGGAGGAAAAGACGCCGGACCGACGGGTAGACGCCCACCTCGTCTTCCAGGACGCGGCGCCAGTGGACGCCGGGTGGAGTGCCGTTCTTCACCTTGCAGGTGACGGTGCAGGTGTTGCACGCGTTGCAGGCCGCGAGATCGATCACCATCCCGTAACGCGTCACCGCCGTGCCTCGCTCCCCCGGGTGACTCTGACGCTCACGCAGAAGTCATAGGTCGCCGACAGAGGGCCCACTCGCCTCAAGTCCATAGGTACGAGGGCGTTGAAGTGGACCCCCTTGCCACGGGCGATGGGCATGCCCTGGGCCCAGTGGCCGAAGGTGCCGGGAATGGCTATCACTTCGGGATGGATGCCCTCGGTGACCTTCACCCGGCCCCGGACCTGGCCCACCCGGGACTCCACCGTCACCAGTTCCCCGTCCTGGATGCCTCGCGCCTGCGCCGCTCGGCGGCCGATCAGGATCTTGTAGGCGTACGGGTGAAGCTCCGACAACTCGCTGATCAGCGGGTTCTCCGCCGTGATGGTCGAGAAATGGAAGGGGAGCTTGAAATTGACGGCGATGAGATCGTAGCCGTCCCTGCGCTCCTCTTCGAATGACGGGCAGGGCCTCCAGTCAGGGAGCGTGGCGTAGGTGGAGGTGTCCCACTCGAGCCCCAGTTGTCTGGCCACGGCCGCCACTTCCTGGCCGGCCTTCAGAAGGTACTCCCAGTAGATCTGGATCCTCGATTTGAGGAAGGGCCTGGAGTACGCCTCTTCCACGGTGCGCGGGAAGCGCAGGGCGCTGTGCTCGCGGAAGGAGTGGAGCCCATGCTCCGGCCCGACGACGGACTTGATCTGCCGTTCCGCGATCTCCGCCGCGCTGTACATGACGTCCGGCTCCAGCCGCCAGGGATACCGCAACTCCCACACGGCGTTCCCCAGTTCGTTGAGTTCCTTCAAGAAGCCGAGCCGTTCCGCGAGGTCGATGAGCACCTCGCTCCAGGCGCGCACCCCGGCGGGAGGCGCCACGACCTGCTGGCGCAACGCCCAGCACCAGTCGGCGAGCCCGGGCACGTAGCCCGGAAAGGTTCCAGGGAACAGGTCGGTGCGCTCGAAATCGTGCGCGTCGGGGAGGACGATGTCGGCGAACTCCACCGTCTCGTTGATGATGTTGGCGAAAGAGACGATGAAGTCCAGCCGCTTCAGGGCCTCCGCCATCGCCCGGGGCTCGAACAGGCTCATCATCGGGTTGGTGCGGCAGTGGATCAGGACCTCCGGCCGATAGGGGAGGTGGAACCGCGCCGGGTCCAGCAGGCTGAACAGTGTCATGAAGCCGGTGTGGAGGCGGACCGGGAACAGCTCCCGCACGTCGGCGCTCTCCGGTCGTCCAACGTGGTCCGCGGGATACGGCATGACGAAGTGGTCGCCCAGACTGTACCTGGCGCTGCCGACGGCGATCCCGTCGGGGCCCTCCTCGACGGCCGACCACGGCCCCTCGCGGTGCCCCAGCATCCCTCCCGGGACGTCCACCGCGCCGAGAACCACAGGCAGGAGGACGACGGCCAGACCCGCGGGAAACGCGTGGAGGTGGCCGGACACCCCCTTCTTGAAGTCCACCCCGACGGGGCGGAAGGGAAGAGTCTTCCCCTGGATGGTGATCGTGCTTCCGACGCAGGCGTTCTCACCGAGCTCCCTGGCCAACCGTCGTACCGTCTCCTCGGGAACCGTGGTGATGCGGGCGACCTCGGCGGGTGGATACTTGCGGACGTGCTCCCTGAGTCGCTGGAAGGCGGGCTCGGCGACGACGCCGTCGACCGTGTACTGGCCTTTCAGCGCCGGCTCCTGAAGGTCGGGCGCGTCGTGCGGTCTTGCCCGGCCTTGCGAGGCATCCCACGCGAGGACCTTGCCGGTCTCCGGCTCCCTGAGGTAGTGCCCGTCGGGGCGGACGAGGTAGGGGGCGTTTGTGTGGGTCTGGAGGAAGGCGGCGTCGTAGATGGCGAGCTCGTTGAGCAGGACGTTGAGCATCCCCAGGGCCAGGGCCCCGTCGGTGCCCGGGCGGATGGGCACCCACTCGTCGGCCTTGGACGCCGCCGGGCCACAGACCGGGTCGATCACCACCAGCTTCATGCCCCTGCGGCGTGCCGCAGCGATACGCCCTGACACGCTGTTGGCATCGCTGTCCACCATCGCGCCCTTCTGTACGCCCCAGTGCAGCGCGTACCGGCAGTGGACGAAATCGATCTCGACGTTGATGGTGCCCGTGATGGCGAACAACAGCGGGTGCTCGCCGTTGCCGCAGATGGTGCTGGGGGTCCATCCGGCCGTGTTGGGAGTCCCGAAGGCAGCCGCCCACACCGCCGCGATCTTGCGCTGCCCGTGGTCCCAGTTGGCGATGACGAGCTTACGGGGATCCTCGCGGCGGACCTTCTCGAGTTTCTGAACCACGACTGCGAGGGCCTCTTCCCAGGAGATCTCCTCCCACCGGGGGTCCACGCCGATGCCTTTCTCGGGGTTGGTCCGGCGCAACGGTGTCAGGACCCGGCGGGGGTGGTACAGGTCCAGCACCCTGACGACCCCCTTGGCGCACACCTTCCCGTTGCTGTTGGTGTGCCCCGGGTCGCCGCGGACCTCGGTGACGGCGTTGTCCACCCTGTGGACGAGGATGCCGCACTGGTTGTAGCAGCCGTTGCACGTCGTGGGCACCCAGGCGTCGTCCGCCGTCCCGGCTCGCTGCATCGCAGATCCCTCCAGCCGGAGGCTCACAGCAACGGCTCGTACAGGCCCGCCCTCAGCAAGGAGAACCTCAGGGCGAAGTCTCCGGCGAGCCGCGCAGCACCGCTGAGGGCGAGCGCGAGCGCGATGCCGCCCCCCGTCAGGGCGACCGCGTAGGCGGTCAGCCCGAAGGGCACGACCACGCCCAGGAGGAGCGCGCCACCCAGAAAAGGCAGGGCCAGCCTTCCCCGCACCAGCAGCCGCCCGGACTGGCGCGCCGTTCGCGAGGAGGAGAAAGCGAGACTCCAGAGGTAACCCAGGACGACGAGGAAGCAGGCGGCCAGAAGCAGCAACTGGGCTTCCTGGAGGAGCATCAGCTTCTCCCCGCCCGTACTCGTGGCAGCGACCACTGCCAAGGCTGCGCCGGTCCCCGTCGCCAGGGAATAGGCGAAGGCCAGCAAGGGCACGAGGCCGCTGTTCCACGCCGGAATGGCCGACGCCGAGGTGACGGCGCCGGTGTAGACCATCACGAGGGCGGCCAGGACCAGAAGCGTCGTTCGCACGGCGACGGCGGCGACGGATCCGGCGATGGGCGCGAGGAGGGCGAAGACACTGACGGCGACCAGCGCTCCTACCAGGAGGACCCCGCGACTGATCCAGGACGTCCGGGGCCGGGACGCTGCCCGCCAGAAGCGCTCCGGCCGGCCCAGGTGCCCCATGAGCAGGGCGACGCTCAGCATGATCGCCAGAAGCCCGCCGAGCAGCAGGGAGCCGAGGTCGAAGAGGGCTGCGACAGCGATCAGCCCCGCCCCCGCTCCCTGCAGCGAGAGGTCGAGGGCGACCGGCAGCCCCCAGGAGCGCTGGGGTCGGGCAGCGATCACGAGTTCGTCGGTGCCGGCGCCCTTGGCCGTGAGAGTCACGAGGTCCTCAGCCGCCGGCGAACGGGTCAACGACGACCACCAGCAGGTGCTCCTCGTCTCCTGCCAGCCGTCTGTCCAGCCCCCGGTGCTCCTCCACGGCCTCCTCCTCCAGCAACAGGCGAACGGCGGGACGGAGGGTCCCGCGCCCGGTGAAGAGCAGGTCCTGCGCGTTCGTCCCGTGACGGCTCATCAGACGACCCAGCACCTCTCTCACGGTCACGCCGGCCTCGTACGCGATGGTCTCCTCCTCCACGTCGACGACGCGTCTGGCCAATCCCAGATAGCGAACTCTGAGGACACCGCCCATTGGCTTCGTTCCAGGCCGCGTCAGCGCTGAGTCATCGCGATGCTAGCTTCGGCTGCTCGGCAGAAGTTGTCAAGATGCACCTGAATCACTCGCGGGCTCCGAGCTGATTACATGCCCTCCGCTGCGGATCTCGCGCCCTGCGACAGACGTATCCCCCGCTCACCACAGAAATATGAGCTGTTTGACCCATTGCGTTTCGGGTGCAGCCGCGTGAGGATTTCTCGACTGGGCGACGCGATGCGGCAGCCGGCTGGCGCTCGCCACGGTGCCGAAAGGATTTGAGGGGAGGTCACAGCCATGGGGATCGGAAGGCAGCTCTTGCGGTCGATGACAGGCGGTCTCGCCACCTCTCTCCTCATACTGGTGGCGCTGTCATCGGCAGCTCAGGCACAACGGCAGGACACACCCAAGGTGACGCCGCAGCCCGAGTTCCGCTGGAAAATGGTCAGCCTCAGCCGGACCCACGAGACGTGGAGCTGGATGAAGTGGTTCTCGGACGAGCTGCACCGGCGCTCCAACGGCAGGGTTGAGGTGCGCATGATCAGCATGCCGGAGCTGGGGCTGACGGGGTTCGAGCTCATCCGGGTGCTGAAGGCCGGGCTGGTGGATATCGGTGAGGTCGTCACGGGATACGTCGCCGGGGATTTGCCGATCATCGAGGGGGCGAGCCTGACCGGTCTCCAGCCGGACTGGGAGGCCTCCAAGAAGAGTCATCGGGCCTGGGACGCGGTGTATCGGCGGTACGAGGACAAGATCGGAGGCAAGTACCTGGGCATCCACCCTTATGACTGGAACGCCGCGTACTGCACGAAGCCGGTCAGGGGGCTGGAGGACATCAAAGGGGTGAAGATCCGCATCTTCAGCCCGGCGATGGCCCTGTTCTGGAAGACACTGGGCGCCCAGCCCGTCTCCATGGCCTTCGCCGAGCTGTATTCCGCGCTGGATCGGAAGGTGCTGGACTGTGCCCACACCGGGCCCGCCTCCGGGGTTGCCGTAAAGTTGTACGAGGTCGCCAAGTACCTCGTCGACCTGCGGCTGGGGCACCAGCCCGGGATGCTGGTGGTCAGCAAGCGAAGCTGGGACGCTGTCCCACCCGATATCCAGCAGATCCTGGTACAGCTGGGGCGGGAGCACACGGAGCGAACGTGGGTGCTGGGGTGGGAAATGACCCAGCGCGAGATCAAGCGGAACCAGGCCGAAGGGGTGGAGTGGATCCCGACGAAGGAGGCGTACAGGACCGCGATCGATAAGGCGGTCAGGGACGTGGTGCTTCCCGACTGGTTGGGACGGGTGCCGGACAAGGAAGAGGCCAGGCGGCTCTTCAATGAACTCCTCGCCCCGCAGGTCGGGTTCACGCTTAGGTAGGTGCTGCGGGGGTGTGCTGCCGCTGCTGGCGTCGATTATCTGGTCACGGGAGATGACGATCTCTTGGGCGTCGGGTACTACCGGGGCATCACGATCCTTCGGGCGCGAGAATTCCTAGCCGTGCTACCTTCCTAGCCCGGATTATTCACGAGAATAATCCGGGCTCTACGACAATCGCATGGATTTCAACATGTTCTGTTCCGTGTTCCGATCTCCGCTCAGAACCCTCTGTTTGCCATGGAAATTGTGTAAGCCCGGTGAAAACAATTCGGAGTCTTACTTACTTCCATGCGATTTTCGGTGCCTAGCCCGAATGATGTGCATAATTCGGGCTAGCGCTTGTGGCCGTCGCCACGCGCCGTCCTAAGGCTGACGGATGCTCGGCTCGGAGGCAACACTATTCCCGCCTGCATTGTCGCTCATTTCCGGGACGCAGATAGGATCGCCTGGCAGGGCTCAACCTTCGAGGGACTTCTCGCGGGGGTTCTGCTCCGACCCCCGGCGCGCCGACTGAGGAAGCCCAGGGGGCGCCAGTTCGCCCTCAGGAACCGCCCTCAGGGCCAGCTCGATTCATCTTTGTCCCCTCGTGCTGAAGCCGGCTCGCCCGGACGTCCGGCCTTCGTCTTCGTCATCCCCCACTGCGACCATGATCCTGATCGTTGTCTTCTACCTGGTCCTCGGCACCTTCATGGACGGCTTGGCCATCATGGTGACGACGATGCCGGTGATCTTGCCGAACCTCTACGTCATCCACGGCCTCCGGGAGCGCGCCACCGCCGAGCAGCGGCGGCAGACGATGATGGACGTCTGCGTCGGCGTCATGCCGTTCTTCGTCATGATGATCGTCGCCATCGTCATCCTCATGCTCTTTCCGCAGATCGCGCTCTGGCTCCCCACCACCATGAAAGGGGGCTGAGGCCGGCCACTTTTCTGGCCGTCGAGCACCTCATGCGGGTGATCATGTGGATTTCGAACTGGATCATCGTGCTGCATCACGGGGGGAAGATCGTGGAGGGGACACCTTCGGAGATCGCTCGGCATCCTTGGCGCGGGAGAAGGCATGGAGAGGCAAGGCGCGGATGAACCCGAATCCCTTGCGGGAAGATGTGTGGATTCCGACGGTCTGCTATGGATGCTACAACGCGTGTGGCGTGCGGGCGCGGCGAGTGGACGGGGTGGTCGTGGACATCGCCGGCGATCCGGACAATCCCAGCAGCCTCGGTCACATCTGTGCCAAGGGCAAGGCGCGGATCATGGACCTGTATGACCCCGATCGGGTGTTGCGGCCACTACGGCGCCGCAATCCGACAAAGGGGGTCGGGGTCGACCCCCGCTGGGAGGAGATCTCATGGGAGGAGGCGCTCACCCTGATCACCGAGCGGCTGAGGGTGCCGCGAGCGAAGGATCCGCGATGCGTGGTGATCGCTCACTTCGACCTGCCGGCGGCGCCGCTGGTGCGGGCATGGTGCACGGCCTTCGGGACACCGCACAGCAACTGGTCGTCGGCGGGGCTGTTCTGCGGCATGGGATCGCACACGGTCAACATGCTGGTCAACGGCTCATACAACTCGGAGATCGACTTCGAGCATTGCCGGCACGCCGTGCTGGTGGGGACGCAGATGGGCTTCATGGTGGACAGTAACGCCCAGGCCACGACCCATCACATGGCCCGGGCGCGGCAGCGAGGCATGAAGCTTACCGTCATTGATCCGGTGTGCGGCACCGCGGCGGCGAAGGCGGACACATGGATCCCGATCCGGCCCGGAACAGACGCCGCCCTGGGCCTTGGGATCGTCCACCAGTTGCTCAATGTGCTCCGCGTCTATGACGCGGCGTTCCTGCGACGGCGCACCAACGCGCCCTACCTCGTTCGTCCCGACGGGCACTACGCGCGCGAGCCGCAGGGCGGGAAGCCGCTGGTGTGGGACAGCGCGGACGGGGGGGCGAAGCCCTTTGACGCTTGTCCGGCGGAGCGGATGGCCCTGGAGGGCACCTACCGGATCGGGGACGTGGAGTGCCGCCCGGCGTTCGTGCTCCTGCGGGAGCACGTCCGCCGCTACACCCCGGAGCTGGTTTCCGAGATCACCGATGTGCCCCCCCAGCAGATCGTGAAGCTCGCAGCGGAGCTGGCTCGCGACGCCAGGATCGGCGAGACGATCACGATCGGCGGTGTGGAGCTGCCGTACCGTCCGATCGCGGTGAATTTCAAGATGGGGGCGGTGGGGCACAAGCACGGCATGACGACGGCCCTGGCCCTTCACCTGATCAACATCGTCTTGGGGGCCATCGACGTGCCGGGGGGGTTCCTCGGGGTCAACCCCGTGGGCCCGACGTGGGAGCCGGAGGTGGGGCCCGACGGGATGCTGGTGGCCGCCTACCACGTGCGTTCGCTCTTCGGCTACAACGCACCCTTCCCCGGCGCCCCGGTCAAGCCCCCGGAGACCCTCTCCCTCCAGGAGCTGCTGCCGATCGCGGTGGGGGGTCGCGTCATGTATCCCTTTACGATCCTGGCCGGGGAGGAATTCGGTCTCGACTTCACCCCTGACGTCCTGCTCCATTGCCGGGTCAACCTCATGATGAGCATCGTCGATCCCGTCAGAATGGGGGAGGCGCTCAAGAAGATCCCGTTCATCGTCTCGTTCGTCACACACCTGGACGAAACGGCAGAGTTCGCGGATGTGGTGCTGCCGGACGCGCACGACATGGAGCGTGACGATCTCTTCCCCGCGAACCATCCGTATGCCTTCCTCGTCCCCGGCCCGGGGGTCTGGTACGGCGCCAGGCGTCAGCCCGTCGTGCCGCCGGCCGGAGCGTCACGCCACTGGGCCGACGTGCTCCTTGACCTCGCCTACCGGCTCGGAATCGGGGAGGAGTTGCACGAGGCGTGCAACCTGCTCTTCGAGCTCAAGGGGAACCTGGCGCTGTCCGCGGAGGGGCGCTTCAGCGTGGCCGACATCGCCGAGCGGCAGGTACGGCTCCGCGCCGGCGAGGCGGCTCCCAGGGTCGGGGCGGTCAACGGGAGCAGCACGTTCCGGCTGCGCGAAAAGCGAATCGAGGAGGCCTACCCCGGGCCGTGGGTGAAGCCGAGGCTCCCGATCTACCAGGAGCACTTTCTCACGAAGGGTCAGGAGGTGAAGGCGGTGCTGGCGGGCCGCTCGGTGCGGTGGGACCTTTCCGATTACGTCCCCCTCCCGGACTGGCGTCCCTCCGCCGCCCATGAGGAAGGAGCCAAGGAGTACGACCTGTTCGCCGTGCCGTACAAGCTTCCCTTCCACGCGCTCGGCCTTTCGGCTCAGAACCCGTGGCTGGCGGACCTGGGCGACCGCCATCCCTACGTTTTCCGCCTCCTGATGCACTGCCGAACCGCCGCGACGCGGGGGATCCGCGACGGGGACGAAGTCGTGGTCTCCTCTCGTGCCGGGAGTGTGAGGGGCCGGGTGCGGCTGACGGAGGGCATCCACCCGGAGGTGGTCGCCATCGCTGGCATCAGTGGCCACTGGGCTCGAGGGATGCCCGTGGCCCGCGGCCGGGGAATCCACTTCAACAGCCTCGTCCCGCTGGACCTGGAGATCGTCGACAAGCTTTCGTCGGCTTTTGACTCCAAGGTGAAGGTCCGGGTGACCCCGGCCAGGGATCGGGCACGAAGGTCCCCGCGGGGGCTCGCCCGCGTGGTGGGCTGGCTCCTCGGGGGAGGGGATCAGACGTGAGCCGCTACGGCATGGCCCTGGACACCCAGACCTGCATCGGCTGCTACGCGTGCACCCTGGCCTGCAAGGTCGAGAACGCCAACCCCGCGGGCATCTGGACGGCGCCGGTCATCGAGAAAGAGGTTGGAGCCTACCCGAACGTGCGCCGGATCTACCTTCCGCTGCTCTGCAACCACTGTGCTGACGCCCCCTGCCTCAAGGCATGTCCGACGGGGGCCATCTCGCGACGGGAGGACGGTATCGTCCTGATCGACGAAGACGTCTGCTGCGGCTCGCGGGCGTGTGTCATCGCCTGCCCGTACGGAGCGATCCACTACTACGAGAAGGCGGACGGGCTCGGGACGCCGTTCGAAGAAGCCCGGGTCAGCCTTCATCAGGCCGGCACGGTCCAGAAGTGCACCCTGTGTGCACCTCGACTGGACCGCGGGTTGCAGCCGGCCTGCGTGGATGCCTGTCCCACGGGGGCTCGAATCTTCGGCGACCTCGACGACCCGGGGTCCCAGGTCTCGAGGGCGCTGACCACCCGAGAGTGGGTCCCGCTGGGTTCGCCCGTCGACACGGCCCCGGCGGTCGTCTATCTCACGGAGGGCGCCCGCCAGGCCGGCGGCGCGCCGGCAGATCTCGTGCTCCCGTACCGGCATCAGGAGCAGTGGGGGCTCAGCCACGCGGCCGAGTTCTGGCTGCTGGGGCTGGGCGCCGGCCTGTTCCTCGCCAGCCGCTGGCTGGCCCCTGGCCTCACCGTCTTCGGCGTGGATGGCGTCGCCCTAATCACGCTCCTCACGATCTCCGCGGCGGGGTTGATTCTGATCGGCGACCTGGGGCGCCCGCTCCGGCTCTGGCGCGCCCTGGCGGCTTGGCGAACGAACTGGATCAGTCGAGGGGCAATCGTCGACTTCCTCTTCCTGGTGCTGGTCGCCCTGCTCACCGGGCCGACGCTGACGAACCTGAGGACGGCGGTCGGTCTGCTCGCGGCAGCGCTTGCGGTGATCGTGGCGACGTATCCTGCCTTGGCCATGGGGGCCTTGAAATCGGTGCCCGCCTGGCGCGGCCTGGGGCTCCCGCTGGAGTTCTTCCTGGAATCGCTCCTGGCGGGCGTGGCCCTGACCGGCCTCCTCGGGGGCTGGTCCGAAGGCGTCGCCCCGGCGCTTCCTTCCCTCGTGGCCCTGGCCGTGCTGCGGGTTGCCGTGGCGGCCGCTCGGCGTCGGGTAGCGCCCGGACCGGCCCGCACGGCGGCGATCGGTGCGGCAGTGACGGGCGGCTTGGCAGCCCTCGCGATGCTGGTCCCCGGCGGTGTGTCCGCTTTCGCCGGAGCGGCCGCCCTGGCGGCCGCGGGGATGAGCTTTGGAGCCAAATGGGCGAATCTTCGCTCCGGTGCCTCGCCGTCTCCGTTCACGGGCTCCGGCGAGTTGGCGAGCCGCCTCCATGCCGGACATTGAAATCACCTACGCGGGGCTCATACGCACGGCCGTCGGCTGCCGTCGTGAGCGCCTTCAGATGCCCGACGGCGCCACACTCGCTCATCTGGTGGGTGAGGTCGTCCGTCGCCATGGGTCGGCCGCGCGCGACCATCTGGTTGACGGCGCGGGCAGCCTGCTCCCGCACGCGGCCATCGTCATCGACGGGACGGGTGTTCGGGAGCTCGACGCGCTCATCCCCAGCGGGGTCGTCGTGCGGATCCTGGTGCTCAGTCCTGTGATGGTCGGTGGCTAGGCGCGCGGCGTAGCATAGGCTGGAGAATCTGTAACAGCGCCTCTGGACATGCGGGTGTCGAGATGATGAGGGGCATCGGCTCTGGAAGTGATACACCTCCTAACGTGAGTGGGTATAGTGCCTGCTACCACCCGCCAGACTCGGGGGAGCGAATCGTCTTGACACGCGTGAACAGGCCCGCTAGCCCGAATTATGCACATCATTCGGGCTAGGCAGCGAAAATCGCATGGAAGTACCTAAGACTCCATGAATTGTTTTCACCGGGCTTACACAATTTCCATGGCAACCAGAGGGTTCTGAGCGGAGATCGGAAAACGGAACAGACCATGTTGAAATCCATGCGATTGTCGTAGAGCCCGGATTATTCTCGTGAATAATCCGGGCTAGCGTTTCCCGGGGAGGAGTTACTGTTCCGTACGCGGCCTGGCACGGCTCGGTGCAGGGAGGATGAGCGATGGGAAAGTTCTGGATGTCCATGGTTCTGCTGCTGGCGCCTCTGGCCGCCCAGGCCGAGATGCCCTCGGACGCGAACATCAAGGCGGTCGCCGAGGCGTGGCGTGCAAAGAAGCCCGCGCCGAGTTTCGGCGCGGCCATGAGCATGGCCGAGGCAGCCAAGGTCCAGGTACGGTTCAATGCTCTCATCGCCAGGGACCTCGGAAGCGTCGTGGGGTACAAGGCGGGCCTCACCAATCCGGCAGTGCAGAAGCGATTCGGCTACGACAGGCCGATTCGGGGCACCCTGTATGAGAAGATGATCCTTCCTGGCCCGGCTCGCGTTGCCGCTGCCTATGGCACGCGACCCGTCCTCGAGGGTGATATGGTGGCGGTGGTGGGGGACGCCGTGAAGCTGATGGCAGCCAAGACGCCGCTGGAGGCGCTGCAGGCGCTCCGGGAAATCCGCCCATTCATCGAACTGCCGGATCTGGTGTTCGACCCGCAGGTCAAACTCGACGGCCCGCATCTGGTGGCCGCGAACGTGGCGGCGCGTCTCGGCGTTCTGGGGGAGGCCATTCGCCTGCCTGCCACGCCGGAATCCGTGGCGAAGCTCGCCGATATGCAAGTAGAACTGGTGGACCAGACCGGAGCTGTGCTGGGCAAGGGCAAGGGGTCTGACTTGCTGGACAACCCCCTCAACGCCGTGCTCTGGATCGCCGAGTCGCTCCGGACCGAAGGCAAGACACTCAAGAACGGGGACCTGCTTTCGCTGGGTTCCTTTACGCCGCTCGTGCCGCCGAAGCCGGGCACCACTGCGACCCTGCGCTACATCGGCCTCACTCCCACGCCCGCGGAGGTCACGGCGAGATTCGAGTAAGGCCACCTCGGCTCCGCCGATGCTCTACCTGCGGAGAAACACGGTCCCCAGCAGAATCCAACTCAACGACAACCCGACGATGATGGCGCCGATGGCGTTCGTCTGCGGCGTGCTGTCGGTCATGATCATCGACCAGACGTACATCGGGAGCGTGTTCTCATTCCCAATGACGAAGAAGGTCCGGATGAACTCATCAAAGGAGAGCGTAAAGGCGAAAATCACGGCGGCAATGACTCCCGGTCGGATAAGGGGGAACGTGACATGGCGGAACGTGCGGATATGGTCGGCCCCGAGATCCATCGCGGCCTCTTCCAGCGACCTGTCGAAGCGATGGAGTCTCGTGAAGACGATGAGGAACGCGAACGGGAGCGTATAGATTACGTGGGCGACCAGGGTCGAGCTAAACAGCCCCGGCGTCAGCCGGAAGAACCGCCAGAGCAGCGTGAGAGCCACTCCGAGCACGATACCTGGTGTCAGCATGGGGAGCAGAAGAAGACCGAAAACGAAACCTTTGCCACGAAACCGCCAGCGAAAGGCAAACGCCATAAGCGTCCCGAGCGTGACCGAGATCACCGCCGTCATGACCCCTAGGCTCGCGCTGTTGAGGAACGCGACCCGAAGGTCGACGTTCTGCAGGACCTGGCGATACCATTGGAGCGTGAACCCCCGCCACGGCGGTGTGGTCGCGGTAGCATCATTGAACGAGAAAATAATCAGGTACACGATTGGAGCGTATAAGAACAGGTACAGCAGCACGCCGTACGCATAGAGCGTGGCATCCCCGCCCGCCTTCGCCCTTAGACGCGAGAGGATCGGCTCAGTCACCGAGAAAAACCTGGCCGACGCGCACCCGTCGGCTGACCAACCAAATGACGACAAGGGTCACCATCATGAGCATGAGCGACAGCGTCCCCCCCCACGTCCAATTGAAGGTCCCACCGAACTGATCGGCAATGATGTTGCCCAACATGATCCCGCTGGGCCCGCCGAGCAACTGCGGTGTGACGTAAGCCCCCACCGTCAGGATAAACACCATCAATGCCCCCCCAAGGAGTCCAGGAAGAGATAGCGGGAGCACGACATGCAGGAAAGACCTGGCCGGCCTCGCTCCGAGGTCTGCCGCAGCCTCCAGCAAGGTTGGACTGATTCTTTCCAGTGAAAGGTAGATCGGAACGACGGCGAATGGCATGAACACCGACACGAGACCTACGTGAACGGAAAACTCGTTGAACAAGAAGAGTTCGACGGGTTGAGCGGAAATCCGCAGCGCACCCAGGACGTAATTGATCGCGCCTTCCTTTCCTAGAATCGGATACCAGGCATAAGTTCGAATGACATAGCTGATCCAGTACGGAATGAACACGAGAAGCAAGAGGAGGTGCTTATATCGAGAGGTTTTCCTCGCGATGATGTAAGCCAACGGGTAGGCGAGCATGAGGATCACGACCGTGACCGTGACCGCGATCCGAAGCGACTTGAGCAGAAGCCCCGCAAACATCGGATCAGACGCGACTTTCCGGTAATTATCGAGGTTCCAGATCGGCTCCATGCCGTCAACGGAAGACCTCCAGAACGTCACGAACACCATGAGCACCAGGGGAGCGAAGACGAAAACGACGAGGGAAGCAACTCCCGGCAGGAGATTCAACCATATCCCGAGCCCGGGGTGTGCGCCAACCCAACGGAAGAGGCGCCGGCTGTGACTCACCGTCGCGGAAATACCAGGGTGGATTCGAGCCGCCAGAGCGCCAGAACCTCTTCGCCCGGCTTGAGGAACTCCGCTTGAGGGTACGAGAGACTATTCTGCTGATGAACAATCAGGGGATTCCCCGCTCCAATGTCGAGCACGTATTTCACGCTCGTCCCCTGAAAGACCACCTCCCGCACCCATCCACGCAGGCAGTTTTCCTCACCAGCATGCGAGGTCTCGGGGCGTCCCATTCCGATTTTCTCCGGTCTGACGACCACATCCACTTGCACACCCACCGGCAGCGCCGCCGATACAGGCCGTCCCCGCAGCACCACCCGTTCCCCGCAACGAACCGAAACATCTTCCCCCGTCGCCACCACCTCTCCGGCAAACGTGTTTGACTCTCCGATGAAGTCCGCCACGAACAAGCTCTGAGGTCGTTCGTAAATGTCGAACGTGGTGTCCACCTGCTCGATGCGTCCCTGATTCATGACCGCGATGCGGTCCGACATTACCAATGCCTCTTCCTGGTCGTGTGTCACGTAGATGAAGGTGATACCCACCTCCCGATGAATCCGCTTTAGCTCGTACTGCATCCGCTTTCGGACCTTGAGATCGAGCGCGCCCAGAGGTTCGTCCAGAAGCAGGACGGTGGGCTCCTTCACCAGAGCGCGGGCAAGTCCGACGCGCTGCTGTTCACCGCCTGAGAGTTGGTGCGGTAAGCGCTGCTCGTACCCGGCCAGCTCGACGATGGTGAGCATCCGTTTCACACGCCGGGCGATCTGTTCGCGCGCGAGTCGTTTCATCCGCAATCCGAAGGCAATGTTGTCGAAGACCGTCATATGGGGAAAGAGCGCGTAGCTCTGGAAGACGGTATTGACGTTGCGCTCGTAAGGAGGCGTCGTTCCCATCTGTGTCCCCTGCAGATAGATCTCACCCGCGTCGGGCTGCTCGAAGCCGGCGATCATGCGCAGGGTCGTAGTCTTCCCGCAGCCTGAAGGGCCCAGGATAGAGAGGAACTCGCCGCGCTCGACTTCAAGGGAGATGCCGTCAACGGCCCGGATAGCGCCATAAGTCTTCGCCAAGCCGCGAATCTCGAGATCGTACGGCGAGCGGCCTGCGGAATTCATCTCTGCACGCTTCGGGTGGTGGACAACTCCCATCCTTCCATGTGCGGGGTGGGCCGGAGGCTTCGCGCGAGTAGAGCTACGCGGCCTTGAAGGCACTCCAAGTGTCGTTCCACTCCTGAATGTTAATTGGGAAGTCGCCGAAAATGAGGTTCTTCTGAATCTCGTCGATCCGGTCGTATCGCAGCTCCTTGACGTCAGCATCCGTCAGGCCGGATAGCACTTTCTTCGAGGGAGAGAAATAGGCCAGATCCCTGGCGATTGACGAGCTGAACTCGGTGTCCAGCACGTAGTCGAGGAACGTATAGGCGGTCGGCAGGAGCTTGGTTTCCTTCGAGACCATGTAGACGTGCACCCACCCGAATGCCTTTTCCTTTGGAATGATGAAGTCGACGTTCATTCCTTCCTTCTTCAGGAGACGCCACATCGGCAGCCACCCCATCAGGGCCTGCACCTCGCCCGTTCTCATGAGGGTCAGCGCTTCGGCAAACCCGACCCAGAGTTTCCGGATGACGGGCTTCTTCGCGATGAGGAACGCTTTGATCTCCTTCAGCTCGTCTGCCCCCAACGCGAAGGGGTCTGAGATCCCCAGGGCCAGCGCGGCAATAGGGAGCGCGAACTGAGGATCGTCCCGAAGCGCAATCTTCCCTTTGTACCTCTCCTCAAACATATCCTTCCAGGACTCCATGCGGGGGATACCGGCCTTGTTATATAAGATCGCGTCGTATCCCCACACGTACGGGATGCCGTACTGTACACCCTCATAGACCGCGTAGCTCGGCTTCACGAACTGCGGCCACAGGTGGGCGGCGTTCGGGATCTGGCTCATGTCAAGCGGCTGAAGCAGCTTCCGCTTCATGATAGGGTCGGTGAACATGTGGATCATGGTCACGACGTCCCAGAGCTTCGTCCCACCGGTAGCCATCTTTGTGACCTGGACGATGTTGGAGACCCATGCCGTGAGCTTTACCTCAACTCCATACTTCCGCTCGAAGGGCTTGATATCTTTTTCGCGCCCCCAGATGGACACGATGGTGTTCACGCGCAGTGGCCCTGGAAGCGCAGCCCAGGCCCGGGGATCCGTGGAGGGGAGGCCGACGGTGGCGAAGCCGCCGAGCCCGAGGGTGCCAGCCATCTGCAGAAACCGCCTGCGGTTTAGTCGAACGGTCGATCCGCTCATGGTCAATCCTCCTTCTTGATCCAGGCGTTCACTCCCTACTCGTCAAGGATCGCAACGACGCGAGCGGGCGCTGACTCCGTCCTCCACTTCGCCGGGAGGGCGATCACTTTCACGTGGGATGGAATCTGATGGAGATTGACAAGGTTCTCGATCTGGCACGTGATCTTCGGCAAAATCGTGCGATGAACCCGCATGCCACTCGTCAGGATCTCTTCCGCGTTCTGATAGTCCGTCCCCTTTTCTTCCTGCGCGAAGTCGTATCCAAGGACGGCCGGTCTCCGGGCCACGAGCCACTCGGCGGCCTCCTTCGTCAGATAGGGGGAATCGTTCCACCAGGACGGATCGGTCGTGCTGTGCCCCTTCGGCCAGTCCGTCCGCAAAAAGAGGATACCGCCGGGTCGAATCCTAAGCCCCTTCTCCTCCAGCGCCCGCTCCGCCCGATCCAGATCTTCGGGAGTGATGCGGGCCTTCGGTGTGCCCTTGAATGTGAGGTCGAGCACAACAGCTTCGCCGATGAGCGCATCGAGCGGCAGCTGTTCGACTGACGGTTTCTCCCTGAAGAAGTGGTGCGGCGAATCGATGTGGGTCCCCGCGTGGACCGTCATCTCTACCATGTTGGAGACGAAGCCCTTCTCCTCCCATTTGACGATCGGCTTCAGCTTGAAGTAGACCTCTTCTTTGGCGAACGGAGCGGAATCACATTCCTCGACGGTCATGCTGAGGTCGACGATACGCACGGCTCCTTCCCTCCTCACCCGGGTCCCGATACTGCACCCAGGTCGTATCTGCAGTTGCAGAGACCTTACCGTCTGCGGCGGTCGGTCGCTGCCCGTCCCATCATGGGAACTCCCAGCCCGGATCTCGCCCAGGCGAGGTCACCATTAGGGCTTCGGCATCCCTAAGCGGTCTGCAAGGCGGCGAGGGGTTCCAGCCGCACCCTGGCCTCGCCAAAGGCGGCCATCTGTCCGAAGTTCGACATGATGTCCTCGGTCAACACGTTGGCCCCCCCGCCCCGCTTGACCCATGTCCCCACCGGCATCACCACCATGCCCCGCCGGACCGCCTTGTCTACAACGACCTCGACCTGGAGCCGGCCGACGGGGGAGGTGATGACCGCCGCCTGGCCGTGCTTCACGCCGCACTGCTCCGCGGTCTCGTCCCCGACGCGAACGCTGGCCACGCGCGGGTGGTCTTTCTCCAGAATTTGCGAGATCAGCCACTTCTTTGAGAAGGCGGTCACCAGCGTGAGGGGGAAGCCGGGCAGGGCTCGCTCCTCGTAGTCCATCGCCGTGATGAACTCGAACTTCCCCGATCGCGAGGGGAACACCTTGTCGGCAAAGGGTACCATGGGCGCCACCGGGCAGCGAACCGGAGCGCTCAAGACCTGCTCCACGGTCACCATGCGCGCCTCGAGCGGCGCCAGGATCCGTTTGAGCCATTGCCTGGACGTTCCGGCCATGTCTTCCCCGAAGCCGAGTCGTTCGGCGAGCCGCTGGAAGATCCACAGGTCCGATCGCGCCTGGCCTACGGGCTCGATGACGCGATTCACTCCCCCGATGATGTTGTGCCCCCACGAGACAAGCACGTCCTCCTCTTCCAGGAACGTGGTGCTGGGCAGGAAGATGTCGGCGTAATCGCTGGTGTCGGTGAGAAACGTGTCGACCACGACCACGAAGTCCAGCGCCGACATCGCCCGGACGACGAGGTTGGAGTTGGGAGACTGGTTCACGGGGTTGCCGGCGTTGACCCACATCATCCGGACCGGCGGGTCCGCGGCCTCCATCATCCCGCGGCCAAGGACCGGCTCGGGGATGGATCGCTGACGACCTGCGCGCTCGGGCGCCTCGACCGCCTTGTCGAAATGGCGTTGCGTGTTGTAGCCGTGGGTGGCGCCCCCGCCGGGGACGCCGATGTGGCCGCAGAGCCCCGCCAGCGCGTCGATGAACCGGAACATCTCCGCGCTGTGCCGGTACTTGTTCAGCCCCCATCCGAAGAGGATGGCGGCCGGCCGCGCGCGCGCGTAGAGGCGGGCGACCTCCCGCACCTGCCGCTCGGGTAGGTCCGAGGTTCGGCACAGTTCGTCGAGCGAGTACCGGTCGAGGAAGGCGAGGTACTCGGCGAAGCCGTGGGTGTGCGCCGCGACGAAGGCGCGATCCCAGAGGTCCTCCTCGAGGATCACTTTCGCCATCGCCATCGCGAGATGGGCGTCGCTGGCCACCTTCGGCTGGACGTGGACGTCGCAGAAGGCCGCGCTCTCGCATCGGACGGGATCGACGAGGACGAGCGTGGCGCCCCGGCGTCGCGCCTCTTTGAGGATCGGGACGAGGTGGAGGCTCGTCACGAGGGGATTGCGTCCCCAGACGAAGATCGCCCTGCTGTTCAAGAGGTCCAGCGGGTCGTGGCCCACCCGGGCCCCGAAATCGAGCGCCTGACCGGCGCGCGCGGCGCCGCTTCAAATGGAACCGCTGGCGGTCGTGACCCCTCCCAGCAGGTTCCAGAAGCGTCGGCTGAGCAGCTTGGAGGCGCCCCACGACCCGGTCCGCTGGTAGTGCATGATCGAGAGGGAGCCGAATGCCTCGACGGCGTTTCGAATCCTCGCTGCGATGATGTCGAGGGCCTCATCCCAGTCGATCCGCGTCCACGCCTCGTTCCGTCGGCCGTTCTCCCGCTTGAGGGGGTGGAGCACCCGCTGCGGGCTGTAGACGCGCTCAGGGTACCGGTAGGTCTTGCCGCAGAGGAAACCCTGCGTGATCTCGTGCTTCGGATGTCCCTCCAGCCGCACGATCCGGCCGTTCTCCACGTGGGCCAGGATCCCGCAGCCGTCCGGACAGTCCAGCGTGCACGTGGTATATATCACGTCCTCCATTGGGCCGCTCCTTCTTTCCTCGCGGTATGGCAGTGAGGACTCCATCCCCTTACGGACTTTCGCCCCCCCCTCTTTTTCCCAACTCACCGGCGGGATTGCACGGTTTGTCCACGCCCTGTGAGCCGTCTGATCGCTGGGGCTTTCCACCATCCGAACTCCCGACCCGGACCTCGCCCAGGCGAGGTGACCATTAGCACCTCGGCATCCACCTTGCCGACGTTTTTCCCCATGTGGGGAATCTCCGACTTGAAGTAAACGCAATCCCCGGCCTGCAACGGGATCCCCTCATCGCCCAACTGGAAGAGAATCTCGCCGCGAAGCACATAGATCAGCTCCTCCCCCTCGTGCGCGGTCAGGACATCCGCCCGGTTGTGAATCGGGAAGGTCAGGATGAAGGCGTCCATCCGCTGTCCGTCCCAGCCGCTGGCGAGGGGCTGATACGTGTAGCCCGTTGCAGCGACCTCCTGCGGCGGGCGGCGCTGTGCGGCCTGGACGACGACATACCCTCGGTCCTGTGCGCCGTCCTCGCTGCTCCCGAATAACTCGCCGAGGTTGATCCCGAGGATCCCGGTGATCTGAATCAGGTTGGCGATCGAGGTGGATACCTGGCCTCGTTCCAGTCGGGACAGGAAGGCCTCCGACAGCCCGGTTTTCTCGCTGAGTGAGCGCAGGGTCATGCCCTTCCCCGTTCGCGCGCGTCGGATTCTCGCACCCACCTGTTGGACGAGCTGAAGATTGGTCGGCATATGGGTTGATCCACACGCAATCTGAGCTTGCATAATGATCAACTAACTCAAGCATCAAGTCAAGACAACACCGCGAGACTGTGAAGCAACGAGGCAGGGAGGATGTCCCTCCCTCTGCCGTTTTTAGGGTAAGCTCTGGGACAGGAAGGGCGCCTACTGCACTCGGAGGATCGGCCATGGCCTTTGAGCGGAAGTGAGACAGCCCGAGGCGATGCCCCGTGATTCAGCGTGACGACGCTGTCCGCGTGGAGTGCTACGCCGGCAGCCGGGGAGAGGAGACCCCGCGCCGCCTCTGCGCCGGGAACCGGTGGGAAGCGGTGACCGTCCTCGACCGCTGGGTCAGCGAGGATGTCCGGGCTGGAAACCGGCTTCGCTGGTTCAGGGTCCGCCTTGAACAAGGGACGCACTGCCTGCTCTATCATGATGAAGGGCTCGATGCCTGGTTCCGGCGCCCTCTCGAGCCCGGCGTTGCTCCCTGAAGCTCGCGGGAGGGCGCGGGTCTCCCGATTTTTGCTCGGTTTTCCCGGGATTCTCCCGTATAATCGCGGTAATTGCCGACATGGGTCTGCTCCCGGCAGAGGCCTGCGTCGGCTCGGCGAGCCAAGGGAGTGCGTATCGTCATGTTCAATCTCAGGGAGATCCGCTGGAAGGTCACCCCGAACGTCGAGATCGCCCTGGAGCCGGACCGGAGCCTGCTCGTGCCGCTGCACCGGTTCAACCAGGTGCGCGTCCCGGTGGAATCGAACCCGATCGCTGCCGCCTTCGACGGCACCCATCTCTGGGTCACCAACAGCGGGAGCGATTCGGTCAGCAAGATCGATATCAACACCAACAAGGTGGTGGCCACCGTGCCGGTGGGGATCAACCCCTGGGACATCGTGTTCGATGGGAGCCACCTCTGGGTGAGCAACCTGGTGGACAACACGGTGAGCAAGATCAACGCCGCGACCCACGAAGCGGTGGACACCATCGGGGTCGGTCGGTCCCCCCACGGGCTCGCGTTCGACGGGGCCCACATCTGGGTCGCGAACATGGTGGATAACAAGCTCTCCAAGATCGATGCCGTGACCCACGCAATCGTGGCGACGGTGGAAGTGCGGCGGTGGCCGTCGGGGCTGGCCTTCGACGGGAGCCACATCTGGACCGCGGACAGCGGGTCCAACACGGTCAGCAAAGTCAACGTCAGCACCGACGTCGTGGTCACCACGGTGGTGGTGGGAAAGGCCCCCCACGGCATTGCCTTCGACGGCCAGCACATCTGGGTCGCCAACTCTCAGGCCAACAACGTCAGCAAGATCAACGTCAACACGAACCACGTGACGGCCACGGTGCAGGTGGGCCGGGAACCCACCGGCCTCTGCTTCGACGGCACGCACATCTGGGTCGCCAACAAGGCGGGCACCGGGGGCGTGAACACCGTGAGCCGCATCCACGCGGTCTCGAACGTCGTGACGGCGACCATCGGGGTGGGGCGGGAGCCGGCGGGCGTCGCCTTCGACGGCACCCACATCTGGGT
>JACQWA010000242.1 GCA_016209425.1 Candidatus Rokuibacteriota bacterium
ACCCTAAGGAGTGTCGCGGGAAAAGCGAATAAAATTCCAAGGTTACTCCGGTCGCTGTTACCGTCGAAAACCGGTTTTCGACACACGTTCGCGGCCCGCTTTCGACTCGGTGGTAACCCCCTGAAAAACCTGTCGCTGGCGAGTACCCTTCCACTGCCCGATCCCCGGGTTGTCGAAAATCACGCCAAAATCCGGGTTGGCCTTTGTTCCTTTGCCGGCAAGGACCGGGGATCGCCCACCTGTTGTCTTACTCGATGTCGAAGGCGGGCGGTCGAAAATCCAAGCTCTGGAGTTTTCGTCGCCCCCAGGAGGAGTATATGACTCGCCACTTGTGTCTCTCTCGGGCCACTGAGCCGTTCTTGAGGCAGATGGCCGCCGATGGTCGGACGCCGTTATCGATCCGGAGCTACCAGCGGCAACTGTTGTTGTTGACCCGAGCGCTCGGCGATGTCCCGCTGAGCCGGCTCACGCCCGACCACTTGAACGGCTACCTGACTTCTTCAGCGGTCCAGGTGAAGACAGATGGCACGCCGAAACAGGCGAGTACCATCAATCGGACCAAGTCGGTGATTCGAGCCTTCTGCCGCTGGTGCGACCAAACTGGCCTCATCGAGCGGAATCCAGCGGCCCACATCCGGCTGGCTATGACCTCCACGCCCGTCACCCGGCACATGACGCGAGATGAAGTGGGCCGGTTCCTTTGGTCGATCCAGCGCTCCCGGCACCCCCTCGCCGCTCGGGATCACGCGCTGTTTGCCACCCTCGCGTACACGGGCATCCGGTTGTCGGGCGTCATCAGCCTGCGAGTGAGCGACATAGATCTCCGGCATCGACGACTGGTCTTATGCCGGACAAAAGGAGGACGGCTGGAGAGACGACACCTGCCGGTTCGCCTAAGCCCGATTCTTTCGGGGTATCTCCGCTCTCGGCCGGCCGTGGACGCGAACACCGGTAAGTCCCTGTTTGTCACCCGGCAGGGGCGGCTGCTCTCGCCCCGGGCAGTGCAATACGGGTTCGCGTTCTGGCTGCGCCGGGCCCGGATTCGAAAGGCCGTATCGATCCATTCCCTTCGCCACACCTTTGGGACTCTGCTCTACCAGGCCACCAAGGATCTCGTGCTCGTCAGCCGTGCGCTCGGGCACCAGGACGTAAAGAGCACTCAACGCTATGCCCACGTCGATGACCGGCGGCTCGTTCGAGCGATCAACGGGATCCTATAACAACGATCCGGAGCGCGAGACCATTCTCTGCAAGGATCCCTTCCAGTCCCACGACGAGCGCGTCGAGCGCCTGATCCGAAGCTTTTGACTCGGAGGGGGGCTCCGCCCCCCTTCCGATGCCTCCCCCCGTAGACTGCGCCGGCCAAGCCGGCGCCCGAAGCGGACCCCTCCCGTCGCGCGGTCACGCTGTCAGCGTCCCGCTTCGACTTTCCTCCGGCGCGGCGGTCTGCTAGGATGAAGGACGTTTTTCCACCACCGCGACCCTGGAGGACTGCTTCATGATCACCAATCACGTGAAGGTTAAGCTCAGGGAAGGCAAGGCTGTGGCCGGGACCTGGCTGAACCTGGGCGACCCGATCGCAGCCGAGGCCATCGCCGCGCTCGGGTTCGACTGGCTGGTGGTGGACACCGAGCACAGCCCGATCGGCCTCGATGCGATGGCCCACATGTTCCAGGCCATCGGGCGCTTTCCGACCGCGCCCATGGCCCGCATTCCGTGGAACAGCGAGGAGCACATCAAGCGGGTGCTGGACGCGGGGGCCTGGGGGTTCGTGGCACCCAATGTCAGGAGTCGCGCGGAGGCCGAACTGGTCGTCGCAGCCGCAAAGTACCCGCCGAACGGCGTCCGGAGCCTGGGCATCGGGCGGCACCACCTGTCGTTCAAGACCGACCCCGCCACCTATTACCAGCGGGCCAACGACGAGATCGTGGTGGTGCTTCAGATCGAGCACATCGACGGCGTGAGGAAGATCGACGACATCCTCTCGGTTCCGGGTGTCGACGCCTGCTACATCGGCCCCAACGATCTCTGCGCCTCGATGGGGCTCGCGCCATCACTGGAACCGTCCCACCGAGAGTTCGAAGACGCGATCCAAACGACCAAGCGGTCGGCCCTGAAGCACGGAGTCGCACCCGGCATCCACTGCGCCACCGTCGAGACTCTCAATCGTCGCGTCGCGGACGGCTGGCGCTTCATGGGGATTCTGGGCGACGTGCGCTTCATGACCGCGGCGGCCAAGGTCGCGCGCGACGCGATCGGGGTCGAGTAGCGCCATGACCGCGGCTCGCGCCTGTTCGAGCGCGCACCCACGCTTTCAGCGTGGGTTCCCGGCCCGCGCAATCCGGGGGGAGGCATCGGAGGGGGCCGTCGAGGCCCCCGCCGAGATATGAGCCGGATCGGTCTGGTTCTCCCGTTCACCCAGGCTTTTCCGCTCCCCGAATACCTGGCGCTCGCCTCGCTGGCCGAGGCCGCCGGCTACGACACGCTCTGGACGGGGGAGGTGGCTGGGGCGGACGCGGTCACGACGATGACGCTGCTGGCCAGCCACACGACGCGGATCAACGTCGCCTCAGGCATCCTCCCGATCCAGACGCGGACCCCCGTCGTCCTCGGCGTGACCGCCGCATCCCTCGGGCACATGGCTCCGGGGCGCATCCGGCTGGGCCTCGGGATCTCCAGCAAGATCATCATCACCCAGTGGCACGGCCTCCCCTTCGAGCGGCCCCTCGAGCAGCTTCGGGAGGCGGTGCAGATCATCCGCACCGTCCTGGCCGGCGAGCGGGTGAACTTCGAGGGGCAGTTCTACCGGCTCAAGAACTATCGCTTCTTGCTGGGGGCGCCCCCCCGGCCGGTCCCGATCTATCTGGGAGCCCTGGGCCCGCAGATGCTCCAGCTGGCCGGCGAGATTGCCGACGGCGTGCTGCTCAACTGGATTCCGCCTGAGGCCATTCCTCGGTCGATCCAGCAGATCGAGATCGGGGCCAGGCGCGCCGGGCGTAGCCTCGCCGACTTTGAGATCGCCGCGTTCATCCGGACCTCGGTCACCGACGACCCGGAGCCCGCGCGGGCGTGGCTGGCCCGCGATATCACCGGCTACGCGATCGTGGACTCCTACGCCCGGTTCTTCACCGGCTGCGGCTTCGGACAAGAGGTGGAGGCGGTCAACGCGGCCTGGCGGAGGGGGGACAGGCAGGACGCCGTCAGGCAGATCTCAGCGCGGTTCCTCGATGGGCTTGGCGTCGTCGGCCCCGCCGACTTCTGCCGCCGGCGTCTCAGAGATTTCGCGAAGGCGGGTCTCACCCAGCCGGTGGTCTTGCCGTTCTCACCGGACCCCGACCCGCGCCCGACCATCTCCCGCACCATCCAGGCGTTCCCCGCCTGAGTCAGCGGATGCCCCTCTTCTATGTCCTCGGCGTGATCCCCGCGCGCCTGACTTCGACCAGGCTTCCCAGGAAAGTTCTGCGCGAGATCGCCGGGACCCCGATGGTCTGCCACGTCTTCCGGCGCGCGCGCCAATCGCCGTTCCTCTCCGACCTCCTCGTCGCCACCGATTCCGACGAAGTCGTGGAGGCCTGCCGCCGCTTTGGGATCCCCGCTGTGACGACCTCGCCGGAGCACCCCTCCGGCACCGACCGGATCTGGGAGGTCTCGCGCGCCAGGGCCGCCGACCTCTACGTCAACATCCAGGGGGACGAGCCGCTCATCACCCCGGGACACATCCGCGCGCTGGTCGAGCCGTTTCAACGGCGGCCGGACACCCAGGTCGTCACCCTGAAGATCCACGCCACGCGCGCGGAGGCCGCAAGCCCCGACGTGAACAAGGTGGTGACCGACCTCCGGGGAAACGCCCTCTACTTCTCCCGCCACCCGATCCCCTACGACCGGGACCGGACCGGCGCCGTGACCTACTGGAAGCACATCGGGCTCTACGCGTACCGCCGGGAGGCTCTGGAAAGCTTCCATCGCTTCCCCCCTTCAGCGCTGGAGACGGCCGAGCGGCTCGAGCAGCTCCGCTTCCTGGAGAACGGCATTCCGATTCACGTCGTAGAGACCACCGAGCCCACCATCGGGGTGGACACCGAGGCGGACCTTCGCGCGGTCGAAGCCCACCTCCGATCGCATCCCCAGTGAACACCGGCCGCTGGGGAATCCTGGTCCTCCTCCTCACCGTCCAGACCTTCGCCAACGTGGGGCCGATGGGGCTCCCCGCCATCGCCCCGTTGATCCGCCAGGACCTGGGTCTCTCGCTCACCCAGGCGGGATCCTTCCTCTCCGCCTACTACGTGGGCCCCATCCTCATGTCGCTCCCGGCGGGGTGGCTGGCCGACCGGTGGGGGATCCTGCGCACGATGGTGGTGGGCGAGACACTCATCGCCCTGGGACTCGCGGCGGCGGGCGGGGCCGGCTCCTTCTCCGTTCTGATCGTCCTCATGATCCTGGCCGGCACCGGGTACGGGCTGCTGAACCCGACCTCGACGAAGGCGGTGATCGCTTGGTTCCCGCCGGCCCAGCGCGCCACCGCGGTGGGGCTCAAGCAGACCGGCCTCCCCTTCGGGGGCGCCGTGGGAGCAGCCGTGCTGCCCCTCATCGCCCTCCTCGCCGGCTGGCGGAGCGCGGTGATCCTGTCGGCGGGCGGAGTCGTGGTCCTCGGGGTGGCAACGCTCTTCCTCTACCGGGACCCGGCCGATCTTCCACGCGCCACGCCTGGCTCTCCGGCCCCTTCGATGTGGTCGGTGCTCAGGAGCCGCGATCTCTGGATGGTGGCCTCTGCCACGCTGATCTTCGCCGCCATGCAGACGGTCTGGATGAGCTTCCTGGTCCTCTACCTCCAGGACGTCGTGCGGCTCCCGGTCGTGACGGCGGCCCGGTATCTGGCCCAGGCCCAAGCCATGGGAGTCGTGGGACGTGTGGCCTTCGGTCTCCTCTCGGACCGGACCTTCGGAGGTCGCCGCCGCATCGTCCTCTTCCTCGCGGGAATCGGCTCGGGGCTCTGCTCGCTGGTCATGGCCGGGATTGGACCCGGGAGCTCCCCCTGGCTCCTCTCGGCGCTGGCCCTGGCCTTCGGCTTCGTCGGGATCGGCTGGAACGGTGTCCAGCACACGCTGATGGCCGAGCTGGCCGGCGCCCGGGCCGCCGGAACCGCCGTGGGGCTCGGCTTGGCCGTCTCCTCGCTCGGGGTCACGCTGGGGCCGCCGGCCTTCGGCTGGCTTGTGGAACGGATCGGAGGCTACCGCGTGCCGTGGATCGCCCTGGCGGCTTCGATGGTGGTTGCCCTGGCGCTCCTGGGGTTCGTTCGGGAGGGACGGCGACGCTACGACGGTTGACAGCATCCTCCCCACCGAGGACAATCGCCCCCGTGCCTTCGCACAAGCTCTTCTACGGCTGGGTGGTGCTGGGCGCGGCCATCCTCACCATCACGATGGGGATCGGGACGCTCTTCTCCCTCGGCGTGTTCCTGAAGCCCGTCGAGGAAGCAATGGGCTGGAGCCGGGGCGCCATCGGGAGCGTCGCCCTGCTCAACTGGCTGATCTTCGGGCTCGGCTCGTTCGTCTCCGGAGTTCTCTCCGATCGGGTGGGAACGCGGACCGTGGTTCTGGCTGGCGGCCTCCTCCTGGGCCTGGGGCTCGTCCTCGGGAGCCAGGTCACGACTCTCTGGCAGTTCTACCTCACCTTCGGCCTCCTGGTGGGCACCGGGGTCAGCGCCTTCTATGTCCCCCTCACCGCCACCGCCACGAAGTGGTTCAGCGCCCGGAGGGGGTTGGCCGTGGGAATCGTCTCGGCGGGAAACGGCCTGGGAATCCTCGTCCTGTCCCCCCTCACCCGCTTCTTGATCAGCGCGTTCGACTGGCGAACCGCCATGCTGATCCTGGGCGACTTGGCGTGGCTGGTCGTCATCCCGGCCGGCCTCCTCATCCGGAACAGCCCGGTAGACGTGGGAGCGGTTGCCCACGGCGACGTCTCAACGGACGCCGGCCCGATCCCCTCTCACACTGCCGGCTCGGCACTGCGAAGCCTCCCCTTCTGGACCATCGCGCTGACCCACTTTGCCTGCTGCGCCGCCCACTCGGGGCCCATCTTCCACATGGTCGCCCACGCCATGGATCAAGGGGTGGCGAAGATGGCGGCGGCGACCGTGCTGGGCGTCTCGGGCTTCTCCTCGATCTTCGGCCGGTTGGGCGCCGGCCTGCTGGCCGACCGCTTCGGCCCCAGGCACACCCTGGTGGCCACCCTGGGCCTCCAAGCGGCAATGATCTTCCTCTACCTCTTCACGAGCGACCTGACCACCTTCTACGCCCTCGGCCTGGTCTTCGGGGTTGCTTACGGCGGGGCCATGCCACTTTACGCCGTCCTCACCCGTGAACGCTTCGGAGAGCGGGTCATGGGAACGATCTACGGCGGGGTCTTCTTCATTTCCTCGATCGGGATGGGGATCGGCTCCTTCGCGGGCGGCTACATCTTCGACCTCCTGGGAAGCTACCGGGGGCTCTACCTGGGTTCCTTCGCCATCGGCATGACCGCCGTTGTGCTGGCTCTCACCCTGAGGCCCCCCCGGGGCGCCCCCGCCCCGGGCTTCCCACCGGTTCTCCATTGACACGAGCCCACGGGCGTGCTAGCGAGGAAACTGAGTTTCCAGTTTTACCGCCCGCCCTCCGCTCGAGGGAGGGCCCGGCTGAGGGGAAAGCATCGTGGCACGTTCCCAGGCTGATGGCCGCCCGGCCCCCGTCGCGTCGGTCCACCGGGCGGTGCGGATACTCGAGGCCCTCGCGAGCCACGCCCACGGGATCGCGCTCACCGACCTGAGCGCCCGGCTCGGCTATGGCAAGGGAACCCTCTCGAAGATCCTGGACACGCTGGAGCGGCAGGGCTACGTCCGCCAGGATCCGCTCACCGATCGCTTTCACCTGAGCTGGCGCCTTCTCGCCCTGGCCTTCGGCCACGCTCAGCGCCTCGGGGTGCCCACGATCTTCTTCCCGATCCTCCAGGAGCTGGCTGACGAGACCGATGAGCTCGTGCAGCTGGCCCTCGTGGACGGCGATCGGCTCCTCTTCGTGGCGAAAGCGGAGGGGGTGGGGCAGCGGATCAGGATGCTTCCGCTCGTCGGGATGGCGGCGCCCCTTCACGCCACGGCCAGCGGAAAAATCTGGCTCGCGAGTCTCCCCGAGGCCGAGGCCCGGGCGATCCTGCGTCGCGAGGGGCTCCCGCCTCTCGCCCCGAAGACCATGACCGACCGCCGGAGGCTCCTGGCCGACCTGAGGGAGGTCCGCCGGCGGGGGTACGCCGTTGTCGACGAGGAGCTCGTCGAAGGGGGAGGGGCGGTCGCCGCGCCGATCCTGAATCACGGCCGCGTGGTGGGCGCGGTCGCCGTGTCCGGGCCGACCTTCCGGCTCCCCCTGGCGAGGCTCCACGAGCTGGCTCCGAGGGTGCAGCGAGCGGCCGAGGAGGTCGCGGCCATCTGGCCGCTCCGGGTGAGCGCGAAGGACTTCGGGCTGGGTGTCAGGCCGGGGGAGCGTGGACGGGTCGAGCCCGCATTTGGGAGGCCCCCATGAGCTTTGAGTACCACGAGCCCCCGTCGGTATCCGAGGCGGTCGCCCTGGCGGCCCGCTTCGGGTCCGAGGCCCGGTTCCTTGCGGGCGGGACGGACCTGATCGTCCAGATCAACCGGGGAAAGCTCGCGCCACGCCACGTCGTGAGCCTGCATCGCGTGCCGGGGCTCGACACCATCGCAGTTGACGGCCACGTGACCCTGGGAGCCCTGGTGACTCACCGCGCCCTCGAGCGGAGCCCGCATTTTCAGGGTCGCTACCGCGGGCTTGTCGAAGGGGCCCAGGTGGTCGGCGGTCACCAGGTGAGAAACGTCGGAACGGTGGGCGGAAACATCGTCAACGCCTCGCCGGCGGCCGACGTGGTTCCCGTCCTTCTTGCGCTCGATGCGGCCGTGACGTGCCTCGGCCCCGAGGGCGAGCGGACGCTGCCCCTGGAGGAGTTTCTCGTGGGCCCCGGCCAGACCCAGCGGCGGCCCGAAGAGCTCCTGACGACGGTCCGCTTCCCCCTGCTTGGGCCGAACTCCGCGACGGCGTTCCTCAAGGCCGGTCGGCGGAAGGCGATGGAGATATCCGTCGTCTGCGTGGCGGCGCGCATGACCCTCGACGCAGGCCTCGAGCGCTGCCGCGAGGCGCGGATCGCGCTGGGCGCGGTCGCGCCCACCACGCTCCGCGCGCGGGCCGCCGAGCACGTTCTCGAAGGCGAAGTGCCCAGGGCCGAGCTTCTCCGCCGCGCGGGAGCGCTCGCGGCGCGCGCCTGCCAGCCCATCAGCGATGTCCGGGCCTCGAGCCAGTTCCGGCGCCTCCTCGTCGAGACGCTGGTCCCCCGTGTTCTGGCGCGCTGCCTCGAGCGGATCCGAGAGGAGGGCCGATGAGGAAGCTTCCGCTGAGCCTCACGATCAACGGCGAAACCCATGAGCTGCTCGCCGAACCTCATCACCCATTGCTCGAGGTCCTCCGGACCCAGCTCGGGCTCATCGGGACGAAGGAGAACTGCCTCGAGGGCGAGTGCGGCGTCTGCACGGTCCTCCTGGATGGGATGGCGGTGAACTCCTGCCTCCTGCTGGCGGCCCAGTGCCAGGGCCGGCGGATCGTCACCATCGAGGGGCTCGGCGGGCCGGAGACACTTCATCCCCTTCAGGAAACCTTCGTCGAACACGGCGCGGTCCAGTGCGGGTACTGTATCCCCGGCATGATCCTGGCCGCCAAGGCGTACCTGGACCAGAACCCCGAGCCGACCGAGGGCGAGATCCGCGAAGCCCTTTCCGGAAACCTTTGCCGCTGCACCGGCTACCAAAAGATTCTCGACGCCGTCCTAGCCGCAGCCGGCGTCCTGGCCCCCATGAGGTAGCGGCCATGGCCCCCGAGCTGCGCGTCGTCGGCAAGCCTCTTCCCCGCGTGGACGCTTACGGCAAGGTGACCGGGAAGACCGTCTACGCGGCCGACTTCACCCTGCCCGGCATGCTCTTCGGAAAGGTCCTGCGAGGCACCGAGCCTCATGCCAGGATCGTGAGGATCGATGCGAGGAGAGCGCTCACGCTTCCCGGGGTCCGCGCGGTGATCAGCGCCGCGGACGTCGCCGACGTGCGCTACGGAGGGGCCCTGAAGGACGAAACGGTCTTCGCTCGCGAAAAGGTGCGCTACGTGGGGCAGCCCGTGGCGGCGGTCGCGGCCGCCACCTCGGAGGCGGCCGAAGCCGCCCTGGCGGCCATTGACGTCGTCTACGATCCGCTGCCAGCTGTCTTCGACGTCGAGGGCGCACTCGCCCCGGGAGCGCCGCTGGTCCACGAGGCCTGGGAGACCTACTCGGCGATCCCGATCCTCTACCGCGAAGGGAACATCTGCAACCGCGCCCGTATCCTCGCCGGAGACGTGGAGCGGGGCCTGGCCGAGGCCGATCGCGTCTTCGAGCACCGCTTCACCACGCGCATGGTCCACCAGGGGTACACCGAGCCGCGCGCCGCGGTGGCAGCCTGGGACAGCGCAGGCCAGGTGACCGTCTGGTCGAACACCCAGCTCCCGTTCGAGGTCCAGAACACGCTGGCGGAGATCCTCCAGCTCCCCCCGTCCAGGATCCGGATTCTCGTCCCCGGGATCGGCGGAGGATTCGGCGGCAAGCTCCGGGTCGGCGTCGAGCATTTCGCGGCTCTGCTCGCCCGGAAGACCGGGCGCCCGGTGAGGGTTATCACCACGAGCGAGGAGGAATTGACGGCGGCCTACCCCCGTCAGGGGACCATCGTCGAGCTGAAGACGGGGGTCACCAGGGACGGCCGTCTGACGGGGAAGCAGGGACGCATCTTCTTTGACACGGGGGCTTTTGCCGGCTCCGGTCCCGGCGTCGCCTCGGTCGCGACGCTCATTCTCGCCGGGCCCTACTGCATCCCCAACCTCCATCTCGAGGGGTACGCGGTCTACACGAACAAGACGAACTGCGGGTCGTTCCGGGCGCCCTCGGGTCCCCAGGCGAACTTCGCCGTGGAATCCCAGATGGACATCATTGCCGACGCCCTCGGGATGGATCCGCTGGACCTCCGCCTGAGGAACATCGTGCGTGAAGGGGACGAAGGGCCGACGGGACAGCTCCTGACCGGGGTCGGCCTCGAGGAGTGTCTCCGGCGGGCGGCCGACGCTATCGGCTGGAACGATCGCCGGCCGGGGCCGTCGCGCGGGAAGGGAATCGCGTGCGGCTGGTGGACCACGACGGGAGGCTCCTCCGGCGTCTACGTCAAGATCAACCCCGACGGGACGGTGGCCCTCAACACCGGGGCGGCAGAGATCGGGACGGGAGCCCTGACAGGAGCGGCACAAGTCCTCGCCGAACAGCTCTCGGTGGAGCTGTCGGACATCAACCTGGTCAGCGCCGACACGTACTCGACGCCATTCGACTTCGGCGCCCAGGGGAGCCGGACCGCCTTCTCCGTCGGCAACGCCTGCCGCGCCGCGGCCGCCGACCTCAGGCGCCAGCTCTTCGCCCTCGCCTCCCGTCAGCTCGGCGTGGAGCCCGACGCGCTCGAGCTGAGGGAGAGGCACGTGGTGGCTGGCGGCAAGCGCGTTTCGCTGGCCGACCTGAGTCGCCTCTCCCAGCAGTCGGGGGGGGGCTTGATCGCCCACGGCACGTTCATCGCCCCACCGACGCCCTACGACACCAAGCGCGTGGAGGCCCACGTGTACCCGGCCTTCCACTCCCCGAGCTTTCATGCCCACGCGGTGGACCTGGCCGTCGACCCCGAGACGGGAGAAGTCACGCTCCACCGCTACGTCGTCGCCCAGGATGTCGGCTTTGCGCTGAACCCGACGTACGTCGAGGGGCAGATCGAGGGGGGCGTGGCCCAGGGCGTGGGCCAGGCGCTCTCCGAGGAGATCGTCTACGAAAACGGGCGGGTCGTGAACCCGAACCTGACGGATTACAAGATGCCGACGACGCTCGACCTCCCGCGGATCGAGTCGATCCTGGTCCAACATCCGAGCGCGGTCGGCCCCTACGGCGCGAAGGGCGTGGGCGAGCCGCCGAACATCGAGCCGCCCGCTGCGGTCGCGAACGCGGTGGCGGCGGCGATCGGCGTCCGGATCACGAGCCTGCCGATCACCGCCGAGAAGATCGTCATGGCGCTCAGGAAGGAGACGCCATGACGCGGCTGACCACCGGGCTCCTGCTGCTTCCCTCGCGTCCGGCTGGGGAGCTGGCCGCACTGGCCCGGCATGCGGAGGGGCTCGGGTACGACGGCGCCTGGGTGGCCGATGAGCGCTTCTTCCGTGAGGTCTATGCCTGCCTGACCCTCTGCGCGCTCCACACGACCCGGATCCGGCTGGGCCCCTGCGTCACGGATCCTTACTCGCGCCACGCTGCCCTCACCGCGATGGCGATCGCCACGCTCGACGAGATCTCCGGGGGACGGGCGATGCTCGGTATTGGAGCCGGCGTGAGCGGCTTCCGGGAGCTGGGGGTGAACCCCCAGCGGTCGGCCGTCGCGATCCGCGAGGCGGTGGAGCTGATTCGCCGGCTCCTCGCCGGGCAGACCGTCACGGTCAAGGGCGACCTCGTCAGCTTCCACGACGGGCGCCTGGATTTCTCCCCCCTGCGCTCCCGGATCCCGATCTACGTGGCGTCCCAGCGCCCGGCCGGCTGCCGCGTCGCCGGACGGGTCGCCGAGGGCGCCATCATGCAAGGGTGCGTGGCCGAGCCGCTCCTCCGCTCTTTCCGGGAGCGCGTCCACGAAGGCGCGCGGCAGGCGGGGCGCGATCCGGCGACCGTTGAGCTGGTGGCGCGGCTCAACGTCTGCGTGGCTGACGATCGGCGCGCCGCCCGGGATGTCATGCGCCCCACCATCGTGCGGAGTCTCGTGGCGCAACGGCCCGACTTCTTCACCTTCGCCACGGCCGGCCTCACGCTTCCCGACGCCCTCCGGGAGAAGGTGCTGGCGCTCGCGTACACGCACGACCCGGCCCCCCTCCGGGCCGTCGCCGGGGAGGTGCCGGACGAGTTCGTCGACGCCCTGACCCTGACGGGGTCGCCCGAGGAGATGGCGGGGGAGGTGGCGCGCCTGGCCCGCGCCGGGATCTCTCAGATCATGATCTACCCGCTGGCGCCCGACGGGCGGATCGAGACCACGATCGACCGCTTCCAGCGCGAGGTGATGCCGCGGGCCCGTGAGGCACTCGCAGCCCGGCCGTGATGGTGACGATCCGGATGCACGGGACGCTCCGGCGCTTCCTCCCCGAAGGACGGGAGTCGCTGTCGGTCGAAGTGGGCGAGGGAATCACGGTGGAGGCGCTCCTCGAAGGGCTGAAGGCAGGGAGGGACACCTGGTTGGTGGCCGTCAACGGCGCCGTCGTGGAGCGCTCCACCCCATTGCGCGCCGGGGACGTCGTGGAGTGCTACGAGCCCGTGGCTGGTGGCTAGGGAGGACCCAATGCCTGTTCGGTACGTCATGACCACCCTGAAGCCGGGAGTCAACCCGGCCGACTACGAGCGATGGCTCAGGGAGTACGACTACAAGGTGGCCAAGACGCTGCCGAGCATCATCAGCTACCGCACGCACCGGATCACGGGCCCGATCACAGGCGCCGAAGGGGCGGGCTGGAACTACATCGAGCGGATCGAGGTCCGGGACGTGGAGCAGTACCAGAAAGATCTGGCCTCGCCGGTGGGGCAGGAGCTCATTCGGCAGCTCTACGAGAACTACCTGGATCGGCCCAAGAACATCTTCTTCTGGTCGGAGCCGATCGAAGAGTGAACGGACGACAGAGAGGAGACACTGCCATGACCACACGGATCGATCGTCGGACCTTCTTGAAGGTCACGAGTGGGGCGGCGGCGGCGCTGGCCGGCACGACCGTTCGCTCCCGACGGACCGTGGCCCAGGAACCGCGGACGCTGGTGGTCGCCTGGGACACCGAGATCGACACGCTCGATCCCGCTCATTTCAAGACCATCGGCGGGTACGTGACCATCGCCAACATCTACGACAGCCCCATCATGTGGAGGGTCCGTCCCATCGAGGGGAAGCCCGGCTTCTTCCTCTCCCGCCCGGGGGAGTTCGACCCGAGCATCGCCGAGTCCTGGGCCGCCGAGCAGGACGGGGCGACGCTGGTCTTCAAGATCCGGCGCGGGGTGCGCTTCCCGAGCGGCCGGCCGGTGACGGCCCACTCCGTGAAGTACTGCTTCGACCGCGGGCTCCAGTCGCCGGGCTACATGCGGCTCGTGATCCCGAGCCTCATCCAGGTCAGCTCGCCCGACCAGTTCGAGGTCCGGGGCGACGACACGTTCGCCATCAAGATGAAGGCGCCGAGTCCCATGGCGATGGACATCGTCGCGCTCTCCAACAACGCGATCCTGGATCCGGACGAGGTCAAGGCCCACGCGACAAAGGAGGATCCGTGGGCGGGGGAGTGGCTCAAGCGGAACACGGCGGGGATCGGGCCCTACCGGCTCGCGAAGAACGAGCCGGGCGTCGAGATCGTGCTCGAGGCCACCAAGGGGTACTGGCGGCCCGCGCCGTATTTCGAGCGCATCGTCCTCAAGTTCGTGCCGAACGAGGCCGACCGGGTCCTGCTGATCAAGCGGCAGGCGATCGACATGATCGTGGGGCGCCCCGGGCTCTCGCCGAAGAACGTCAAGAGCCTGGAGGGAGAGCCGGGCCTGAAGGTCTTCAGTGTTCCCGATACCACCTGCCACTTCCTCGCCATGAATACGCAAAGACCGCCCTTCGACAACGTGAAGGTCCGCCAGGCGGTGAACTACGCGATCCCCATCCAGGCCATCCTGCCCAACGTGCTCTACGGCTACGGCACGCAGATGAAGAGCCCGATCCCCCACCTGACGCCGGGGCACGACGGGACCCTCTCGCCCTACAAGCACGACATCGACAGGGCCCGGCAGCTCATGAAGGAAGCCGGCCTCGAAAAAGGCGGGATCGCGGTGGACCTGGCGATCCGGGTGGGCTGGCTCCCCCACGAGCAGGCGTCGATCTGGATCCAGCGGGAACTCGAGAAGATCGGCTTCAAGGTGAACATCGTCAAGGAGACCGACGCGACCTTCCGCCAGGTGGCCATCAAGGGCGGCCACGCCCTCTCCATCGAGTCGTGGCAGTCGTGGGTGAACGACCCCTGGTACCACCTGGTCTTCAACTTCCACACCAAGTCCAAGTTCACCAACATGCCCTTCTACTCGAACCCGCGACTCGACAAGCTGATCGACGACAACAAGCACGAGGTGAAGGGGGACAAGCGGCTGGCCGCGGCGCGGGAGGCCCAGAAGGTCCTGATCGACGACGCCGTCTGGGGGTTCCTCTGGTACGACAGCTGGACGCGGGTCATGAAGGCGGACCTCGCGGGACTGGAGAAGCGCTGGGACACGTTCGAGCGCTACCACGCGGTCAAGCGCGGGTGAGGGTCGGGCGCCGGTGGACAGGCGGCTCCCTCGCCCGGGCGGCCGCCGCGTTGGACTGAGCTGGGTTGCAGTCCTTACGTGGCTATACTGTTCCGTCGAATACTCGTCAGACGCACCCGGAAGGGTCATACGTGCTGTGAAGTCACACTTCGCCTCGAAGACGGCCTTTGTCACGGGCGGCGCATCCGGAATCGGTCGTGCGCTCGCGGAGCTCCTGGTTGACGCCGGCGCAAACGTCGTTCTCGCTGACGTCGATCGAGACGGCGCAGCCACACTCGCCGCGGCAATCGGGCGGGCCGGCGGCACTGTGCGTCCTGTTCATCTGGACGTCAGACCGAACAGGGCGCGGATCGGCGAACGGGGCGCCTAGGATGATCGATCCCGCCACCGCGAGCACGGATCGCGGCATGTGGGCTCTCAAGTGGTCGTTCGTCGGCCTCCTCGTGACCGCGCTGCTCCAGCTGGGTGTTGTGGCGGTCTCGGGGAGCGTTGCTCTGTTGGCCGACACAATTCATAACTTTGCCGACGCGGCGACTGCCCTCCCCCTCGGGATTGCCTTCGCCCTCGCACGCCTGAAGCCGAGCCGGCGGTTCCCTTACGGGTACGGGCGCGTCGAGGATCTGGCCGGCATGCTCATCGTGCTGACCATCCTGGCCACGGCCTTGATCGCAGGCTATGCGTCGTTGATGCGTCTCTTTCGCCCCGAGCCGCTGGCACATCTCTGGGCAGTCGCCGGCGCGGCCGTGCTGGGCTTCCTTGGCAACGAGGCGGTGGCGCTCTTTCGGATTCGGGTCGGCCGTGAGATTGGCAGCGCCGCCTTGGTGGCAGATGGCTACCACGCACGAGCCGACGGGTTGACCAGCCTAGCGGTGCTAGGCGCCGCGCTCGGCGCCTGGCTCGGGTATCCGCTGGCGGACCCGATGACCGGGTTGCTGATCACGCTCGCAATCCTTTACCTCGTCTGGCAATCCGCAGGCACGGTCTTTACCCGAATGCTCGATGGCGTGGACCCACATCTGCTGGACGCGGTTGAGCGCGTCGCGAAGCAGGTGCCGGGAGTGCATGATATGGGCGAGGTCCGAGCGCGCTGGATCGGCCATCGCCTCACCTTGGAGCTGAACGTGGCCGTCAACCCGGAGTTGACAGTGACGGAGGGGCACACCGTCGCGAAGGAAGTCCGACATCAGATTCTGCACCATGTCCCCCATCTGTCCGGGGTGATCGTTCACGTGGATCCGGCGACCCAAGTCGGGGAGGCATTCCACAAGGTGGCCTCTCATGCTCATGATGGGTTGCCCGTCCATTCTCACGAATAGGCCAGCGGGAGGAAACGCCTTCGATGGGAGGACAGTCATGCTGCTTGCTGTTGGTCTCGCCGCGGGACTGCTCGTCGCCCTGGCCGGGTTCCTCCTGGCTGTCGCTCCAGCCTTCCTCGATTAACGCACGGCACCACGGCCATCCGGACCGTATAGGTTAGCCGCCCGGATTTCGTTTTCCTCGGCTGACGGCCGCTCAGCGCGCGGCGTTCGCCACACAGACCGGGGGAAGGAATGGGACTCGGCCGCTATCTCGTGCACCGGCTGCTGCTGGTCATCCCGACGCTCTTCGGGGTGACGCTGATCACCTTCGCCCTCACCTATCTCCTCCCCGGGAACCCGGCGCTGGTGAAGGCCGGGCCCCTCGCGACTCCCGAGTACCTCGCAGAGATGGAGCGGAAGATGGGACTCGACCAGCCGGTCCACGTCCAGTACTGGCGATATCTGCGGGGCCTGCTGCGGGGCGATCTCGGCGAGAGCGCAACCACCGGCCGCCCGGTGCTGGAGGACTTCTTCCAGCGCATCCCGGCCACGCTCGAGCTCACGCTGGCGAGCCTGCTGATCGCCGCCGCGATCGGCATCCCGCTGGGGGTCCTGTCGGCCGTGTACCGGGATACTCCCGTGGACCATCTGAGCCGCCTGGCGGGAGTCGCCGGCGTCGCGATGCCCACCTTCTGGACCGGTCTCCTCCTCCTCTTCGTCTTCTTCTACCTGCTGGGCGTCGCTCCGCCGCCCCTGGGGCGCCTGAGCCCCGATGTCTCCCCTCCCGGGAGGATCACGGGCCTCTACGTGGTGGACGCGCTGCTGACGGGCAATCGGCGGGCGGTCGTTTCGAGTCTCTACCAGCTCATGCTTCCCGCCGCCACGCTGGGCTTCGCGGTGATGGCGCCGCTCACGCGGATGGTGCGGGCGACGATGCTGGAGATCCTCGAGTCGGACTTCATCAAGGCGGCCTGGGCGGCGGGGATCCCCCCGAGCCGCATCATCTATGGCGATGCGCTCCGGAATGCCCTCATTCCCGTCATCACCCTGCTGGGCGTGATCTTCGGCTTCCTGATGGCGGGCAACGTGGTCGTGGAGATGGTCTTTGCCTGGCCGGGGATCGGCAACTACGCCGTCACGTCGCTGATGTCCAAGGATTCGGGCCCCATCCAGTCGTTCGTCCTGTTCGTGGCGGTCGTCTATGTGCTGGTCAACCTGGTTGTGGACGTGGTCTACGGTCTCGTCGATCCGAGGATCCGGCTGCGCTGATGCGCGAGACGAGCGCCATGGCCGAGGCCGTCGTTCTTCGGCGCGAACGCGCGCGGCGGGCCAGGCTCCTCTGGCGACGCCTGACGAAGGATCGCCTCTCGCTTGCGGCCGGTGGCGCGATTGTCGCGATCATGCTCGCCGCGCTCGCGGCGCCGTGGCTGGCCCCCTACGACCCCGATGCCACCAGCGCGAGCGACGCCCTGCAGCGGGTTTCCCTCCGCCACTGGATGGGGACGGACGTCTACGGGCGGGACCTTCTCTCACGCGTGATCCATGCGGCGCGCGTGGACCTGCTCGTGGCCCTGACGGCGACCGCCGTGGCGCTCACCTGGGGCGCCTTCCTCGGAGCCGTGGCGGGCTACCGGGGCGGATGGATGGACCAGCTCGTCATGCGCCTCGTGGACACGATCATGGCCTTCCCCGCCTTCATCCTGACCATGGGGATCACCGCGACGCTGGGCAACAGCACGCTCAACGTGGTCGTCGCCATCGCCATCACCCATGTCCCGATCTATGCCCGGCTGCTTCGCGGGGAGATGCTCAAGGCCAGGGAGATGGAGTACGCCGAGGCCGCCCGGACGGTGGGAAACCGTCCCGCCCGGATCGTCTTCTTCCATCTCCTCCCCAACTGCGTTCCTCCCCTCATTGTCCAGGCGACCCTGGCGATGGGCTTCGCGATTCTCACCGTCGCCGCGCTCTCCTTCATCGGCCTGGGGATCCAGCCGCCGCAGAGCGAGTGGGGCTACATGACCGCCGAGGGCGCCGGCTACATCGTCTCCGGGGAGTGGTGGCTCTTTCTCTTCCCGGGCGTCGCCATCATGGTCACCGTGCTCGCCTTCAACCTGATCGGCGACGCGCTCCGCGACGTCCTCGATCCCCGGATGCGGGGGGTCCGATGACCCCCCTTCTCGAGATCCGGGACCTCGCCGTGCACTTTGCGGCCGACGAGGGACGCGTGGAGGCGGTGGACGGCATCAGCCTGACCGTGCGGCGCGGCGAGATTCTCGGGCTCGTCGGGGAGTCGGGCTCGGGCAAGTCCGTGACGGCGCTCGCGGTCCTCCGCCTCATCCGGCCTCCGGGCCGGATCGTGCGGGGGAGCATCCGCTTTGATGGACGCGAGCTTCTGGATCTGTCGGAGGAAGCCATGCGGCACGTCCGGGGCTCGCAGATTGCGATGATCTTCCAGAGCCCGCGGACGGCGCTCAACCCGGTCCTGCCGGTGGGGCGCCAGATCGCGCGGCTCTTTGAGCTCCACCGGGGGTGCTCGGGGCACGAGGCGTGGCAGCGAACGCTGGAGATACTTCGGCTCGTCGGGATCCCCGAGCCCGAACGTCGGGCTTCCCAGTACGCCCACCAGCTCTCCGGCGGCATGTGCCAGCGCGTGATGATCGCGATGGCCGTTGCGACCGAGCCGCGCCTGCTCCTGGCGGACGAGCCCACCACGGGACTCGACGTCTCCATCGCCGCCCAGATCCTGGACCTCTTGCGCGAGCTCGGCCGGCGGACGGGCGCCTCGATGGTGCTCATCACCCACGATCTGGGCGTGGTGGCGGGGGTCTGCGACCGCGTCGCGGTCATGCACGCGGGGCAGCTGGTCGAGTGCTCGGATGTCCACGGCCTCTTCAAGCACCCCGCGCATCCGTACACCCGGGCGCTGGTCCGATCGATCCCGCGCGTGGACCGTGAGGTGACGATGGAGCCGATCCCCGGCGCCGTTCCCTCGGTCCTGGAGCCGCCGCCGGGCTGCCGCTACGCCGACCGCTGCCCGTGGGTGATCGACCGCTGCCGCGAGGTGAAGCCAGAGCTGCTCCCCCTCGAGCACGATCACGAGGTCGCCTGCCACGCCGTCGAGCCATCGAATGTCGTCCCTGCTCGAAGCTAGGGACCTCGTCAAGCATTTCCCCCTCAAGGGCATCCGGGCGTGGCTCAGCGCCATGGGCGGCGGTGCGCGTCCGGCGGTTCGGGCGGTCGATGGCATCTCGTTGCGACTGGCGCCGGGGGAAACACTGGGGCTCGTGGGGGAGTCGGGCTGCGGGAAATCAACGGTCGCCCGCTGCCTGCTGCGGCTCATCGAGCCCTCGGCGGGCCGGATCCTCTTCGATCGCACGGACCTCTCGGCCCTCCCCGACGAGCCGCTCCGGCGGCTCCGGCGTGACCTGCAGATGGTGTTCCAGGATCCCAACGCGTCGCTGAATCCCAGGCTCACGGTGCGCCGGACCGTGGACGAACCCCTCCGCCTCCACACGACCCTGACGACCGCAGAGCGGCAGGACGCGGTCAGAGAGGTGCTGGACCGGGTGGGGCTCGGGCCCGAGCTGCTCCACCGTTACCCCCACGAGCTGTCGGGCGGCCAGCGCCAGCGGGTCAACATCGCGCGCGCCATCGCCACGCGGCCGCGCTTCGTGATCCTGGATGAGCCGACCTCCGCGCTCGACGTCTCGCTTCGCGCGAAGATCATCCTGCTGCTGGATGACCTCCGGACAAGGCTCGGCATGACCTACCTCTTCATCTCCCATGATCTCGCCACGGTGAAGTATCTCGCCCACCGTGTGGCGGTCATGTATCTCGGGACCATCGTGGAGGAGGCCCCGACGCGGGAGCTGTTCTCGAAGCCGCTCCACCCGTATACGCGCGCGCTCCTCTCGGCAATCCCGATCCCGGACCCGGACGCCAAGCGAGAGCGGCTGATCTTGGCCGGAGAGGTCCCGAGCCCGATCGACATTCCGACGGGCTGCCGACTCCGGACCCGTTGCCCGCTTGCCCAACCGGTCTGCGCCGAGCCGGTTGGGCTCCGCGAGGTTACGCCGAATCACTTCGTCGCCTGCCATCTCGTCTAAGATTCGGAGGGGGCCTCGGCGGCCCCCTCCGAGGCCACCCCCAGAAGTGGGGTTGCGCCGGCAAAGCCGGCGCTCGAACCGCGCGGGGTGGGGCGAAGGAGAGATGCGATGCTGAAGACGCACGCGGATGTCCACGACCTGATCCGGGGCCTCACGCTCCTGGGAACGGGCGGCGGCGGGCGGCCCGACGTCGGTCTCGAAGTCCTCCTGCCTCACGTGGAGGCGGGCCGGAGCGTGAGCTGGACGCCTCCCGAGATCCTCCCGGACGACAGCTGGGTCTGCTCCGTCTTCGGGATGGGATCGATCGCTCCGACCGAGCCCCT
>JACQWA010000243.1 GCA_016209425.1 Candidatus Rokuibacteriota bacterium
GCGCATGGCCGAGGATCAGGCTCGTGTAGTTGCCGTTGAAGTCCAGCCTCTCGACGCCGTCCACATCCCAGATCCGTGCCCCCTCGCCCCTCGCGGCGTAGAACGGGTACGGGTCGAAGAAGGTGGTGGTGCGACTGTTCCCTCCGGGCATCACCCTGACGGCCCGAGCGTGCAGAGTCCTGGAACGCGCGGTCCTGGCTTCGTAGTCACGGATGACCTTTTCGAGGGTCATAGAAGAGCCTCCTGGAGGCGCTTGAACTCTTGCCTGAGCAGGGTGTGGGCCTCGGGAACCGTCAGGGACTTGAAGCGGAGGCGTTGCCTCGGCTTGGTTTGGCCGACCTTCCCGATGTCGAAGGAGCAGACCGTCGCCAGCTTCGTGTAGCCACCGGTGGACTGGCGGTCCACCAGGAGGATGATCGGCTGCCCGTCGCCGACCACCTGGATCCCACCGAGCGGGATGCCGTCGGAGACAAGGTCATGGCCCCGGGAGTGGGTGATGGCGGGCCCCTGGAGCCGTGCCCCCATCCGGTCGGAGTCGGTCGTCATCTCATAGGGCTCGCCGAGGAAGGCGTCAATTCCCGCGCGCGTGAACCGCTCGGCCTGGGGCCCCAGCACCACCCGCACCTCCACCTCGTCCTGCCAGGAAGGGATCATCTCGGGCCTCACCCGGCGAGCCCGCACGGGCTCGATCCCCTCTGCCGGGGGGAGGAGGTCCATCTGATCTCCGTCTCGGAACTGCCGCCCTTGAAAGCCGCCGAGGGTGCCGCGCAGGTAGGTGGCGCGCGACCCGAGAGCCAGGGGGACGTCGATCCCGCCCCTGAAGGCCACGTACGCCCGGAGCCCTCTCCGCGCCACTCCCAGTTTCACCACGTCACCCGGGCTCACGGGGAGTGAGGTCCAGCGGGGAACCTCCCGGCCGTTGACCGTCACCGGAACGTCGGCCCCCGTCACGGCAATGACGCTCTCCCCGCGCATCTCTAGCCAGGGGCCCATCAGCGTGCACTCAAGCGCCGCGGCCGAATCAGCGTTCCCTACGAGGCGATTCGCCAGCAAAAAGGAGGCCCGGTCCAGGGGCCCGGATGGTGGGATCCCGTAACGCAGGTAGCCGGGCCGTCCCAGGTCCTGAACGGTCGTCAGCGCGCCGCACTGGACGACCACGAAGCCGTTCACCGGCGCCCCTCCTCGATCTTCACCTGGTAGGTTCCCCGGGCTACCGCCTCGGCAATGGCGTCGAACTCCTGCCGATCGATCCGCCGGAAGCGCACGTGATCGCCCGCCCTGAGCAGGATCGGATCGGCGGCTGTCGGATCGTAGAGCCGGAGCGGGGTGCGCCCGAGGACCCAAAACCCGCCGGGGCTCTCGACCGGATAGATCGAGCACTGGCTCCCGCCGATCCCGACGCTGCCTGCGGGCGTCCTGGTGCGCGGCGTCTCCAGCCGCGGGATGGTGAGGCGCTCGGGCATGCCCGTCATGTACGGAAGGCCCGGCGTGAAGCCGACGAAGAACACATAGTAGTCGGCTCCCGAGTGCAGTCGCATGGCCTCCTCCGGAGCCAGATCGACCTTGGCAGCGGCTGCCTCGAGCTCAAAACCCAGCTCGCCGCCGTAGCAGCACGGAATCTCGACGGTGCGCGCGGGAGGGAGCACATCCGGGCGAGCCTGAGGAACCAGGGCACGGAGCGCGGCCACGAGCGCCTCGTAGCCGACGCTGGAGGGATCGTAGTAGACCAGCAGCGAGCGGAACGTGGGAACGGTCTCCAGGACGCCGGGAAGGGCTTTCTGCTGGATCAGGTACTCGAGCGCCAGGACCCGGGCATTCACTTCCCGGCTGATCTCATCGCCGAGCTCCACGGAGACTGCCAGGTCGCCCGCCGGCAGGAACTTCGGCTCGGGATACATCAGGGCCCGGGTGACGGCTCAGATCACCGAGAGCGCGTGGTTGGGCAGGTCGGTGATGAACATGTGCCCCGGGCTGTGCGAGATCATGAACGGCGGGCGCGAGGCCAGGGCCACGGCCTGAGGGGTCACCCCGCAGGCCCAGAACACGGGCACATCCCCGGGGAGGAACTGGGCGGCATCGCCCCACTCGGGGCGCGCGATGTCGGTGATGCCGATGGCCGCCGGGTCGCCGATGTGGAGGGGAGCGCCGTGGGCCATCGGGAAGCGCGCGGTGACCGTGACGGCCTTGGGCACCATCGCCGCGGGGATCGGGCGCATGGAGACGACCATGGGGCCGCGGAATCGGCCTGCCGGGCGGCAGGCGAGTGAGGTTCGCCACATGGCCACGTTCCGCCCCTGCTCGATGTGTCGCATCGGCACGCCGGCGTCCAGCAGCGCCCATTCGAAGGTAAAGGAGCAGCCGAGCAGGAACGCCACCAGATCCTCCCGCCAGTAGGGCACAATGTCCGTCACCTCGTCGGCCAGTTGGCCATCCTCGTAGATCCGGTACTTCGGCAGATCCGTCCTCAGATCCGCCCCAGGCGCAACTCCGGAGGGCTCGGGGGACCCGACATCCGTCACCTCGATCAGCGGACACGGGCGCGGGTTGCGCTGACAGAAGAGCAGGAAGTCATAGGCGTGGTCCTTGGGGAGGACGGCGAGGTTGGCCTGGACAAAGCCGGGCGCGAGCCCCGCCGTGACGCCCCCGAACTTCCCGCGGCGGATGTCGTCGCGGATCTCCTTCGGGGGTCGGCTGTCAATGGGCATGGCCTGCTCCTCGCGTCAGTATATCCGAATCCCCCTCACCCTGCCCTCTCCCCTCGAGGGGAGAGGATCGCAAAACGTGCCCTCTCCCTCCCAGGAGAGGGTGAGGGTTCCCTCAACGCAGGTGAGTGAGTCTCGGCCAGAGGTCGGGATTGCCCAGCACCCTGGGCTTTTCCCCGCGGAGCACTCTCAATATCTCCGCCGCCACCTGCGTGGCAATGTTGCGGTTGGCCTGCTCGCTCACGCCGGCCACGTGGGAGGTACAGACCACGTTTTCCAGGTTGAGCAGCAGATTATCCGCCGGAACCGGCTCCTCCTCCCACACGTCGAGCCCCGCCGCGCTGAGCTTGCCCCGCGTCAACGCTTCAAACAGGGCGCGTTCATCCTGCACCTTCCCCCGTGAGGTGTTGATGAAGATCGCCCCGGCCTTCATCCGGGCGATCGTCCGCTCGTTGATCATGTGATGGGTTTCCGGCGTGAGCGGGGTGTGGCACGTGACAATGTCCGCCTGCCCGACAAGGGTGGTGAGGTCGGACACCGGCTCGACTTCTCGACGCCGGAGCTCGTCGGCCGGCACGTAGGGATCGTAGCCCAGGACGCGCATGCCGAACCCCTGGGCCAGATGGGCGACGCGCCGGCCGATATTCCCCACGCCGACGATTCCCAGCGTCAACCCTTTGAGCTCACCGATGCCGCGGAGGCGCTGGCCCCGCCACGCCCCCGCCCGCGTGCCCCGATCCATGGGGATGAGGTGCTTGATCGCGCAGAGCATCAGCATGACCGCATGCTCAGCGACCGAGTCGGAGTTGGACCCTGGGGCGTGCACGATCGCGATGCCGAGACGGGTCGCCGCCGGAAGATCCACCGTATCGAGCCCCACGCCGTAGCGGCCGACGACTTTCAACCTGGGGCATGAGCTCATCAGCCGCTCAGTGCAGGGCGGCTTCATCCGGAATAGGATCGCCTCGGCCTCTTGCGCTGCGGCAATCACACCCTCTTCCGAAAGGTCCTCGGGGATGACGACCCGGGCCTCGCTCTTCATGAGGTCGATGCCGGCGGGGTGGATGGGTCCGCCGACGACAACGAGGGGTTTCTGATCCGTGGCCATGAAGGGACGCCTCCTTTGTCAGGGGAGAACGGCAGGGGCGGCGACACCCAGGGGATCGGGCTCCCCGGCCGCCCATTCTACCACTCACATCCTCTCCCCCGCTGGGGGAGAGGGCGGGGTGAGAGGGGGCCGCGCCTGCCGCCTATGCTACACTCCGTTTTTTAGGAGGGATGGGAGGCCAATGGCGACGTTGGTGACGGGGGCGTTCGGCTGCATCGGCTCGTGGGTGGTCCGCCGGCTCCTCGCGACGGGGGAAATCCCGGTAGTCTACGACCTGGGAGATAACCCGTGGCGGATGAAGATGATCGTGGGACCTGAGCGGCTCCGGGACGTCCCGCTCATCAAAGGCGACATCGCGGACCGCGACCACCTCGCCCGGGTCGTCGGCGAGCACCACATCACGCGCATCATCCACCTGGCGGCCTGGCAGGTGCCGCTTTGCCGCCAGGACCCGGTCGGCGGCGCGCGCGTGAACGTGGTGGGCACCGCCACCGTCTTCGAGACCGCCCGAGCTTACAAAGGCCAGGTCACGCGGGTGGTCTACTTCTCTTCCGCCGCGGTCTTTGGCCCGCCCGGCCTCTACGGCCCCGGCCCCGTCAGCGACGATTCGCCGCCCAAGCCCGCCACCCACTACGGCGTCTACAAGGTCGCCAACGAGGAGACGGCGCGCATCTACTGGGAGGAGCACCGGATCCCCTCGATCGGCTTTCGCCCGCTGTCGGTCTACGGGCCGGGGCGCGACTTCGGCGTCACCGCCGACCCGACGCTCGCGATGAAGGCCGCGGTGCTGGGTCGCCCCTTCCGGATCCGCTGGGGGGGAAGCAGCGACCTGATCTACGTCGATGACGTGGCCACGGCCTGCCTTGCCGCCGCCGACGCTGAGCTCCCGGGAGCGCGGGTGTACAACCTGCACGGCGAGTCGGCCGCGATTGCCCGGGTCGTCAGCCTCATCGAGGAGGCGTGGCCGGCGGCCCGCGGCCTGATCAGCCACGCCGACACCCCCATCCCCTTCCCGGCCGCCCTGGCCGATCACGGCTACCAGCGCGACCTGGGGCCGAAGCCCCGGACGGCGCTTTCAGACGGAATCCGGAAGACCATCGAGGAATTCGAGCATCTCAAGGGTGACGGAAGGCTCGACGCGCGCGAGCTTTCCCCGGAGGGGGGCTAATGCCCCCCTTCCGGACCTCCCCCCAGGGTTGCGCCGGCCGGGGACCCATGCCGGAGGCATGGGTGGGCGCTCCAAGGGGACGTCCCGCATGAGCGAGCTGACAGTCCGGCCCGCGAGGCCCACCGACGGCGAAGCGATCGCGACGATCTACAACCAGGGAATCGAGGATCGCGTCGCCACGCTGGAGACCGACCTGCGCACGCCCGACGAGCGTCGCCAGTGGCTCGCCTCCCGGAGGCGACGTCACCCGGTCATCGTAGCCGAAGCGCGAGGGCACGTCGTGGGCTGGGGGAGCCTCAACCCCTTCAACCCGCGGAAAGCCTACGATTACGTCGCGGACTTCTCCATCTACGTCGAGCGGGGGTGGCGGGGCAAGGGGATCGGCAGCCGGCTTCTGACGCGGCTCGTCGAGCTGGGGGGCGACCTTGGTTACCACAAGCTCGTGCTGTCCGCCTTTCCCACCAACACGGGAGGAATGGCGCTCTACCAGAAGCTCGGCTTCCGCACCGTGGGGATCTACAGGGAGCAGGGCAAGCTGGATGGCCAGTGGGTCGACACGATCATCATGGAGAAGCTGCTGGAGTGAGATCCAAACACGCGCTCGAGAAGATCGTCTCCTGGGGCCTGCTCGGGCTCGCCCTCCTCATCGCGGTCGTGGCGGTGCTCGACGAGTGGCGCCGGGTGGGCCAGCCCTCCCCCGGCTTTGGGGTCATGGAAAACCTGGTCGTCGGGATCGGGGGCGGGGAGCGCGGCGGCCTCGAGCCGTTCGACTACGTGCGCGCCCTCAACGGGCGGATCCTCACCTCGGGACGCGAGATCCAGGCGGAGGTCAAACGTCACCCGAAGGGCACACCCCTCCGCTATCTCCTCATCCGTCGGGGGCAACTTGTCGAGACGGAAGTTCTCACGGTGCGTGTCCCTCCACGACAGTTCAAGCGCTACCTCCTCGAGGGCCTTCTGCCCGGGCTGCTCCTTCTTGCCCTGGGCGCCATTGTGACGACTCTTCGGCCGGGAGTGGCGGAAAGCCGGCTCTTTCTGGCGTTCTGCCTGATCTGGTTCGTCACCCACGTAACGTACAACGATTCACTCGCCACGTACCGGTTCAGCCGGCTCTTCCTCGCCGCGTGGGCTTTCTCCCCGGCGATCTTCGCCCATCTCGCGTTCACCTTTCCCCAACGTCGGACAATGGCTCGACGTCATCCGCGAATCGTTTGGCTGCCGTACGTCTTGTCGTCGATCCTCGGAGCCCTCATCCAAATGTCGCTTCACTCCGGCCGCGCGGCCTACACTCCGGCGGCCGTGGGGGCGAGTTATTGGGGCATCGCTCTCGTTCTATTAATCGTCTCGCTGGTCCGGACCAGCGTCGCGGGGGGGACCCCCCTCACACGGCAGCGCGCGAGAGTCCTGACCGCCGGCTTCACCGTCGGTTACCTACTTCCGGTGGTCGGCACCGCTGTCGAAGCGGTATTCCGAATCGCCGTCCCGTTCCTGGACCAGCTCTGGAGGCTCGCGATCCTATTTCCTCTCGCGGTGGCCTACGCCATGGTTCGTTACAACCTGTTCGACCTCCGAGCCGTAATCCGGCTCGGAACCATCTACTCGGCGGTCACCGGCCTTGTCGTCCTGGCGTATGCCGGGTCGCTCACCCTCCTCAACGTAGCCCTGGCGCAGTTCGAGCTCGAGCTCTCCGTATCCCCGCTGATCCCGGCCGGCATGGCATCCCTGGCCGTGATCCTCCTGCTCAATCCTGTCTACATGAGGACGCAGGCGCTGGTGGACCGGCTCTTCTTCCGCCAGCGCTACGACGCCCAGCAGGCGATCGAGCGGCTGGCCGGCGCGATGACGACGGTCCTCGACCTCAACCGGATCATCCAGCTGATCACCCAAACTGTGAACGAGGTGATCCATCCCGCTCGCCGAGGGTGACGCGATCCTGATCGGCGCGGAGACCCAGCGTCGGCTGGACGGCAGGTTCGACCTGGAGGATCTGGGCGAGCGGCCGCTCAAGAACGTGGAAGAGCCGGTGCAGGTCTTCCGGCTCTCCCCTACCGACGCCCCCTCACCTCTTACGGCAGGCTCGCGATGATCTTCCGGAACTCCTCCCGGTTATAAGCCCGCATCGTCGTGGTGCGGACGTTCCCCAGCGACGCGACGCTCAGGGCCAGCTTCGTCGCCGTTTCGTCGTTGGGGGCCTCCGTGATGACCACGAGGTCGTATTCCCCCATCACGAGATAGAAGTCTTTCAGCGTTCCTCCATTCGCCTTGACGGCCGCCTCGAAGGCGTCCGCACGCCTGGGCGACTCCTTGACGTTCCGGATCCCCTGGTCGGTCCACTTGACGAGAGTCACGTAGCTTGGCATCGCGACCTCCATGCTGACGCCCCTCCACTCTCCTCCCCTCCCCTGAGGGGAGAGGCAGGGGGAGGGGGCTCAGGGAACCAAGAGGGCCTTCTTCATCCCGAAGACCGCGCAACGCAACAACGCAAGCCTGACCCCAGCCTTCATGCGTAGAGGCGGAGGACGCCGTAGAGCACGACTCCCACGATGAGCGCTGCGGCGAGCAGCGTGAGAACCGCCTGGGCGGCCCGGCTCACGTGGTGCGCTCCCCGCGCGCGACCACGACGGTGGTCGGCGCCCACACTTTCTGCAGGAGGAGGCCCAGGGCCAGGACGGTGAGACCTATCAGGTCGGTGGTGAGCCCCGGGTCGATCAGGAGGAACGCCGCCGCAATGAAGAGGCCGCGCTCGACCCAGGTGGCGGGCCGGAGGAATTGTCCCTCGAGTCCGGCGGCCAGGGCGATGACGCCGATGGTGCCCGTCACCACCGCACGGAGAATCTCCCCCCAGGATCCCTGAAAGAGCAAGGCCGGCGAGTAGACGAAGAAGAACGGCACGATGAAGCCCGCCGCGGCGAATTTCACCGCCTGGAGTCCCGCGCCCCAGAGGCCGCAGCGGCCGATGGAAGCGGCGGCATAGACGGCCAGCGCCACCGGGGGCGTGACGGCCGACAGGCAGGAGAAGTAGAAGGCGAACATGTGGGCCGCCAACGGCGGAACGCCGAGCTTGATGACCGCAGGGATCAAGAGCGCCGCTTGCATGATGTACGCCGGCGTGGTCGGCATCCCCATGCCGAGGACGATCCCGGCGATCATCGTAATGAGGAGCGCCAGGATCAGGTGGCCGGCGGCCACCTGGACGAGGAACCCCGTGAAGCGGATGGCCAGTCCGGTCTGCAGCACGATGCCGATCACGATTCCCGCCGAGGCGCAGGCCATGGCCACCGGCACCGTCTGCTCGGCCCCGTCCCGGAGGGCCTCGATCGCCTTCCGGAACCCGACGCGCGTCTCAGGACGGATCCACGACAGCACGACCACCGACGCGGCGGAGACGATGGCGGCGTAGGTGGCGGTGAACCCCTGGACCAGCAGGACCAGGATGATCAGAACCGGAACAAAGAGGTGGCCCTGGCGCCAGACGATCTGGCCGAGGATCGGGAGTTCCTCCCGTGGAATCCCCTTGAGGCCGCTACGCACCGCGTTGAAATGAATCGAGGCAAAGAGGGCGCCGTAGTAGAAGATGGCCGGGATGGCGGCGGCGATCATGATCTGGGCGTAGGACGCCCCCAGGAACTCCGCCATGACGAAGGCGGCGGCGCCCATGATGGGAGGCATGATCTGGCCCCCCGTGGAGGCCACGGCCTCGATGGCCGCGGCGGCCTCCGGCTTGAAGCCGGTCTTCTTCATCATCGGGATCGTGAGCCAGCCATCCACCATCACGTTGGCGACGGCCGAGCCCGAGATGGTCCCGAAGAGGCTCGAGGAGACCACGGAGACCTTCCCCGGCCCGCCACGGGCCCCGCCCGCGATGGCGTTGGCGAAGTTCATGAAGAACTGCCCTGCGCCCGACTTCTCCAGAAACGCCCCGAAGATGATGAAGAGGATCACGTAGGAGCCCGCCACGTTCAGCGGGATCCCGAAGATCCCCTCGGTGGTGAAGAAGGTCTGGTCCAGCAGGATCTCCAGCGTCAGCCCCTTGTGGCGGAGAAAACCCGGGAGCCAGGGAGCCAGGAGAGCGTAGGCAATGAAACAGAGGGCGACGATGGGAAGCGCGGCGCCGATGGTCCGGCGCGTCGCTTCCAGGACGAGGAGCGTCGCCACGGCCGCCACCACCATGTCGGCGCGCGCCAAGGGGTGCGCGGTCGGGAAGCGGTTGACGATGTAGGTGTAATAGACGAAGACGTAGCCGACCACTCCCAGGGAGAGGGCGGTCAGGCCGAGGTCGCTCCACGGGATCCGGTCGGGAGTGCCCCCCTTCCGTGCGGGATGGAGCAGGAAGGACAGGACCAGGCTGAAGGCGAGCGTGATGACCAGGAGAACGAGGGTGTCCGGGGCGTACCACGTCAGCCGGGCGTAGACGTGGTAGAGGGCCATGACGACCCCCACCACGCCGACGACCAGCCCCGGATACCCTGAAAGCTTTCGCACGCCTGATGCTCCCCCTCACCCCACCCTCTCCCCCGGCGGGGGAGAGGATCAAGGTGAGGGGGCTCGACTACTTCAGGAGGCCGGCCTCGCGGTAGTACCGCTCCGCGCCGGGATGATAGGGCATGCCGAAGTTCTGGGCCATCTCCTGGGCCGTGATCCCCGCCATGGCCTTGGTGACGTTGGCGAACTCCGCCCGCCCCTCCACGATGGCCTTCGCCACCTTGTAGATGGCGTCGGCCGGGGTCTTGGAGGAGGCGATGAGAATGGTGGGGGACTGGATGGTGACGACGTCGCCCTCGATCCCCTCCGCCGCGTAGGTCCCGGCCTTGACCACATGGCGAACGAAGCCGGGGTTGAATTCCTGCATCTTCTTGATGATGTCGTTGGGGACCGGGAGCATCCGGAGCTTCGTGGTGGAGCCCAGGTCCCGGATGAAGGAGGCGGGCACCGTCGTGAACCAGCCGGCAGCCAGTGCCTGGCGGTTTTTCACCGCCTCGGCGTTGGCGGCCACGGGGCCATAGGACTTGGGCCCCAGGTCGTCGAGCTTCATGCCGTAGGCCTTCAGGAGCAGCACCCAGCCGTCGTCGAGGCTCGTGTTGCCGCGGGTCGGGAGCGACACGGGCTTGCCCTTGAGGTCCTTGATGCTCTTGATGGGGGAGTCGGCGGGCACCACGAGCTGCCAGACGTTCGGGTAGTAGTTGGCGACGTAGAGCGGCCTGTCGGTTTGCTTGCCGACCCACTGCCCCTTGCCGGCGCGGGCGTCGGAGAGCACGGTGGTCATGGACCAGCCGAGGTCGGCCTTGTCGTTCCGCATCTTCTCCATGTTGACCAGCGCCGCTCCGGGCTCCACCTGGACATCCAGCTCGGGGAACTTCTTCTTGATGACATCCGCGGTGGCGGCGGCCAGCGGGATCCACGACCCGCCGGTGGGGCCCGAGGTGAAGGTCAGGTTGACCTTCGTTTGGGCGTCAGCCGGGAGCGGGACGAGCAGGGCGAGGGACAGGACGAATACGAGCCAGCGAGTCATTCGCATAGGTGGAAACCTCCTTTTGAATTGCCCCCTCACCCTGCCCTCTCCCCCACGGGGGGAGAGGAAAAAGGTGAGGGGGGAGTCGGTTCGGTTAGGCGCCGAGGGGATGCAGCAACCCCTCGGCGTCGAAGCGTAGCGGCCGGGGCTCCCCGACCACAGTCAGGTCTTCTCGTTTTTCAATCTCGGGCAGGAACACCTCGGCGCATTCGACCTCGCCGAGGGTCAGCGTGTTCCTGATCCGGATCACGCGCGCCCGCTCGGGCGGCGTGAGCCCGATGCAGTCGAGCCCCGCCTCGATTGCCTCCCTGTCGCTGTCAAACGTGGCGGGAATCTTCGCCCCGTTCGGCGC